>JAJFFY010000045.1 GCA_021776415.1 Hyphococcus sp.
GCGACTTCCAATCCGCCACGATCGCTTCGTGATACCAAGCATCTAGCTGCGCCTTCGCTTCCGGAACGCGGTCGCCATATTCTCGCAATGTCCGTCGAGCGATCACGCGCATTTGCTGAAACCTATCTAGTAGGCTCCCTAATCTATGTCAAGGTATATAGCTCTCATATAGGGAGCATATAGTCAAGTGGCTAAACTAAGAGGGATTATCTCAATGATTCCATCGTCTTGTGTAAAAAAGTGATGGTCTAGGGGGCCGCAAAGGCACGAATTACTCGGGTTTGATAGCCGACATACCGGCTTCTGGTCCACGCCTAATCCGGGTTGTTTTCCGCTAACCAAACCGACGATTGAGTGTTTCAACGCCACTCCACGCCCGGAATCGAAGACAATTTACGCACCAGGGTGCAATTGGCCAATGTCTCCTTTTGCTCGCATTCCAGCCGTCCGAGGGCGTGTAAATGATTGGCTAGAAATCGCCAAAGATGGACTTAGTTGATTTGGCGTCAAAGTCCGAAATGCGCCCGAAAGCCGCCATGAATACAGCACGCTACTTTTGGAACGCCCCGACAGGCGGCGCAACGCCATTGCTTCTATTTAGATAATTCAAGGCGAAATCCGAAAACACAGCATATCGCTGTAAAGTTGTATGCTCGCCAAAGAACAGCCATAATCAAGGACAAATCTTGCGGCGAGTAACGTGTTTTCCGTATCCGGGGCAGCCAATGACTGAGCTAGCGAACAACGGCCGTGCGCACGGCGCTCGGATTGGACTGGCGCGACTTGCGGCTGGTGTGTTGGCGGGCGTCTTGCTCTTCGTTGTTTTCGACTTTTTGGAAAATAAGACGCCCCAATTCGGCATGGCCCCCGAAAGCTGGCATCGGGTTCTATCCGGACTTAGAACCATGGCGTTTTTCGCGCCGCTGCCGCTGGTCTTTGGGCTGGGCGCGTTGCCGACAATCCGCCTGACCGTCTGGGTCGCTGGCGCGGCGGCGGTTTTATTTTATCTCGGCTGGTATGCCCCTACGCCTGTTTGGACAGGCGTTTCACCCCTCGTACCCGTTTGGGTTTTCTCTCTTCTTGCGATCTTCATTATCCATGAATTCCTGCAAAGCGCGCGCGACGACAACAAAATAATCGCGCGGTTTGCGACCTATTTCGACAATGCCTGGCGTCACGGTTTTCAAGCGGTGTTGGCGCTAATCTTTCTCGGCGCGTTCTGGGTTATCATTTGGCTTGGCGCCTCGATGTTCAATCTCATCGGCATTGACGCCTTTAGCGAGCTTATAAAAACGCCGGAGTTTTCCTGGATCGCATCAGCAAGCACCTTGGCGCTCGGCATTCACTGGACTGACGAAGGCTCTGTCCTGACGCGCGGCGCGCGCCAAATCGGCCTTTTCATGCTTTCATGGCTTGGGATTTTGTTGACGCTGATCGTTACGGCGTTCCTTGTCGCCTTGCCTTTTACGGGCCTTGAACCCCTGTGGGACACAAAGAGCGCAACGGTCTTACTGCTAAATGTTGCAGCGGGGATGATCCTGCTGCTCAATGCTGCGTATCAAGCCGGCGATCCGCCAACAGCGCCATTGGTGCGCCGCGTCGTAAGGTTTAGCACCGCACCGCTCCTCGCCATCGTTGCACTTGCGTTTTTGGGCCTGTGGCTGCGCGTCAATCAATACGGCTTTACGCCAGCGCGTGTCCTCGCCAGCGCCGAACTCGCGATTGTCGGCTTCCATGCGCTGGGTTATGCAGCAGCGGCAGTGCGTCCGTTCTTTATTAATGAACCGTGGCTTGCTTTCGTGAAGGCCGTGAACATTGCCGGCGCGGCATTCACGGTCGTAATCCTGATTGGGCTGATGACGCCTGTTCTTGATCCAGCGCGTGTCTCCGTAGCCAATCAAATCGAGCGCTTGAACGCAGGGCGCGTTGAGCCGGATGATTTCGATTTTGGATTTCTAACGGACCCGCGCGCTGGCGACTACGGCGCCAAGGCGCTTGCAATACTGGCGGAGCGATCTGGCAGTGAACGCGATGCGCGGATAGCGGTTCTCGCAAACAACCCCGGTGAGGCGCGACAACAGCGTCGTCGTATTGAGCAAACTTTTAATGACCGCCGCGATGCGCTGCGCTTCATCGATGGCGCCGCCGCCCCGGACGCCGCGCTCTTGCCGCCTGATAGCGGCGCGGATCCAATCATGTACTGTGTTGCCGCCAAAGCGAGTTTTGATGAGGAAATAAAACTGCGCGCAGAACGCGAAAGGCGCGCAGCCCGATTTGGACGCACCCTTGATGATGAGGAAGACAAGCTCCAAGGCGATGGCCGTTGTATCGCACGTCGCATTGATCTAAATTTCGACAGCGTAGACGACATCCTCATTCTATCAAAGTACATTAGTTCCTCGCGTTTCGGCGGTGTTGCGATTTCGGGACTATTGCTCGGAACTGATGGAGCAGTTCAAGAACGCGTCAGCTCAGATTTTCGGTATGCGAAAGACTCGGTTGTTATAAATGATACCAATCGTGACCGCCGCTTGCATTTTGATGAGGAATTTGTGCCTGCCTTCGCAGCGGCACGGGTTACGTCTGCGCGTTTCAATGATCTGCTCATCGACGGACATCGCGTGCGCGTTTCGCCAATCACGCGCGAACTTTCCCATGAAGCCGCCGCAGCAGCCATTGTCTCACTTGATGGCGTGACGCCGCCGGACGACATTTTCACTACGTACGATAGACCTGCTTGGTTTGGAGACAACTGCCTCAGCGAAAATATCGATCAGCCTTCATGCTTCGGGAAATTTATGCCAATTTTCACCGCAACAGATGCGCCTGGCGCTTATGTCGTCACAAACGCAAATGCGTTAACGGGCGATGTGAGTATAAGAATCTGGGCTGATGAAGACGGCGCATGGCGCGCGATTGGACAGGGAGAGCTAAGCACCGAGTACGGAGATTTCCCATCGCCAACTGTAAAAGCCTCAGAAAGCGAAGACGAAACAAAAGAAATGACTGCTGAAATCCGCCGTCTTCTCGCAGAGGAAATGGAAGTAATACCGTCCATAGTTGGCGACTTGGAAATTGATGGCGTCCGCCGAACCTTCGATTATGAGCCGCGAACGCAGTCACGGAGATATCGTTGATTACGGGCTATCACCCATGAGATGCGAGGCGACATTGGAATTTCGAATGTTATGGAATGCAACACAAATAGTTCTGACCTAAACGTATGGGACTCATTCTTCGACTATTTCCAGTTCGGAAATAGCCGAAGAGCGGTAAAAACTGCCGATAGCAATTAACTTTGTCTAAGGCAGTTAAGGGCCAAAAATGCTCGGTCGTGCCCCTAATTTCTAATGTCCAAATTTGCGCGCATAGCAGAGATAATGCCCAAAAATCGTACTCAAGATAACGCCTTACTCAAAAAGGCATCAATTTGTTTGGCCACGCGTATTTTTAGATGTTTGTACTCCGCCCAACTGTAGTGTTTACGCGCCACGTCTGAATTCTGACCATGGTTATGCCAAATATCAATCTCACGCTCTTCGACATATTCGCCATCTAGCAGGTGCGTTTTCATTGTTCGGCGTAAATCGCGTAGTTGAAACGATTCCATATCAAATTTTTCGATTAGACGTTTCACAACACGTCCAACAGATGGGGCAGGCATCGGTTGCTGATTGTCAAATTTGTGCGGCACTAAAAACCGACTATCTAATCTAACAAACTGTTGCGCAGTTTTGAATTGATTCATTGCATGCTCGGTCAACGGAACGTTGTGCTCTCGCCCATTTTTTGTTTCTGGAAGAGTAAGCCAGCCATTCTTGTACCATGACCGCTCGCTGTGCAGGATTTCAGTGACGCGCAGTCCGCCCATTGCAATTATCAAGCGCAAGGCTGTTACCGTTATTGGCTCGGCAACTTGGTGTGCGCGCTCCCAGATTTGCTTCAGCTCCTTTGTCGTAAGCACGCGTTGGCGCGCCTGAGATTTGGCGCCGCCTGGCGTCGCCGCAACCGGGTTAACAGAAATCCCGTATGCAGCCCGACCTGTGGTTGCGGTGTAGTCGAATTCCGCCTTAATAGCCCATGCGAACACGGCGTGAAGATAGGCTCTGCAGTGCCTCGCATGGGACGGCGCACGTTGATAGATATCGCGCAACCACTCCGTCACATGAGCTGTCCGCACGTCGCCGACCCGCGCAGCAGTGCCCAATTTACTTTGCATGAAATTGCAAAAGCTAGTCTGACTATCGATGAGCGCGCGTTGGTATTCAGTGTGAGATTTCTGGCCCTTCGCTCTCATTTTCTCAATATAGTCATGACAAAGGGATTCCAGAGCTGGCGTATCATTAGCCGTCATCCGCCGAAGCGTCGCCTCAAAGTCGGGCAATGATCCAGCAGACAAAATTTCATTTGCTTGATCCCTTACACCCAGCAAACTTACTTGCGGATATCCCCCAAGAGGCACCCTTATTTGTTTGTTATTATGGCGAGTTACGACCGACCATTTTTTGGCCCGAGAAGACACGCGTAGACGCAATCCCCTCGTAATAGAATCCGCAAATTCTTCACGGCCAGCTTCCACTGAAATTGCCCGCAACCATCTATCTGTCATTCGAATTGTTTTCATTGCTCTAGCCCTGTTGGCTGGGCCCCAGCATTTCAACTGTTACCCAATTTGTTACCCAAAACGGCTTGAAATCGCTAGGATAGAAAATCGAAAATTTACAACTAATTGTTTTTGTTCGATTTTATGGTGCCCCCACACGGACTCGAACCGCGGACCTACTGATTACAAATCAGTTGCTCTACCAGCTGAGCTATAGGGGCAAGCCAATAGCGACGCGGGTTCTAGGCGATTTTCGTAGCCTCGCGCAAGGCCAAAAGGCGGACAAACAGAAACCATCGAGATAGTTTGGGACGAAAAGTTCTGAAATGTGTTTTCACGACATACAATTGCCCGCGGCGGCGGGCATCAGGCAGCTCTCGCGGGCTGACACGCACCGAATATCCGGCTAAACCCGCCTCATGAAAATACAACTGATCCTCACCGTGCTCGCCGCAACCGCTCTAGTCGCCTGCGGCGGCGAAGCCGAAACCACCGCCACGGCTCCTCAGCCGGGCAATTCCTCAGCAGCGGCGCAGCCAGCCACGGCCGCGCCAGAACCAACCGCCAGCATCGCCAACCAGGGGCGACGGCGTTTTGGCGCCTGCGCGGTCTGCCATACTGTGAACGAGGGCGAGCCCTCCCGGGTT
Source organism: Hyphococcus sp. (assembly GCA_021776415.1). GTDB lineage: Bacteria > Pseudomonadota > Alphaproteobacteria > Caulobacterales > Parvularculaceae > Hyphococcus. The sequence continues at coordinate 5,251 of JAJFFY010000045.1, forward strand.
GGGCCAAATCTTTTTGACATTGTCGGCGCCCCCGCCGGCGCGGTGGAGGGGTTTGCCTATTCAAAGGCGATGCGTGAGGCCGGCATCGTCTGGACCGAAGACAATCTCGACGCTTTCATTGAAAGCCCGCAAAACTTCATGCGCGGCAATCGTATGGGCTTTGTCGGTGAGAGAAATCCGGAATATCGCGCGGCGGTTATTGCTTATCTGAAGACGTTGAAACCCGCCGACGATTAAACGTCAAACCCTGGGTTTTCGCGGTTTAACTTTCGCAGCAATCCCGGCCAGGCGAGGTTATCGCCGATGCCTGGCGCAAACGCCGGGCCGCCCTGCTGCAACACCCTCGCACTCATCGCCGGCGGTTCCTCGTGCGGTTGTTTGGTGTCCGACTGAGCGAGAATTTGCGCCCGGCACGCCTGCTCGAGAAAATACATCCGCAAAAAAGCAATCGCGCAATTGGGCCCGACCGTCAGCGTGCCGTGATTGCGCAGAATTAAAAACCCGTGCGAGCCCATATCAGCGACAAGGCGCGCGCGCTCGTCTAGATCGGTCGCAATCCCCTCATAGTCATGATAGGCGACGTCATCATGTACGACCATCGCAAACTGCGAATAGCGTTTCAGCCCGTCCTGCTGCGCCGACACCGCCACCCCATAGGGCGTATGCAGATGAAGCACCGCATGCGCATCCTCGCGCGCCATATGCAGGGCGGAATGGATCGTAAAGCCGGCCGGGTTTGAAAAATAGGGCGTCTCGCCAACCACCACCCCATCAATATCTATTTTCAACAGCGATGACGCTGTCATCTCATCAAAGAACACACCGTAAGGGTTGATCAAAAACCGTTCCTTGCCATCCTCGTCCGGGCATCGTACCGAGATATGGGTGAAGATCATGTCGTCCCAGCCATAAAGCGCGGCCAGGCGGTAGGTCGCAGCAAGGTCACAACGCAGGCGCCATTCCTCAGCGCTCACTTCACCTTTCAACGATGGCAGGCTTTGCGGATCGGGTATATTGAACCCGGCTTCCTGACCTACCGAAGCTACAGCTTGGCTTTGTGTGCTCATGTCAATCTCTCCTAACCGACGGCTTTTTTAAGACCGTAATCCACCGTGACGGTTTATGCATTATTCAATTGCAGTCCCGCGCCAGCCGGAAGCCGGAATATTGCCAGCGCGCCGCTGGCGGGAAAAAATTGCGGTAGCTAACCCGCATGTGCCCTGCGGGCGTCGCAGATGAGCCGCCCTTCAGAACCATCTGACCAGACATAAACTTGCCGTTATATTCACCGATAGCGCCATCCGCGACCGCGAAGCCAGGAAAGGCGACATAGGGGCTGGCGGTCCACTCCCAGACATCTCCGTAAAGCTGGAGAAGACCATCATCGGCCGGCGCCGGCGCCGGCGCACGCGGGGCGCCGTCTTCCATGAACCGGCCCTTTAGCGGAAACAGCGAGGCTGCCGCCTCCCATTCAAATTCCGTCGGCAGACGCGCGTGCGCCCAGCCCGCATAGGCGTCGGCTTCATAATAACTGACATGCGTCGCCGGCGCTTCGAGATCGATCAGTCGTTCGCCAAAAAGCGTATATTCGCGCCAGCCATCATCAGCTTTGCGCCAGTATAGCGGCGCCTGCCATCCCTCAGCCTTGATGACTTCCCAAGCATCCGCCAGCCAGAAATTGGCGGCGTCATAGCCGCCATCTTCGATGAAGGCGATATATTCGCCATTGGTCACCGGCCGGTTCGCCATTCGAAACGGGTGCAGATAAATTTTATGGCGCGGGCCTTCATTATCAAATGCAAACCCCTGCCCGTTCCAGCCAATCTCGCACAAGCCGCCTTCCATATCCCGCCATTGCATCGCCGGTGCGGACAGCATTTCATCCGTAGACGCATCGGCGTAAACGCCAGGCGCAAGTGGGTTTTGATAGAGCCCGTGTTTCAGGTCCGTGACCAGCAGCTCTTGATGTTGCGCCTCATGCGCGGCGCCCATGGCGATCAACGGCGCGATGTGTTCAACAACTTCTAACGGCGCCGTTTCAATCAACTGTTGCATCGCATCATCGACATGGGCGCGATAGCAAAGGATTTCCTGCGACGTCGGACGAGACAACAGACCGCGACTATGGCGCGGATGCATGTTGCCGAGCTGATTGTAATAGGAGTTGAACAGATAACCGAATTGCGGATGAAAATCTTTATAGTCTTCGGCGTGGACCTGCAGGATAAAAGTTTCGAAAAACCACGTCGTATGGGCGAGGTTCCACTTCACCGGACTGGCCTCAGCCATCGACTGCAGCATCCAGTCTTCCGCCACCAGCGGCGCGACAAGGCGCTCGCTATTTGCCCTTACTGTGCGAAATTGGGCGCTTAGGGCGCCGCGCTCGGTAAATATTGGAGATTCAAACGCCATTGGTTGGCCCGCATTTCATTTCATTGTGCACCCGCGTAACATACCCCACAAGACCACCCAAAAGCCAACCGGACAAATTAACCCTATGGCCATAAAAAAACTGGCATTTTTGGCAAGCAACAAACCCGAAGCCGCGCCGGTGCAGGCGGCGCTGGTGGAGCGCTTCGGCGATTGCCCACCCGACGAGGCGGATGTGATTGTTGCTATTGGCGGCGATGGTTTCATGCTCGACACGTTGCATGCTCAGATGGGCGGCGACACGCCGATTTACGGCGTCAATTGCGGCACGGTCGGATTTTTGATGAACCCGCAAGATTTTGAGGGGCTCGCCGACAATATCGACGCCGCAGAAGCTGCAACCATTCATCCGCTGACCATGACCGCAACCACCGCAGATGGAAGAACCGAAACCGCCAAAGCCATCAATGAAGTATCGCTGTTTCGCCAAACCCGTCAAAGCGCGCATCTGCGCATTCTTGTGAACGGTAAAGTTCGCATGGATGAGCTGATTTGCGACGGCGTCCTGCTGTCAACGCCAGCTGGATCGACGGCGTATAATCTTTCTGCCCATGGTCCCATTTTACCGATTAACGCGCAAATGCTGGCCCTGACGCCAATCAGCGCGTTTCGGCCACGGCGCTGGCGTGGTGCGTTGTTGCCACGCGATGCGGTTGTTACGATTGAGGCGACCAAACCGCAGCACCGTCCGGTCTCTGCAGTTGCCGACAATTACGAAGTCCGCGATGTCGTCAGGGTGACCGCGCAAGAAGACCGCACCATCTCGATGACGGTCCTGTTTGATCAAGGCCATTCCCTCGACGAGCGTATCCTGCGCGAACAATTTGACTATTAAATCGCACTCATGGCGCCGGTGGTAATGGTGAGCTAGTTTGCGCGTTGGTTCAGGGCGTTATCCCTTAAAAGCCATGTGTTGCGACAATGAACGCGGAGTGCTTTTGCGCCCACCCTGTTCTTGGGGAAGAAAATCGCCGTTCAATCATCGATGGCGAATCATGGCTACTGGCCGTAACGGGGCCGTTGGCGGTGCGGCCACCGCGATTTTTATGGTTCACAGAGAGTTTACGCGGCGGTCTGAATCGCTTCAGAGTTATGCAGAATGCCAGTATGGGCGAATTGCCCACTAAGCTGTTCAGCGAGAATTAACCCGGCTCAAGGATTATTGGCCAATTCTTTACGGGAGCCGGGTCTTTGCGGGGGACAGGCGATCGGCTGGCGGAGGAACAATTAATGGGCGCCCAGGCAGTTCGACTCTCTAATGTCGACATTGATAAAGCCCTTGAAAACAAGGACTTCGAAGTCCGTTTTCAGCCGATCTTTGACCTCGGCAATGGCGCCCTTGCGCGCATGGAAGCCTTTGTGCGCTGGCGCCACCCATCTCTTGGCGTGCTCCCACCGGGGGCGTTTATCTCGTTTTTCGAAACCCAGGGCCGGATGAGCGAGTTGACCCGTTATGTGCTTGCCGAAGCGCTTGACGGCTATCTCGGCTGGCGCGGGGCGTTCGAGCCGGGGTTTTCGATCAATCTCGCCCTCACCGACATCTCCGATGACGCCTTTGCAAGGCATTTCAAAAAAATCCTCCGCGACAGGGATTTTCCGGCTGACCTGGTCACGCTCGAATGCCCAATGCCTCTGGTGGATGTCGATATGGAAGCGGCGGCGGAGAATTTCGCGTCGCTGCGCGAATGCGGCGCTCGCCTTGCGATTGAAGTGCGCGGCCGAGCGAATGATTTTCTACGCAATATCGACCCGTTTCCATTTGATGAAATCAAAACCGGCGGCGCATCAATCCTGCGCTTTGCACGCACGGTTCGCGGGCCCGGCCTCAGCGCAATTTCCGACCTTCTCGACATTGCCAACAAGGCCAACGCCCTGATCACCGCTGTCGGCGTAGAAGACCAGGCATCGCTTGCGGCGCTGCGTGGTCTTGGATTTACCGCCGCGCAAGGCAATCACCTTGGTAAAGTCGGCATGCTCAGCGACTTCCGGCCTGGCCGCGTCAACGAAGTGCGCGAATTGCTCGGACTTACGGCTTTGTCAGCCGAGGATTTAACGGCGCTGTTCAGAACCGAGGCGCCGGCGCTGAAAACCGGCGATGCCGATGCAGCGGCAAGCGATGACAGTGACGAAACCGGCACGCTGATTGAGCGCCTCCAGGCGCATACCGAAAAACAAGCTGAACGCGCGGCTTCTGCAACGACTGACGCCAGCGATGACATACCCAAAGTCGACAGCCCCGCTCAGGATAAGATGACGCCGGCGCAACAAGTGTTGCGGGAAAAAGCAAAAGCCGTAGCGCTCGCCAAGCGCGCAAAAGCGCGCGAAATCCGCAAAGCTGCGGCGATCAAACGCGCAAAAGCCAAGGCCGCCAAAACGCAAACAGAAGCGGCGGAACAACCTACAGACCTGTCCGTTTCAGATGCGCCCGATATCGCCTTGCCGCCAGGCGTGGCCCCGCGCGCACTGCAAGATCGCCTGGCGCAGGAATATACCGGCGACAGCAACTCCGCTGAAGATGAGCAAAGCGATGCACCGACAAGCGCATCAGCTGCGCCCGTTCAGGAAACCACAGACAACAACGATGTCGCACCCGAAACGCCAGAGCTGACCGTAGACGAACAAATTGACGATCAGCCGGATGAGCTGCAATTCGACGCCTCTGCGGCGGCGGAAGAAACACCCACCGCCGATGAGCCGCCATTGGCTGTCGAAGATGATGACGATAGCTCGGTCAGTTTGCACGTCGATGCTCCGGGCGCGCATTTCCGTCCTGTCACCCGTGTCAGCAGCGATGCACGCCTCACCCCTCTTCCACGCGCGCCCTCCGCCGCGCCGCCCGCAGGCCCAGGCGACACACTCAACGTCGTGCCGCCGGACTTACGCCAACAAGACACGGAACTATTCTCGTTTGAAGAACCGCTTTCTTTTGAAGAGCAGCCCGCCGCCTTAGAAGACAGCTCGCTTCCGCCCGAGCCGAGTGAGCCGCCGTCAGACACAATCGTTCAGGGCCATTTACAAGAAGAGCACACGCTCGATGAGACGCCGGTGCGAAAACCAAGGCGCGCGAACCCACTAAGCCGCAGATACAAACTCATGCCGACCCACTTCTGGCCAAAACCCTGGAAGCGGCGCTATGTGCGTTGGCAAAAACAGCGCTCGGCGCCCGCAGCCCCTCAAGCAGAAGCGGCGGAATAGGCGCGGCGCTTACTCTAGCTCGATTTCATTGAGAGCGGCTGCGTCTTCAAAACAGCCGAGGCAGACTATGCCGATATTGTCAGGCCCAAGCGCGTCGAAGGCTTCCTGAGAGAGGTTGTTGCACGTATTGCAGACGGCATCCCAAACGCCACCCTCCCCGCGCGACCACCAAAAGCCTTTCGCCTCGCCAGTTTTCATGGATTCAATAATATGCACACAGACAAATGTCTGAGGCTGTTCGCCATGAGTGCCGCAGGTGACGGAGGGGATTTTCATTGCCTAACAAGCTGGAAAGTGACTACTGTCGAAAGGTCGACCCAGCGCGTTTCTGATTTCATATATCGCCAAGCGGCGACGGATCTGGCGGCGTTCCGTGCAAAGCACTTATTAGTAGCGGCGGGAACCCGGATATTTTCTATGCGGCCGTCCGGTGCAACATCGTAATGAACAAGGACGCCTTCCCAGGGGGCAGCCCGGCTTTGGCAGCGGTCCGGATATTTCGGCGGGCATTGCTTGAGAGTTTGTGGAGATAGTCCAATCCTCGAGCGCCAATTATGGTTCGGCGAGTTATTTTTTTGCCATCTACAACGCACTTCATTCTTGAACTCAAAATTCAATGGCTCATCAAATAGTTCCCAGTTTCTTGAATCAAATTCAAACCGCACCGTTCGCGAAAGATTGCTTCCGCCATTCGGTGAAGCCTCAAATTCTGAAAGCAGGATCGAAAGCGCTGCATTGTTGTCCAGACACGCATTTGTCGTTGACACTAGCCGAACGTTTTGTGATCTACCGGTCGGATCGACATCGAACACAAGAGTCGCTTTTTCATCTCGAAAAGGAACGATAAGGCAAGTGGGTCTAAAAACCGGTCGACAGGTCATCGTTGCGGCTGGCGAAACATATCCGTCTTTTTCGTCAACAAAGAGATCGCCGAGCACTCGCAGTTCGTCCGGGCAGGTTTGGTTAACTGTGTCACCAAATCGCTGTGGCGGATCATAGACAACTTTCTGCGCTTGCGCTGTTGAATAACCCAACGGATTCAACGCGACGAAACCAGCCGCCAATATGCTTAACGCACGATACGGCACTACCGATCTATCTCGCCAAACACCACGTCGAGCGAACCAATGATCGCCGAGACATCCGCCAGCATGTGGCCGCGGCTCATCCAGTCCATGGCTTGAAGATGCGGGAAGCCGGGCGCGCGAATTTTGCAGCGATAGGGTTTGTTGGCGCCGTCGCTGACCAGATAAACGCCAAACTCGCCCTTCGGCGCTTCGACCGCAGAGTAGATCTCGCCTTCCGGCACATGAAAGCCTTCGGTGTAGAGCTTGAAGTGATGGATCAGCGATTCCATGTCGCCTTTCATGTCGCCGCGCTTGGGCGGGGCGACCTTGCCGTCGGTTGTCATCACCGGACCGGGCGTGGCTCTGATTTTCTCGATCGCCTGCTTCATGATCGAGATCGACTGGGTCATCTCCTCCATGCGGCAGAGATAGCGATCATAGCAATCGCCATTTTTACCGATCGGGATCTGGAAATCATATTCGGCGTAGGATTCGTAAGGCTGAGCGCGGCGCAAATCCCATTGAACGCCGGAACCTCTGACCATCACCCCGGAGAATCCCCGAGCGAACGCCTCTTCCTTGCTGACAACGCCAATATCGACGTTGCGCTGCTTGAAGATACGGTTGTCGGTAATCAGCGTTTCAATATCCGCCATCTTCTGCGGGAACTGCTCGCACCAGGCTTCCAAATCATCGATCAGCGCATCGGGCAGGTCCTGATGGACGCCGCCGACGCGGAAATACGCCGCGTGCATACGCGATCCGCTGGCGCGTTCATAAAACACCATCAGCTTTTCGCGCTCTTCAAAGCCCCATAGCGGCGGCGTTAGCGCACCGACATCCATCGCCTGGGTCGTCACGTTCAAAATATGCGAAAGGATGCGGCCGATCTCGCAGAACAGAACCCGGATATGCTGCGCACGTTTGGGAACCTCAATGCCGAGCAGCTTTTCCGCCGCGAGGCAAAACGCATGTTCCTGGTTCATAGGCGCGACATAATCCAGCCGGTCGAAATACGGGATCGCCTGTAGATACGTCTTGTGCTCAATCAGCTTTTCGGTGCCGCGATGGAGCAGCCCGATATGCGGATCGACACGCTCTACTACCTCGCCGTCAAGCTCCAGCACGAGGCGCAACACGCCGTGCGCGGCGGGATGTTGCGGGCCGAAATTGATCGTAAAGTTGCGCGGGCTCGACGCGTCAGAAGTTGAATCTTCGGGGATGTTGTGTCCGTCAGCCATTGTCAGTCTTTCTGGGCATTAGCAAACATTTCAAAAACCTGCGCACCGGTCATTTGCTGAGTCTTTTCGGAAAACGAATAGTAGCCGGGCTTTTCATCGATAAAGACCTCGTGGTCGAGACGTAACTCACCGACATCATCGAATGCGTTGATGGAAACGATATTGGATTTGCGATCTTTGGTGCGCCAGAAAATTGGCGAACCGCAGGTTTTGCAAAAGCCTCGCTCAGCCCAATCGGAAGAGTTATAAATACCGAGCGCGCTTTCGCTTTCAATTTTCAGGGTATCGCCACAATCAATCGCAAAATATGACCCTGCCGTACCACGCCGACAAGTAGAGCAATGACAAACCCCGACATCGCCGTTTTTAGGCGCGGCGGTGAATTTAACGGCGCCGCAAAGGCATTGGCCTGATTTTGCAGTCATCGCAAATTACTCCTTGCCCGCTTCCGCTTTCTCATCGCCGGGCAACACATATTGCGCGCCTTCCCATGGCGAGAGATAATCGAAATTGCGGTATTCCTGCACCAGCTTCACGGGCTCATAGACGACGCGCTTTTTCTCGTCGTCATAGCGCACTTCCACATGCCCGGTGAGCGGGAAGTCCTTGCGCAGCGGATACCCCTCAAACCCATAATCGGTCAGGATACGGCGCATATCCGGGTGGCCGGAAAAGACGATGCCATACATGTCGAAGGCCTCGCGCTCAAACCAATCGGCACAAGGGAAGACGCGGGTAATCGACGGGATCGTATCGCCCTCGCCGACCCGCGCCTTGACGCGGATGCGGGTATTGTTGTGCATAGACAGCAAATGAAAAACCACATCGAAACGTTTGGCGCGGTTGGGGTAGTCAACGCCGCAAAGATCAATCAACACAAGGAATTTCGCCAGCGGATCATCGCGCAGGAATTGCATCACCGAAACAATCCGGTCAGCGCGCACGCGCACCGTCAGCTCGCCATGATCCACATGCCAGTCACGAACATCACTGTCGATGGAAGCGGCGATATGCGCGCCTAGTTCTTTGAGTTCTTCGTTCACTTTTTATTCAATTCTCTTTTGAGATGCCAATTAGTGCGTTCATGAAAATAGGTCATGGCAAAAGACCAAAATATAAACCAAAAACCTGCGTGTTCTCTCCAGCCGGTTAGGTCAGGAAACAATAGCTCTCGCAGAACAAACGAAAGTGCAACTAGCAACCCCAACGCCAACGCATCAAACCATTTCGTTGAATAAGTACGGCTAACGAATGGAACATACATAGCCTACCTCACAATCGACCCTTCACGGCGGATCTTCTTCTGCAATTGCAAAATCCCATAGACCAGCGCCTCCGCCGTCGGCGGGCAGCCCGGGACATAGATATCGACCGGCACGACCCGGTCGCAACCGCGCACTACTGCATAGGAATAATGATAATAGCCGCCGCCATTGGCACATGAACCCATGGATATGACATAGCGCGGGTTCGGCATCTGATCGAAAACCTTGCGCAGCGCCGGGGCCATTTTGTTGGTCAGCGTGCCGGCGACGATCATCACGTCAGACTGGCGCGGGGACGCGCGCGGCGCGAAGCCGAAACGCTCCACATCATAGCGCGGCATCGACGCCTGCATCATCTCAACGGCGCAGCACGCAAGACCAAAAGTCATCCACATCAGCGAGCCGGTGCGCGCCCAGTTGATCACCGCATCAGCCGGCGCGGTGAGGAAACCACGGTCGGCGAGTTGGTCTGACAATTCGTTGAAAAACGGATCTTTGTCCGACGGGTTATATCCCGGCGATCCGACGCGCGCCGCAGAGCCATAGGCAAGCGCAGACAATGCTTTTTCGTCTACCGCCATTCCAGCGCTCCCTTTTTCCATTCATAAAGAAAGCCGATCGCGAAGACGGCGATGAAAACGAACATCGACCAGAAGGCAAAAATCTGGAAGTCGCGGGTCGCGCCAAGTTCCGGATTGAACAGCGTCACCGCCCAGGGGAATAAAAACGCGACATCGAGATCGACGATGATGAACAAGATCGCGACGATATAGAACTGCACGTCGAATTTCATCCGGGCGTCGTCAAAGGCGTTAAAGCCGCATTCATAGGTCGAGAGCTTTTCCGGGTCCGGGTCCGACGGCGCAATGATCGCCGGCGCGATTAGAAAGCCGAGCGCCAGCACCATAGCAATGCCGAAGAAGACCACGATGGGCAGATAATTAAGTAGAAAATCGGCTGTCGCCACGGCGGGGCACTCCTATCTCAAGCGAGATTGTCAGGCGGTAGAGATTCGCCCGTTGATCTTGCCGGAAACTAGAAAGCTGCGCACCAGAACGCAACGCCCAACCGCTCGCCTGGGGCCTAAAACCGCAGTTTCTTCGCCTCAAATGGGGTTATTGCGGCGCCTCTTCGTCAGGCTGGTCGGGATCGTCAAACTCATCGCCCTCCCGGCCGGTTTTCAAGAACCCGTCCCAGTCCTCGATTTCCCAGAATTGCTCATCGAGAAGCCCGTTTTTGATGGTCTCGGGCAGATCGTTGATGGTGAGAGTTTTTTGTTGCTCGCGATCAGCGGCAAAGGCCGCAAGATCGCCGATCTCGTCAGCGGTGAGGAGGATCGAATAGCCAAGCTCCACCGATTGAAGCTCGATCATCGCCGGCGCGCCGCGCCACATGCGTGCGGCAAATTCCAGCGGATCAACCGCCGCCACGCCAATTTCAGCATCAAGCGCCGGCGCCGCTTTCCCGCCAACGCCGTTCACGGCGTGGCAAATCACGCAGCCCTTATCGACAAAAAGCGCCCGCCCATTTTCCGAATCAATCTGGCGCGAGACGGTCTCTTGGTTTTGTGATTTTTCTGCACTCGCCGATCGCCCGGGGTCGGTGGCTTGCCCGCAGCCGACAAGCATGATCGAGGCGATCACGGTGACGCTCAATATACGCATTTCCATCCTCCCGAAAATCATCCTCCCCTTGTCGGCCTATTTCGCTTGACCGGCAAGCTTGGGGCGCCGCCTAGCTCAATTGCATCCAGATGCTTTTTAGCTCGGTATATTTATCAAGCGCATGCAGCGACTGGTCGCGCCCGAAACCGGATTGCTTGAAGCCGCCGAAGGGCGCGGTTATGTCCGAGCCGTTCCAGCAATTGACCCAGACATTGCCGGCGCGCAAGGCCCGCGCCGCCTTATGGGCTTTGTTGACATCGCTGGTCCACACCCCGGCGGCCAATCCATACATAGTGTCGTTGGCGATGCGTATGGCGTCATCGAAACTGTCAAACGCAATGGCGGAAATCACCGGACCGAAAATTTCCTCCTGAGCGATGGTCATTTGATTGTCGACATTGTCAAACACCGTCGGCGCCACATAACAGCCGCCGGTATCTTCAAGCATCTGCCCGCCGCCGCAGACAAGCGTCGCGCCTTCGCTTCGGCCCTTTTCAATATAGCCGAGGACCGAACGCATCTGGGTCTCATCAACAATCGCGCCGAAGCGGGTATTGGGTTCGAGGGGATCGCCGGGTACGAGCTCTTTCGCCACCGCCGAGACCTTTTCGAGAAAGTCTTGCTTGATCTCCTGTTGAACCAGCAGCCGCGAGCCGGCTGTGCAAACCTGGCCCTGATCGTAAAACACCGCCCACGCCGCCGCTTGCGCCGCTGCGTCGAAGTCCGGGCAGTCCGCCATCACGATCTGCGGGCTTTTGCCGCCGCATTCGAGGGCGACGCGTTTCATATTGCTCTGCGCCGCATAGCCCATGATCAGCTTGCCAACAGCGGTGGAGCCGGTGAAGACAATGCCGTTAACATCTTCGTGCAGCGCCAGCGCCGCGCCGGCCGCTTCGCCGTCGCCGGGAACGACATTCAAAACGCCCTCAGGAATACCGGCTTCAGCGGCAAATTCCGCCGTCCGCAACATCGTCAGGCTCGCCTGCTCCGGCGGTTTCATGATGATAGAATTGCCAGTGGCCAGCGCCGGCGCAAATTTCCATGACGCCATCAAAAGCGGATAGTTCCACGGCGTCACAGCGGCGATGACGCCCATGGGCTCGCGCACGATCATCGAGACGGCGTCGCGCGGCGACGGGCCGATCTCGTCATAAATTTTGTCGATCGCTTCGGCGTAATACTGGATCGTCTGGACCACTAGGCGGAGATCGACATAAGTCGTGTTGTAGATCGGCTTGCCCATATCAAGCGTTTCGAGGAGCGCTAATTCCTCTTTGTGCCGATCGATATTATCTGCGAAGGCGAGCATCACATCGCGACGATCGCGGGGCGCCATATCGCGCCAGACGCCTTTATCAAAACTTCGCCGCGCCGCTTCTACCGCCAGATTAACGTCGCTCGCATCACAAGCGCTGATTTTCGTCACCACCGACCCGTCAATCGGGGTGATGCAGGGCATGGTGACGCCCGACACAGACGGCTGAAACTTTCCATCGATGAAAGCCTGGTTACGGATTGTGACTTTTGAAAGCGCTTGTTTTACATTCGCCGAAAAGCTCACTTGAGACCTCCACGTCTGGTAATGATGTTAGCTTACCGTTTTTAACGCCGCTCCAAGAATATCAACGCCTTCTGCAACCTCGTCGGAAGTAAGCGTCATCGGCGGGGCCATGCGGATAACATTGCCGAAAAGCCCGCCCTTGCCCACAAGAAGACCGCGCGCGCGCGTCTCTTCCAGCATCGCTGACGCCGCTTCGGGGTTGGGCTCTTTTGAGCCCGGTTGGACAAATTCTATGCCGAGCATCAGCCCCTTGCCGCGTACGTCGCCAATAATATCAACGCTTGCCGCCAGCGCATCAAGGCCGTCGCGCAGCTCAGCCCCGCGTTGCAACGTGTTCTTTTGCAATTCATAGTCTTTGAGATAGCGCAAACACGCAAGGGCGCCGCGCGTTGATAATGGATTGCCGCCAAATGTAGAGATCGAGCTGGCGCTCCAGCAATTCATGATGTCGCCGCGCGCCACAAGCCCGCCGATCGCAAGACCGTTGCCAAGGCCCTTGGCGAAGGTGAGGATGTCGGGCGTAAACCCGTGCGCCTCATAGCCCCAGAAATGCGTTCCCGTCCGTCCCCAACCGGTCTGCACTTCATCGCTGATAAATAAAATTCCGTGCTCTTTCAAGATTTCAGAAAACGCGCCGAACAGACCGTCCGGCGGCGCGCCAAACCCGCCGACACCCAAAATTGGTTCGGCGAGCAAGCAGGCGACATCGCCAGCAGTGGCAACGCTCAAAATTTCACGCAAATCATCCGTGCACGCTTTGATATAATCGTCTTTCGACATATGTCCGAACGGGCTGCGATAGGGATAGCTTCCGTGAATATAGTTGACCATGAACGGCGATAGAGAAGACGGCGACCAGGTTGAATGCCCGGTGACCGGCACGGTCGAGAAAGTCCGTCCGTGATAGCTATAGCGCATCGCAAGGATCTGGTTCGACTTGCGATAAGCGGTCGCCAGCATCAGCGCCGCATCATTCGCCTCGCTGCCGGAATTGGTGAAGAAGACGCGCGCATCTGGAATGCCGGAGAGCTCAGCGATTTGTTCCGCCAGCTCAATCTGACTTTCTATCATGTAAAGCGTCGAGGTGTGCAAGATCTTGCCCGCCTGATCCTGGATCGCCTCGACAATCTCAGGAACATTATAGCCGATCATATTGGTGAGGATGCCGGCAAAGAAGTCGAGATATTCATTGCCGTTGGAATCGCGGACGCGCCGTCCTTTCCCGTCCACCAATGAAATCGGCTCTTTATAATAAAGCCCCATCCAGTTTGGCAGGACGGCGCGGTGACGGTCATGAAGGGAATGCGGATTGGTCATGTTTATCTGAACTTACCCTAGTTATTGTCGGTAGCCGGTCTTTCTACGCAACCGGTCTTCTAAAGGCCAGTGAGGCTCACCGTTGGCGTGTAATGTGAGCGTTGCTGACTATAGAATCCGATCCTGTGTTCAAACAAGCCATTTCAGCGCGACCACGCGGAGGCTGCGCAAGCCCGGCTTAACCTGCATTAAGCGGCCCATGGCGCGTCCAAAAGCACAGCCAGTTTAGTGTCAGTTTTTGGTTGGGAAATGGTGGGCCCGGCCAGATTTGAACTGGCGACCAGACCGTTATGAGCGGCCGGCTCTAACCACTGAGCTACGGGCCCGCAGACCTCATCGCACAGGTTTTTAATGGCGTAAAGCCTGGCTTACCTGGAAACTAGCCCTGTTTGATCCTCCAGTGACTTTCCCAACAAGGCAAAGGCCGAGCGGCCTGGTCATGCCAAATAACGCCGCCCACATCGCTGAAAAGCCGCCGCTTGAAACGAGGCGCCAGGCGACCCAGATACTGCGCTCCGAAACACGCTCGGTTGCCTCAGCGTTTCGATAACAGATACGATATGTTTTTGTAGCGATGGCCAGTTTCGAACTTAACCCCCGATGAAGGTCAAGCCCATGACGCACCTCCATGATACTGCACACAAGCAGGCCCCTATGGCGGAAAGTGGCGGCGGCAAACCAGCAAACACAAACGCCATCTACACCTGCCCGATGCACCCGGAAATCCGTCAGGTCGGACCAGGGTCATGCCCGATCTGCGGCATGGCGCTGGAGCCGGTGGATGCTGGCGTCGAGGAAGACAAATCAGAGCTGATCGATATGAGCCGGCGTTTCTGGGTCGGGCTGGTCTTCGCGCTTCCGGTTTTCATTCTCGAAATGGGCATGCATTTCGCGCCGGGGGTTTTTGAAGGGCTGATTTCCAAAACTCTATCGAGCTGGGTGCAGTTCGCCCTCGCAACACCGGTGGTCTTATGGGCCGGCTGGCCATTTTTTACACGCGGCGCAGCCTCATTCATCAGCCGTAACCTCAATATGTTTTCGCTGATCTCAATCGGCGTCGGCGCGGCGTATCTATACAGCGTGGTTGCGGTGTTGGCGCCGCAAGCTTTTCCCGCCGGATTTCAAGACGCGCACGGCGCCGTCGCGGTATACTTCGAAGCCGCCGCCGTCATTGTCGTGCTTATCCTGCTTGGCCAAGTGCTTGAACTTCGCGCCCGTGCGGGCACCAGCGACGCCTTGCGCGCGCTTTTGGACCTCGCGCCGAAAACCGCAATGCGGGTGCGGGACGACGGCGACGATGAAGAAGTGATGGTCGAACACATCGCGATGGGCGATCTGCTACGCGTGCGCCCCGGCGAAAAGGTTCCCGTCGATGGTGAAATTACCGAGGGAAATTCCGCTCTCGATGAATCGATGATCACCGGCGAGTCCATGCCGGTCGAGAAAAATATTGGCGATACCGTCATCGGCGGCGCAGTCAACGGATCGGGCGCGTTTATCATGCGTGCGACCCGTATCGGTTCGGAGACCATGCTGGCGCAAATTGCACAAATGGTCGCCGACGCCCAACGCAGTCGGGCGCCAATACAACGCATCGCCGATGTAGTCGCTGGATATTTCACACCGGCGGTCATGCTGATCGCCATTGCAGCGTTCATCGCCTGGGCGATCTGGGGACCGGCGCCGGCTTACGCCTATGCCCTCGTCGCCGCTATCTCGGTGCTGATCATCGCCTGTCCTTGCGCGCTCGGTCTTGCAACGCCGATGTCGATCATGGTTGGCGTCGGACGCGGCGCGCAAGCCGGGATATTGATCAAAGACGCCGCAGCGCTGGAGCGCTTTGAGAAAGTCGACACGCTGGTGGTGGACAAAACCGGCACGCTGACGGAAGGAAAACCGAAAGTCGTCGCGGTCATTTCGCTCAGCGATATCGGGGAAGATGCACTCTTGTCACTCGCCGCCGCGCTTGAACGCAATAGCGAGCATCCGCTCGCAGCAGCCATCGTAAGAGCCGCTAAAGAAAAGGGGCTCGCCCTTGCAACCGTCGAAGACTTCTCGTCCGTCACCGGTATAGGCGTGATGGGAATGATTGAGGGGCGCAAACTGGCGATCGGTAATGCGCGCATGCTTGATGCGCTTAGCCTCAACACAGACCCCGCACGCGCGCAAGCCGAAGACCGGCGGCGCAACGGCGAAACCGTGATGTTCGTGGCAAGTGAGACCGCCGTACTAGGTCTCATATGCGTCGCCGACCCCATCAAAGAGACGGCGCCGGCGGCGTTAAAAGCGCTCCATCAAGCAGGCTTGTCGATTGTGATGCTGACCGGCGACAATAAGCTGACCGCAGCGGCCGTTGGCGCAAAGCTCGGCATTGACCGTATAGAAGCCGATGTTCTGCCCCAGGACAAAAGCAACGTGGTCAAAGCGCTGCAACAAGAGGGCCGTATCGTCGCCATGGCTGGCGATGGCGTCAATGATGCGCCGGCTCTGGCGCAAGCCGATATTGGCGTCGCCATGGGAACGGGAACCGATGTCGCCATGGAAAGCGCTGGCGTCACGCTGGTGAAAGGCGATCTCATGGGCATCGTCCGCGCCCGGCGCCTAAGCCAGATGACCATGAGCAATATCCGCCAGAATCTGTTTTTCGCGTTTATCTATAATGCGCTGGGCGTGCCCGTCGCCGCCGGTGTACTCTATCCGGCATTCGGGCTAACGCTATCGCCGATCATCGCCGCCGCCGCCATGAGCCTCAGCTCTGTATCGGTTATCGCCAATGCACTACGTCTACGTAGCCTATCGCTTCAATAAGAGGATACAAGCCTCTCATTAGCAGTTTGGAAAGGGTTAAATAATGAAACACCTCAACGCAGCCTCATTGGCCGCCGCTTCAATCACCTTGTTGTTTGTTAGCAGCAGCGCCCTCCAGGCAGATGAAGGGATGCATAATGCGGCGCCGTTTTCGTCATCAGAGCCCGCTGTCACTGAGATAACCACGGTCTTAACCGGCTATGCCCACGAGGTCGCAAAATCGAATATCGAAGGCATGGCCGCCTATGTCATTCAGTCAGAAAAATTCAGCATCATCGAGGGCAGTCATGCAAACTGGGGTTGGGTGGATTATCGCGACAATCACCTCGAGCCTGAATTCACGTCTGACAAATTCAAGATCACCGCATACGGCTACAGCGATATCCGTGTTTCCGTCGCTGGCGAGGTCGCCTATGCCACATTCAATTCAAGAATTGAGTATGTTTATGATGGCGAGGCAAAATCCAAAGACGGCATGGGAACAGTGGTCCTCGTGAAGACAGGCAATGGCTGGCGCATTCGGCATATGCACTCCTGAGCGCGCCAAAAAGGTTTATGAGTTGTTAAGCCGCCCTGATATACTCTAAAGTGTTCATACGTACTGGCGCGCTATGCGTTGTAGAGAAAAGCCATTGTAGAGAAGAGACAATGTTACGACTTAGCAGATTGATGGCGATGAAAGGGCCTGCGGTGATCTTAATCGCGGCGATCCTGGCGCTCGCATTTCAACCTGCCCTGGCGTCGACGATGACATCGCCGCAATGCTCTCACGCTACTGCGACGGACCATCATTCCATAGCCGCTCATTCAGATATGGCGGACCCGGCGGATTGTTGCATCGACAGCCAGCAATCCGGCGAACACCAATGTAGTAATTTCTGTGTCATTTCCTGCGCCAGTAGCGCGGTCGCGGACATGCCCCTTGGCGCCGTATTGATTGCGGCGCCGTCGCACTCGCAACATGAAACAGATATCAAGCGGCCTCTTTTGCCGTTTGACGCCGCCTTTATTCCCCCGCCTCCCCGAATCTAAGCCAGAAAACCTCTCCTTTGATTGAGATAAGGAGACTCACGCGTTTCGCGATGAGCGAGCGCAATAGCTTAGCTATTCAAACGAGGCTGCCTCATGTTTCGGATCATTTTTGTCACGCTTGTATTCATTAGCGCTTGCCTGTCCGTCGTTGCGGCACAATCCACCCCGCCCCTAACCATGGAAGAGGCGGTCGCGATCGCACTTGATGCAGGCGATCCCAGCGTCCTTCAATTCGAAGAAAAATCACTGGCGCTTGAAGATCGGGCAGTCGCGGATACGCAACTTCCTGACCCAAAGCTCAAACTCAGCGCAACCAATTTTCCGGTCGACACCTTTCGCTTCGGGCAGGAGCCGATGACCCAGGCCCAGGTCGGCCTGCAACAATCGTTTCCGCGCGGCAAAACACTTCACTATCGTGGCGAAAGGCGCAAAGCCGAGGCAAAAGCACAACGCGCTCTGCAAGGGCTGCAAGAAAGTCAAATCACGCTTGATACCAAAACCACATGGCTCGAACTTTATTATTGGCGCGGCGCAAGAAGCAAAGTCAGTGAAAGCCGCCAGGCTGTCCTCGAACTGAGCGACATTGCGCGATCAATCTTTTCGACTGGCCGGCGTTCAGCTCAGGATGTTCTGCGCGCTGATCTTGAGTTGGCCGTGCTTGATGATCGGTTGGTTGAGATAGAACGGCAGATTGATATTAACCGTGCGAACCTCGCGCGATTAATCGGCCCGGATGCGGGCCTGCGTCGCCTGGCGAAAAATTTACCCGTACATACAACGCTGCGTGATAGAGCAACGCTTCGCGACCAGTTGGTCCATCACCCTTCCATTGATGCTATTGATTCTGAAATTGATGCCCGAAAGAGCGATATCGATATCGCTCGGCAACAATATAGACCGGGTTTGACGCTAAATGGCGGTTACGGCGTTCGCGGCGGCAGCCGGCCCGATTTTGCGACCGTTGGCGTGACGTTCGATATCCCGATCTTCACCGGCAAAAAGCAAGACCGAAATGTTTCCGCTGCCCGGCGCGAGCGTAGCTCTGCTGAGATGGGCCGCAAAGCGCGGTTGCTTGAACTCGACCGCCAGCTTGCCGGCGCCTATGCCGATCAAGCCCGGTTGGAGCAGCGCATTACACTTTACGAGAAGAGCGTTTTGTTGCGTGCAGGCGAAACAACGCAAGCAACGCTCACAGCATACCAGAACGATCTGTCAGATTTTGCAGAGCTTGTGAGAGCCCGGCTCGCAGAGTTGGACACCGAACTGACATTGCTGCGCCTGCACGTCGATCGTGCACAAGTCATGGCGAAGCTCAATTACCTGGCAGGAGAGAACAATGAATAGACCAAGATTGATAGCGGCGCTGTTGTTCATCACTGTTGGAGCAATCGCAGGGTTCTTCATCGCTCGATCCACGGCCCCACAACAGACGCGGACTGGCGAGAAGGAAATTCTATATTGGGTCGCGCCGATGGATGCGAGTTATCGCCGCGATGAACAAGGAAAGTCCCCCATGGGGATGGAGCTTATCCCCGTCTACAAAGAGGGCGCCGACGCGCCAAGCGATGGCGAGCCTGCTCTCCAGTTGAATCCTGCCGTCATCAATAACATTGGCGTGCGCACAGCAAAGGTTCAGCGCGGTGCGCTGCACCGTGTTACCGATGCGGTCGGCTTTGTTGAGCCTAACGATGATTTAACAAGCGTTCTTCATGTCCGCAGCGAAGGGTGGATCGAGCATTTGTTCGCCAAAACAGAAGGCGAGTTTGTCAGCAAAGGCGATGTACTTTTTCAATTCTATTCGCCGGTGATTGCAAACGCCAAAACAGAATACATTCAAGCGCAACGTATCGGTCGCCCCAATCATATCGCAGCGGCGAACGAGCGCCTCATCGCGCTTGGCATGGATCAAGACCAGATTGACGCTTTACAAACATCCGGCAAGGCAAAAAGACTGGTTGATGTCCGGGCGCAACAGGACGGCGTCATACTGGATTTGAATGTACGCGAAGGCGCGTATGTCCAACCCGGCATGACAATTTTGAGCCTGGCCGACCTGAATTCAATCTGGGTCCAGGTCGAAGTCTTTGAGGACCAGGCAAACTGGGTGGAAAATGGACAACGGGTGATTATGCATCTGCCGTTCATTCCCGGACGCCTCTGGGAAGGCGTGGTTGATTACGTCTACCCAACCGTTGACGAAAAAAGCCGTACCGTCCGAGTACGATTGAAATTCGACAATACCGATCAAGCTTTAAAACCCGGCATGTATGCTGAGATCTCAATTTATGGCGAGGCGTTGAACGAGGCGCTTTCTATACCTCGCGAAGCCCTGATCCGCGCAGGAAAATCCGAACGCGTCATCCTGGCGCTGGGACAAGGACGTTTTCGTCCGGCGCAAGTTGTCAGCGGCATCGAAGTCGGTGATCGCATCGAGATACTCTCTGGCCTAAGAGAAGGCGAAGATATCGTTATATCGAGCCAGTTTCTGATCGATTCCGAAGCCAGTCTGGTTGGCAGCTTGTTGCGTCTGGACACAACCGGCGCCTCGGGCGCCGCCCAAGAAAAAGCCACAGCATCCATTCCCGCCAATGATCAAATGCGGGTGGCTAAAATTGAAGCAACAGGCACAGTCGATGTGGTCATGGCCGGACACGCCATGGTCAAGATCACTCATGATCCCATCGAGCTGCTTCATTGGCCTGAAATGACAATGAATTTCATAACCGCGCCAGAGGTCGATCTATCCAAGCTCAACACAGGAGACGCGATCCAGTTCACCCTCATACCGCTTGATGACGGCAGCTTTATGATCACCGCCATTTCACCTCAAAACATCGAGGGCGGACAATGATCCCGAATATTATTCGCTGGTCTATCGACAATCGCTTTCTGATTGTCATGCTGGCTGTTCTTTTCGCCGGCTGGAGCCTTTATTCCCTGAAGAACACACCGCTCGATGCAATTCCTGACCTGTCCGATGTTCAGGTCATCATCAAGACCACTTATCCAGGTCAAGCGCCGCAGGTGATTGAAGACCAGGTAACTTATCCCCTGACGACAGCCATGCTCGCCGTCCCCGGCGCGGTCACGGTGCGGGGCTATTCTTTCTTCAACGATTCCTTCGTCTACATCATATTCAAGGATGGGACCGATCTATACTGGGCGCGCTCGCGGGTGCTTGAATATCTAAGCCAAGTCGCTCCGACCCTGCCCGCCAATGCTCGCTCCGCACTCGGATCGGATGCAACCGGCGTTGGCTGGGTTTACCAATACGCATTGATTGACCGCACCGGCAATCATGACCTTGCGCA
This sequence comes from Hyphococcus sp., assembly GCA_021776415.1. Classification (GTDB taxonomy): domain Bacteria; phylum Pseudomonadota; class Alphaproteobacteria; order Caulobacterales; family Parvularculaceae; genus Hyphococcus. The sequence goes on from JAJFFY010000045.1 coordinate 26,142, forward strand.
ATTACGCAGCATTCAGGACTGGTTTTTAAAATACGAATTGCAAACCATCGAAGGCGTATCGGAAGTCGCCGCTATCGGCGGCATGGTCAAACAGTATCAAGTCGTCGTCAATCCAAACCGCCTGCGCGCCTATAACATCTCCCTCGCGGCTGTGCGCAATGCCATTCAGCGCGGCAACCAGGAAACTGGCGGACGCGTGATTGAAATGGCGGAGGCGGAATATATGGTGCGCGCCTCCGGCTATATCGAAAATGAAGAAGACTTGGCGCTAATTCCCCTAGGAACAACAGCTGAAGGCACGCCCATTCTGTTAAAAGATGTCGCCGATATAAGGCTGGGGCCTGAGCTGCGCCGGGGGATTGGAGAATTTAACGGCGAAGGTGAAGCGGTCGGCGGCGTTATCATCATGCGCTACGGTGAAAATGCACTCTCGGTGATTGAAGCCGTTAAGGAGAAACTCGAAAACCTGAAAGACAGCCTGCCCGATGGCGTTGAGATCGTGCCGACCTATGACAGATCAGCGCTGATTGAGCGTGCGGTTGAAACTCTGGCCGAAAAACTGATTGAAGAATTCATCATTGTCGCCCTCGTCTGTGCGATATTCTTATTCCATTTTCGTTCTGCGCTAGTGGTCATTTTCAGCCTGCCGCTCGGGATTGGCGCAGCTTTTGTCATTATGAATGCACAAGGCATGAACGCCAACATTATGTCCCTTGGCGGCATCGCCATCGCCATTGGCGCCATGGTCGACGGCGCCATCGTGATGATCGAAAATGTGCACAAACATATGGAACGCACCGAGATAACGCCGGAAAACCGATGGCGCGTCATCGGCGATGCGGCGTGCGAGGTTGGGCCGCCGCTGTTTTTCTCGCTGCTGATTATCACCCTCAGTTTCACGCCAATCTTCGCACTTGAAGCCCAGGAAGGCCGATTGTTTCACCCCCTCGCCTTCACCAAAACATACGCCATGGCCGCCGCCGCCGGTCTCTCCATCACGCTGGTTCCGGTATTGATGGGGTATTTCATCCGTGGCCGCATCGCGCCAGAACATAAGAACCCTATCAACAAACTGCTGATCACCGGCTACCGGCCGTTCATCAATAGCGTTCTGCGTCGTCCTGGCATGATGTTAGGCATCGCTGCTCTGTTTGTCGCTACGGCGGCTTGGCCGCTTAGCCAGATTGGCGGCGAGTTCATGCCCGACCTCGATGAAGGTGATCTGTTATATATGCCGAGCGCCTTCCCCGCGGCGTCTGCCGGCAAGATGACGGAAATTCTTCAGCAGACAAACCGGTTGATCAAAACCCTTCCGGAAGTCGAGAGCGTTTACGGCAAAGCCGGGCGCGCTGAAACCGCCACCGATCCGGCGCCCCTGACCATGATTGAGACAACCATTCGCCTGAAGCCAAAAGAACAATGGCGCGCCGGCATGACCATGGAAAAACTAAAATTGGAGCTCAACGCCTTGATCGACGTTCCCAGCCTGACAAACGTCTGGATCATGCCAATCAAAAACCGTATCGACATGTTAGCCACCGGCATCAAAACGCCTGTTGGTGTAAAAGTCGCCGGCCCCGATCTGTCGGTGATCGCCGGTATCGGCATTCAAATCGAAGACATTATCAAAACCGTGCCAGGCACCTCTTCAGTTTATGCTGAACGCGTCACCGGCGGGAGATTTATTGATATCGACATTGACCGCCGCGAAGCCGCGCGCTTCGGGCTGAACATCGCCGACGTTCAAGCCGTCGTACAAACCGCCATTGGCGGCATGACGGTGACACAAAGCGTCGAGGGGCTTGAGCGCTATCCCGTGAACTTGCGCTACCCTCGTGAATATCGCGATAGCCTGAAACAATTGCGCAATCTGGCGATCGTGACGCCCGCTGGCGCGCAAATCCCCCTTGGCCGCGTTGCTAACATCTCTACTTCTGAAGGGCCCGGCGTTATCCGCAGTGAAAACGCACGCCTTAATGGCTGGATCTATATCGACATCGCTGGCCGCGATATCGGGTCCTATGTGGCCGATGCGCGCCGTGCGGTCGAAGAAAATTTGGATTTACCATCCGGTTACTCAATCGCCTGGTCAGGCCAATATGAATATATGGAGCGTGCAAAAGAAAAACTCGGCGTGGTCGTGCCGGTGACGCTGATTATTATTCTACTTCTTTTGTATCTGAATTTTCGCAACATCACACCCGTTCTCATCATCATGGGAACCCTCCCCCTCTCGCTTGTTGGCGGATTGTGGCTGCTTTATTTCCTTGGCTACAACATGTCCGTCGCCGTTGGCGTCGGCTTCATCGCGCTCGCGGGCGTCGCGGTGGAGATCAGTGTTCTGATGATAGTTTATCTCAACCAAGCGCTCAACAAAGTCGTGTCCGAGGCACGGGCGCAAAATCGGACACTAACTGAGGATGATATGAGAAAGGCCGTCATCAACGGCGCTCTGATGCGCGTGCGTCCGATCATGATGACAGTCGCGGTGATTATCGCGGGGCTGTTGCCGATCATGCTTGGTAGCGGCGCCGGCTCGGAAGTCATGCGCCGCATCGCCGCCCCCATGGTCGGCGGCATGGTCAGCGCGACAGTGCTAACGCTACTGGTCATTCCGGCGGCATTCCTGCTATGGAAACGGCGCACTCACTCTTTGTAATGGCGAAGCCTTGGCTCACGAGTGACCGCGAATCTCTGTGAATATCGGCGCCGATATTCCAATCCTCATATTGATAGCCCCCCTGAATAGGCTAATCGATAACAGATTGGCGTGACTGTTTGCGTGGTATGCTTCAAGTTGAGTTCTGGCCAAGCCTCAAACCGCACACACACCTTGATGTCTAAAGCGTCTCATAGATCATCCGTATCCATTCTTCTTGCGGGTTAAGTTTGGTTTCCCATATTCGCCATTTTTCCGGTAGCCCTTTCGCCTGCACTTCCTCAAGAGTCCTTCCTGCCGCCTTGTGTTTTTCTACATAAGCAATCGTTTTCTCGACCATGCTTAGATATTCTCGCAGTTGACCTGCCGTAAATGGATCACCGTGCCCCATGATAAAAAGATACTGGTCATCCGTACGCGCCATTATGCTTAGCAATGCTTCGCGGACGCCATTTGCGCTTCCACCACTATGGACATCGACGAAAGGAAATCCTGCTGGCCAGACCAAATCTCCAATTGCAACTATTTTGAGTTGATCCACAAAAAGAACGAGGTCGCCATTTGTGTGGGCAGAAGGGTAATGGACTGCATCGAGCTGCAATGCGCCGACAAAAAAAGTGCTTTGGCCGCTTATCACTGTTTCTGGCAATGCTTCCCGCGCTATCGCTTTATATTCACGGTAAGAACCCGGGCTAGTCAGCCCGAAACCTTCATGCACGTCGGCAAGAATTGACCTCACATTTTCGTGCGAGACTATCTCTGCCTCATCGGTGAATGCTGCATTTCCACCGGAATGATCTGGATGCCAGTGCGAATTAAAAGCATACCGAACAGGCATATCTTTGATGGACTTTATTTTTTTGAACGCGCCTTTTGCCAATGGGCCCAGATGCGTGTCGAACACGACCCAAGCCTCACCTGCATCTATCGCGATGACATTGGCGCCTATGCGTGAAAAGCCGCTGGTGTTGTACACTAGGTGAACATTGTCTTTGACCCGTTCAGACGTCGTAAATCCTAATATCTGAGTATAGCCAACCACACCCAAAACAATAACAACAGCGGCTCCAATGGCGCCGATACGTGCAAGCAACTTTTTCATTTCCTCAACTCCAAATGTGCGCTCATAAATGCGACGAGCATTTGTTTTGCAATTTTCCGCGCTTTGCTGGTTTGCAGTTTTGTTGTGGTCGGCATTGGGTCGCCAAACAGCATCTGCTCACGCAAAAATGATCCAACCACTGCAACAGCTCCGGCCCATGCATCGTAAGTTTCCGCCGGATGTTGTGGTGGTGAGACCAGATCGATAAGACTTCGTGATTGTTCAATGCAGGCAGCGTTGAATAACTTTACTCTCTTGAACAACACCGCATCGCGTTTGACCCTTGTATGCGTGTAAATTGCTCGAGTAAGTCCGGGCGAATGACTATAGAGTTCGAAAAGCGTATCAACCGCAAATTGCGCGACCTGATCAAGCGACGTTTCACCTCTCGCCTTTCGACGTGCATGTTCAAATTTCGTTATCCGACCCGTAATTACGGCCTGAAGATCGTTAAGGGTCTGAATCTGAATAATATGAAATAATGCATCTTTATCTTTGAACCGAGCATAAAATGCGCCGACAGATAGACCTGCATCATCTACAATATCAGCAATCGAAGCCTCATCAAATCCTCCTTGTGAAATCAAAACACGCGCCGCATTGAGAATTTTCTCAAGCGACGCCTCACTACGTTTTTGTTGAGGCTTCAGCATGATTTGTGCGGTCACATGTGTTTTTTCTTAAAACAGAATCATAATTCTTATTCTTTTTTACATATAAATTTCAACCCGTCAAATTTACCGCGTCACCGCTGAATGCTTGGGTGTAAAACGCGGTTAGGCCCTCCTGGAATGGCAGGGCTGGGCGATGCAAGTACAAACCAACAACCACACGCCCAACTGGGCGGCGGCCAGTCAGGCCGCCCATCGGGGGCCTTCGGCTAGCGAATTGCCGTGAGAAACATAAATGGTGGAACTGAGCGAACAAACATCGAACCAGATGATGCAAACGCGTGACTGCGCGTCGGGCGGTCAGCCCGCCCCGCCGGAGACGAACGCGCAGCGTTTCGTCGCGAGGCAAAAAATGGTGGAGGGGGATGGATTCGAACCATCGTACGCCGAAGCGGGCAGATTTACAGTCATGATTTTCGTGTCTATTGCAGTCTCAGCCCATCTACAAAAGATAATAATTACAGATGGATAGCTAAAATATTGTCTACCACTGTATACCATAATCGCTCCCCAACACATCAAAAAATGAACCAAAAATGAACCAAAAAATTGTAGCTCTGACGGCGCCCGTTCATCTGCTCAGCAGAAATGTCAAAATTAGGGCCGATCGGCAATATTTTGACCCCGCCTCAGTGAATAAAATCTATGGCCGATAGATAACCAACCCCGGCCAACTCCCAATACCACTGCAGTATTGAGTGTTTACTCAATGCGAGGCATATGTCTATTCATGCATACTCTGGACCTCGGCCAAGCACTGCATTACCTTCTTCATTGGGGACATGTGGGGCAAAGCGATGCGGGCCAGCGGCGAGGCGCAAAGATTTTCGTTTCCTATTCGCAAGCTGCTCCGTAAACGCGACAAAGAAAAATATTCTTTGCTCGGTGGATATTTCTGAAGGCTGGGGCTCATGCGATTGAAACGTAGAACGATACGGGGCCGCGGCTATTCCGGTTCAACTGACGCGAGCTCCGCTCCATCGGAAGATCAATCCATAGACCTCAGCGAAGAGCGTCTAAGAGAATTGAGGCGGCGGCATAAGGTCTCTGTCCAACAAAATAATAGCGGCTGCATGAATTTTCTCTTCGCGATTCCCGCCGGTATCGCAACATTGCTGCTCACTTATCCGAGTGGCCTCGAATTTCCTTGGTGGCTTGTACTGTTTCCTTTCGCGTTTTTTGTGTTTTTCTTTGCAACCGGCGCACATATCTCAACCCATCACGGCGAAGACGCCATCAAGCTTCACAACGTTAAACTGTTGCTAGAAAACTCCCATTTTCACCTCTACTTGCGATCACATTCCAAGCTCAAAACCGCTATCGGAGAGTTCGAGGAGTTTATACCGGGATCAGCCCGCGATGGCGGGTTCACCAGAACCAAACGTCTCTCGATCGAGGCCTGGTTGTCGCGGACGCTAAGCGAGACGCCGGACGAAAATGGAAAGATGGTCTCGCTTGGCGACAAAAACATCGCTGAAGAAGCCGACGAGTACGGTACTCGCACACTTTCAATTTCAACAACAGACCAAACTTGGCAACATGTCGTCTCAAAGCTGACAAAGGTTTGCTACTCCATCATTATTCTACCCGAACAAACACCGAGCCTTATCTACGAGATGGATGAGATTTCTAAATCTGACCTTCTCGATCGATGCCTGATAATCATGCCGCCAGCCCCAAACAAACGTGCTGCTATTGAACTTAACCAAGCATGGGAAGAAATTGTGACGGCTTTAAATCAAATAAAGGGTTTTCAGTTACCGGCCTACTCACCCAACGGATTGCTCTATATTCCAAACGCAGACTTTTCGGTGAAGCATTCAATTGGCGCTGAAGACACCCATATCCAAGCCTATGGAAACATCAGACACGTCGATAAACACATAAAACGCTTTATATCAGAACATATTGATTTTGATACAGGGCGCTTCGAATGTTCGGCAAGTACACTGCGAAAACTTATGTACGACGGATATTTTGAACTTGAAATCGAATAATATGTAAGCCTTCAACTAACCTGAGCCCTTGTGATTAATCAGCTCCGCACCCATGTTGGCAATTCTACGCCCCTCGCCTTAAGCGCATCCGGATTGCCGCGATTGTCTTCAAGCGCTTCGTCGATCGCCTCCAGGGTTTCGGGATCGGCCCGGCCGGTAGCCTCTACCCCCTCCTCCACCTGAAACGCCGAAACGGCGCGCCCTGTCTTTCTTCCGTATACGCCGTCGGCCTTGCCCGCCTCATAGCCGAGCGTGTTGAGGTTTTGCTGTAGCGTCTTTACCGCCTCGCTGCGGTCGCCAAGCTCGAACGACCCGTCATCGACGACGGGGCCGGGATTATTGAGGAGACCGAGAACGGCGCTTGTCCAACTGACCCGTTCTGCCTCACCATGCGCCGCCCGGTGGTGTTCGGGATTGCCGCGATTGACCCCGCGCGAGACAGCGCGCGCATTGTTTTTGTCCGCATAGGGGCCGAGTTTTTTATGCTTCCAATACACCGCTGCGACTTGAATAGAGATTTTTAAATCATTTTCTAACAGCTCCGGCTTGGCTTCAAGGTCGACGCCGGCGATGTCGCCAAAGCGGCGATAATTGTCGCGCCCCGTAAGTTGGAAAAACCCGCGCCCGCGATAACGCCAACCATCACCCGGCTCGGTGTTGCCAAGCCGCCCGGCATAGACCTTGTTGGCGATCGCTTGCGGCTTGCGATGATATTTTTTTGCTTCTTCTTCTGTGAACCGGCTCGGCCAGGTTCGTCGCAATGCGCTCGCACTATAATTAAGGTTCTCACTCGAAAAATTAAAAAACCCGGTTTCAATCAAGCCCTGACCGATGAAATGTGCGAGCCGCTGCGGAGTGTTGATATCGTTTTCCTTCAGCGTCTGATAGGAGCGCAACATCGCTGCAATATAGCGCCCACGATAGCTAAACGGATTCCACCCCCTCCGCCAAGCATGGCCATAACAATTTGTTTTTATTTGGATTATTTGTGAGATGGGGTATTTGCCCCACAAAACAACCCACATGTATTTTCCGGTCTCTACTGAAACCTTAATCTCTTTAAACAAGGGGAGCGGAGCATTGGTTGACGAACTCTCAATTCAAATGAGGAACCATTAGAGGATCACGTCAAGCCGCGCCGAACATGAAATCGGAATGGCTCTTTCGCACCAAGTGCGTGGTCGTGACAAATACAGCGCTCGCAGGCTCTTTGACATCATTTATTTGGAGTGACTTTAGAGATGGTCAAGACTGGCTGGCGCGCCACTCCCGCAGCAATTGGCACCACTCTCGCGCAGACTCTTCATTATAGCTGATTTGTCCATTGGGATAGATGGTTTTTAGTCGCTCCGGTGCATTTTCGTGCGCCCATTGAACAACTGGCTGAAGAGCACGTTGAACAAGGTTGGGGTCTTCAGCCATCGCACCTTTCGGCGTATACAAGATCGACTGAATCAGTTTGATGTCATTGACAGTAAACTTCATTTCCGCCTGGAGCGGCGGCAGATACAAGAGGTCAAGAAAATCATTATGTTCTGTCAAGCTAATAACAATGATGTCATTTTTTGCTGTGATGAGTTCATGCGAGAATCTGCCGTTCGCGCCGACATCCCAGCCTAACAATGTTAAAATTTGCTTTTTCGACATTTTGAAATCTGCACCGGTGAAGGTCATTTCAGAATCTTCGGCTAGATAGTCTGCAACAGCATATAGATCATGCTGTGCAAAAGCGTCTAAATAACTCTCAACAACAGAGACTGATGTATTATCAAAAATACTCATAGGTTCACGAGTGCGCTGACGAGCAGTTAATCCAATTATTATGAAAAAACTGGCCATAAAAGCGATGATCAAGCTGAATTGTGCCACTTTTTCCTCTTCTTGTTTCACCGGGTCAAGCGAGCCCCATTCCTCTTCAATTTTGCCGCAAATCCAATAGGTACCAACATGTTGTGTGATTGTGACCAGCGCGTCCGATAGGTTCCGAGAGCTGTCGAAATCCAGCATTTTGATACAATCGATTTGCTCTATTCATTTGATTGACAGTTTCTGCATAACATTTTTTATAGGCAAATCTCTTTGCTTTAGAAATGCATTTTTCTAGCAATTCACGCCCTATGCCCATACTCCTTCCTGTCGGACAAATATACATTCTCTGAATTTCGCAAATATCATTACTGTATCCGATAAGACAGCTAATCCCACCACCGCCAATGATTTGGCCATTATGTCTTGCTACGAAATATGCAGATTGTTGTTCTTAGTACAATTTATACAGATCATGTTCGGTTTCTTCCAGCACGGGGTAATGTTTTTCAACCGCAGCAAATTCGATTCTCGTTTTACTGATTATATCCAATAGCTCAGGAACATCACCTTCAGATAATGGGCTAACTGCAACAGAATTATTCATCAGGCTTGCTCATGAGACTGTAGATATCCTCCATCATGCTCAGCACACAAAGTTTCATACGTCATGCTGTTGCGCCTAGCGCATTTTCTGAATGGGTACATCAATAAAGGATGAGAATGTCGTGTTCCGTTGCACCTTCCATGTTGGATTCCCTATAGCAGGATATCGCTCAAAAACATGCGAATCTGCACCAGCAATAGACACCCGAATTTTGTGCTCCTTTTTTATCATTGCGGAAGTTGCATAAAACCCAACTTCAACCTCATATATCTCCCCGGGGACTATAGACGTTACATCTTTTTCTCGCAGTGTATGGCAGGGAACTGAAGGGATATTCGGGCACTCTTCTGGTACGCTAATTTTGTGGTGGATTAAACGTAATACGCCTTCTGTGATGTATGTAACGGAGCCATCAGGTGCGACGTCTTCGAGATACGCATGAACGGCGCCATCTTCATGGGTGGAAGAAAGAAATAGATGAAGGACGGCATTGCCAGTAATTTCCGTATCAATATCCATTGGTACACTCGTGTATCGAAGCAATTTTTTATCAGCCTGCGCCCGATCCCCATAGATAACGTCAACACCACCAAATGATGTGTGCCAGCGTGTGTTGGTGTCGCCAGACGAAGCTGTAAAATCAATTTCATATGTATCAGCAACTGCCACATCCTGCGGAGGCGTTTCAATCAGAGTTTCTTCGGCGGAAAAATACATCCGCTGCATCTCAACACCATTTGGCGGCCAGGTCTGAGTGGTTTTCCACTTACGATCACCCATAGTGAAATAACGAATTTCTTTGTTTTTTTGCACCAGCTGTGAGCTGCCAAGGTAATCACTTAAAAACTCCGCCCTTGAACGATACTGTGCAAACACATCAGGTTCGACAGGTGTGTCAACGGAGACAAAAGGGTCGACATCTTGAAATCCACCGTGACTGTATGGACCAATCGTCAGTATCTGTGGGTTAGAGAGTTTTTGAAATCTAGCAATTGCACCGTCAACAAGTGCAGAATCCATCCAGCTTGCCCAGGCAAATATCGCTGCATCAGAATTTTCAGCAGCCTTTGCATAATTAAAACCGGTTACATCCTCCAAGGTATACTCACCGCGGCCATATGGGTCTCCGCGATATTCAACATTTTCAACAGACTGATAGACATCTGCATTATTGCGTTGCTGAAGCGCTTTCTTGAGTTCTTGACGACCTTTCTTGCCAGCCGGTTTAACCCCTGATGTGCGGAGCTTAGCTACAAAACACTCATATGGCTTAAGCGAACGGCCAAATTGTATAGCCGCAACACCACACAGGTCATTCTGATCCATAAGATGTGTGACGCCCGACCAGGCTTCGACGAAGTTTCTGTTCAAAACCCCGCCTGGCGCTAATATAGTATTATGCAGATCATACACATCAAACAGCGGCGATACTGCACCAACTGCACTACGTCCTGATGCAGCAAGCATCATTGATGTGTTGCCTTCATAAGAGATACCAAAAGCACCTACTTTGCCATTTGACCATGATTGTTCGACAATCCAGTCAGTAACCTCTCCCAGGTCTTCAACTTCATCAGGATGCCATAGAATGGAACGACTACCGAATGAGGCGCCACTACCGCGCATATCGACAAGAACAACTGCAAACCCTTCCTTATTAAAAGTCCGCGTGCCCGAGCCGCCAATACCGTCATTGCTTGAACGGCCGAGAAAATATAAGATGCGTTCAAGAAAACCATATTCCTGATGCCTCCAGTAACGCGTAGATCGAATAAGCGTCGGGACCCGTTCGCCTTTTGCCAGTGATGATGGAAGCCACACATCTATAGCAATTCGAACGTCATCACGCGTTTTTAAATATAACGTGTCACTACGTATTAAGCCGGATAGCGTATTCTTCTCACCTGGTAATTTTGTAAGAGAGGCCCCTACTACGACTACAGCGAGAGGCATACAGATTGCCATCACACCAATTACCGCCCATTTACGAATAGACATCCACTATCTCCCCACCGGTGAGAAGCAGTGTTTCTGAAGAAGTCCTCACTTCTCGCTCTCCTCAAAAAGAGCGGGGATATCTTCACGGATAGCTTGGAAGAATTGAGGATAGCGATCCGTGAGCCAGAAATTGTAGTTAATGATTCCAGCGACAACCATGTTTGACTTAGGATAGTACCGGACGGAAGCATGAGCGCCGTTGGTTACGCCGCCGTGTCCATACCACTCCACTTCACCGTTCTCATCTAACTTTACTTCCCATCCAAAGGTTCTGTTTGTTTTCGTTCCATCATTTAGGACGCCTTGATTTTTAATGAGCTCTTGCGTCTCTAGAGAGAGAAAATCGCCAGAAAAAACATGATTAGTAAATTCATTGATATCTACGGCCGTAGATAACATGCCTGCAGATGAATAAGAATCTGATTGATTTCTCCAGATCGTCTTTATTGGGAATCGTCCGAATGCTATTGTGTAAAATTTGGGCCGACAGGGTGTAAATTGGGTTGGGTCGTCAACGGTTGTGCCAGTAAGGTTCAGCGGCTCTGTAATTAGGACTTTCATTGCCTCGTCGAATGTTCCCCCATAGGCATTTTCTATAGCGGCGCCGATAAGGTTGTACCCCAAGCTGGTGTAGAGCACTGCCTCTCCTGGCGCCGACACCAAAGGGTCATCTGCAAAAACAAACAACGCATCTTCGAGGTCATCATATTGAATATCGCTATTGGACTCTTTCAAATTAGAAAAATCATATTGTCGAATTCCGGAGCTATGGTTCGCCAGGTTTCGTATCGTGATGACACCATCTTTCTCTGGGAAACTTGGCACATATTCCTGAATTGGAGCGTCTATATCGATCACACCGTCTTCATACAGCTTCGCGGCTAAAACTGCTGTAAATGGTTTCGCCAAACTACCAAGCCGCATTCTCGCCTTTGTGGTGAGTTCTCCATTCTTTCGCCTGACAGCCTTTCCAGCCGCTTTACTCCAGACTAATTCGCCATCAATCATCACAGCAGCCGAAAATCCAACTCCATGATCAATGGCCAAAGCATCTTCCAGCATGGCACTGGCTTGTCGACCTTTTGAGCTACCCACTCCAAATGTATCGTCTGCTGAGCAAGTAGATGCCACCCATTCATTTTTTGGGTATTCATCACTGCTACAGGCCACAAGACAAACTGAAGCGATGAGAAATACGCTCATCTTTGTTTTTGATATTGCGCTCAGAGAATATTTGCGAGTCAGTTTATAGTGCCGTGCCTCATGCATGTAGTTGGCCTCCAATTAGTTGACGACATCCCGTAATCCACAGGAGGTAAAGTAATTTGGAAAGCGAATATTTGTCCGTAAACAGGAATTCGGACAGGAATATCAGGCAGTAGCAAGCTGTTTTCGGTATTCCCCAGGAGTCTTTCCCGTATTACGACGAAACGCGTCGTAAAAAGTAGATCGTGAACGAAAGCCGCATAGCAGACCAATAGCTTCTATTGAGGTTTGTTCTTCCTCTTTAGCGATCAATAATGCTTTTGCCTTATCTGTCCTAAATCCATTGATGAAGCCTTGAAAAGAGCAGCCCATTTGATCGTTAATGAGGCCTGACAATTCGCGTGGTTTGTAGTCCAATTGCCTAGCCAAACCACTGACCGTCAAACCGAGATCGAGAAACAACTCCTGCTCTCGTATCACCGTCGAGATGTGGCTCAAATCAACATGAAGCTTGCCAGTAGCCTTTACCATGGCCAGTGTGACAAATCGCTCTGAAAGTGGCCGGAAAAAAATAAATACGCCAAAAAACAAAAATAAAATGCACGCGCCCATAATCGGCACAGCGACAAACAGCAACGAACTGTTGGCAACTCCCAATTGAATAAACTGTAACGCATAGATTATGCCTGTAGCAAGAAGTAGACACTCAACATTTATTACACGCTGTGGTCTCGGGCCTGACGATAAGCCCCCAGCAATCCACGCAATATAAATAGATAACGCAGCGAGCAAATAAATTATGTTGGTTATCACTAAATGTACTATTTCTAAGCGTTCAAAAAAGCTTTCACCAACAATAACGGACATCAGAAGGTATAAGGTCACGGGCGCATAACCCCAGGCCGATAGCGGCTTCCTCTGTAAAGCACAAAGAACGTAATCAAGGAACAATGCGCCCAACAATAGTGCTGTCGCGTCGTGGCTAATTTTCAAAAACCCACCATAACGCAACCACATACTATTTGTCAGGGCAAAAACGGCAAGCAAATACCCTACACAAACTAATATACCCGCAAATCGGTTGCCAATCTTCGCGTTGTTCAAATTCTTTAGTCTAAAAAATGCTGCACCAATAATCATGGCGTTCATACCAGCAAACAAGTTTAATAGTGCATAGATAGGGATTTCCGAGTACATATAAGGCCTACTGACTTCCACGGCAGTCAAACATATATTCCATCTCTACATTCTTTAAGCTGAACAGACCAGCCAATAGCGATAATCTAAGTCCGCGTCTGCGAGTCCATCATCGTTAACAACGTTAGTAAATGTGCCAGCGGCCCCCACCATTACTCCAGAGGCAGAATGGTAAGCCTCATGAATCACTCAGTTTGTAGACACCCATCTCAACTTTGTAAGGGCTCATGGCCTACTCAAAATATGCCTCTCCAGTAACTGGTTCGTGATGTACGCCAGAAAGAAGCTTTATATCGGGATGCATATCTTTTAACCACTGACGGAATGACTGGTGGCTTGCGTTTTCCGGCCCCTCCCCTTCCTCATACAGATCGCCATTAATGGCCACGCCAACATCAGGAATGTAAGCGGTCAGCATTCCATCTACGTGCGGTAATGGGCCGATATTTGTTACCTCAATGGTCCGGTTGCCATCGGTAATCCTGAAGGTCTCATTGATGCCCACAATATCGTATTTTATATCAATATTTACAGCGGGCTTTTTGACGATGCTTGCAACCCGATTAGGTGATGACGCTATGCGCTCATAATATTCTGTATTCCCGGGCGCAGAAACAACTCTTGCACCTGCGGTCGTATAAAGGCCAAGGCCTCCGACATGATCAGAATGATAATGACTCAAGACAAGATGACTGATCGGCTTAGAACCAAGATTGTCAGAAATGAATTTGCGTACCTGGTACGATGTTCGGGAGTCTATCGGCGCATCAAATAGAACCACTGAACCCTCGAGTTCAATAATAATGCTTCGGTAATTTCCTATAAATAAATTACGAACTTCATATACGCCTTCAGCTATAGGCGCCCAGGTTGGTATTGGCGGGGAAACCATTTTGTAGTTCTCAGGAATATTTAAATCTGGTTTAGCTACTTCTTCATTGACTGCGATGTTATTCAAAGCAAAATCCGCAAATGGCAAATCCCACCGAAGCTGCCGAAGCCGCTCTGGAAAAACGATCCCATCAATTACCTGCTGACCAGAGAAAATAACGCGTGCGCTTTCCTCGCCTGTCAAAACCTCAGCTTTGATATACTCTAACGCGCGAACAATGTGAGTAGCCTTGCTGATGTGAAGAATATAACGCTTTTTTCCCTGCCATGAAAACCCAATCACATTCGTCTTATCACCATCGATGTTACCCAAGCCCTCATAAGTAATTGTCGCAAGAGCCTTACCCGCCTCGCGCAGCAGAAGTGGTGGCATGGCTTGTGATCCAAATTCGATTATCGAATCTGGTGTTGCGGGAAACTGAGAATAGGTTTTGTTGTGCGGCCATATGATCGAAAGCTTGCCTTCAGAGAAGGACATAACAGAGCGCACTCCCAACCCCCCTCGCACGGTTTGGTCGATATCCTGGCGAAAAACTCCCCCTGCAAAATTCAATAAAATAGAGATAGCGCTGTCTTCTGGATGAACCTCATCCATTGCAGCCGGAGACGCATATTGCGTCGCATTGCTGATACCGCCCTCCATATGCATTTCAACAGCGCTGATGTTTGAGATAGCATCCCAGCCGCCAACGGCGGAAATGGCCTCTCCTAAAATCTCTACGGCGTCCTGATACTTAGCAAGCCTATCATGATCATTGCTTTTTCTGGCCGCCGCCGAGGAAGTGGTAATGCTCACGAAAACCAAAGCTATCATCGCAAGAGTTCCATAAGAAATTTTTGGCAATGCTGTTAACTGATGCATCCTTAAACTTTCTCCTTCCAAGTTAAATTACGAAGAACTCTACAATATTTGACGACACATTTATCAAGTTATGGGCGATGATCGGCATGATGAGACTGCCGGTGCGTTGACGAATCCACAAAAGTCCAAAGCCAAGAAAACTTGTGATGATCATCGCATCCGCGCTAATTTGGAGCCCGCTCTCGCCCCAATAAATACCGTGTGCAACAGTGAAGAGAAGCGTCGCCAGCACGCCTCCCCAGCCTATCTGTGCGCCAAAAACATTTACACCGCGCGACACCACCGCCATGGACAGGGCAGTAAGAAGTAGACCTCGAAACAATGGCTCCTCTGACAGCCCAGGCAGAGTCGATTGGAAAGCCAGAGTTTCAACAATTTGCGCTGTACTGGCTTGTGAGGGCCCACTAAATGCAAAAGTCAAAGCAGACATGGCGCCAACCAACAGCATGGTCATAACCATCATCGGAACAAACGAACCCTCCGTTTGCCTCATTGTAAAACCGTGATCGCTTAGCTTTATGGAACGCACGAAAATTTTTAAAAAAATGACCATTGTCAAAACGATCAATATTTCTGCAAGCTTACCATCCCAATTAAATCTTGTATCAGGAATATAATCATTTAGCGAAATGAAATCGCCACCAAGGTTATTTGCTGTGACTGTAAATGCAAAAATTAATATTGCTGCCAAAAACCAACCAGTATTAAATTTTGCGGCCCGCATAGTTACAACTAGCAGAGCAATGATAAGCACAGCCGCCCACCACATACCAAAACTAATTATTATACTCTGCATTGTAATTCACCACTTATTCTACCAAGCAATTAGCCGGCCAACACACATACATCTCGTATCGTGAATGCTACGCCCATGTCCTCTCAGCCGCCTATAGCGTCTCATAAATCATCCTTATCCACTCTTCCTGTGGGTTCAGTTTTGTTTGCCACTCCCGCCATTTCTCCGGCAAGCCCTGTGCCTGCACTTCCTCTAGCGTCTTTCCTGACGTCTTCTCGTTTTCTACATATTCGATAGTCTGCTCGACCATGTTCAAATAGTCGCGGAGTTGCGCAGCCGTGAACGGATCACCATGCCCCATCAAATAGAGAGATATATTGTCCGTGCGTCTGAGTATATCTTTCAATGCTGCAGCAACACCTTTGGCCGTACCGCCACTGTGGACATCGATAAATGGAAACCCCTCTGGCCACACTAAATCTCCAATCGCTACAACTTTTAGCTGCTCAACAAAAAGCACAAGATCGCCATCAGTGTGCGCAGCTGGATAATGGACTGCATCGAGTTGCAATGCGCCGACAGAAAATGTGCTTTGGTCACTAATCACAGTTTCAGGCAACGCTTCCCGTGCAACCGCCTTATATTCACGGTAAGACCCAGGGCTGGTCAGTCCAAAGCCTTCATGCACGCCGGCAAGAACTGACCTCACATTTTCATGCGAGATTATTTCTGCTTCATCCGTGAATGCTGCATTTCCACCAGAATGATCTGGATGCCAGTGCGAATTAAAGGCATAGCGAACGGGCATATCTTTGAGGGACTTAATTTGCTTGAAGGCGCCTTTGGCCAACGGACCCAAATGTGTATCGAACACGACCCATGCATCACCAGCATCAATTGCAACGACATTGGCGCCGATGCGTGAAAAACCACTGGTATTGTATACTAAGTGTACTTTGCCTCTGACTTCTGCTGACGTTGTAAAGCCTAAAATCTGAGTGTACCCAACCACGCCTAACACGACAAGAAGGGCAGCTGTAATTACACCAATACGAGCAAGCAGTTTTTTCATTTCTTTTGCTCCAAATATTCGCCCATGAATGCGACGAGCATTTTCTTTGCAATTTTCCTGGCTTTACTCGTTTGCAATTTTGTTGTGGTCGGCATCGGGTCGCCAAATAACATCTGCTCTCGCAAAAATGACCCAACGACTGCAACAGCTCCAGCCCATGCGGCATAGGTTTCTGTTGTATACTCTATTGGTGAGATCAGATCGATGAGATTACGAGATTGTTTAATACATGCAGTGTTGAACAATTTGACTCTCTCGAACAATACCGCGTCGCGCTTGACCCTTGTATGCGTATAAATTGCTCGAATTAACCCGGGCGAATGACTATAAAGTTCGAAAAGCGTATCTACTGTAAATTGTGCGACTTGTTCTATTGATGTTACGCCATCCACCTTTCGGCATGCATTTTCAAAATTCGTTACACGATCCGTGATTACGGCTTGAAGTTCATCAAGGGTTTGAATCTGGATAATATGAAACAATGCGTCTTTATCTTTGAACCGAGCATAAAATGCGCCGACAGAAAGGCCCGCATCATCAACAATATTAGTGATTGACGCATCGTCGAAACCTCCCTGCGAAATTAAGCTCCGTGTTGCGCTAAGGATTTTCTCAAGCGACGCTTCACTGCGTTTTTGTTGAGGCTTCACCATGATTTGTGTGGTCATAAGCTCTTTTCACATAACAGAATAAGAATTCTTATTATGTTATGCATAAAAACATTATCCTGTCAAATCGTGGTGTAAAAAATGCTGATGGCTTAGCGACCCCCCCCATGGTTACATAAAAACTGGCTGCACATCGGAGCTTTGTCAGTCTCCGCAGGCCCATAGCTTCAGTTGTTAAGTGAAATGCTCAGAGACTTAATTTCTGAATATATGATCGGGAATACTCATTTGGATTGTAGGAACCAAATTCGAAACCATCTTACTCTGTCTACATCATATTATGGTTAGGTAAGGCCTGCGACGTGAGGGGATTTGTAGTAGCTTTTCAACTCATTCAAATTGAATTGAGAGGCGTACTGTTAATCCATACAAATTGTTCGAGTGTAAACATCAAGTGCGGTTTTAGTGGGTTCACCGGATTCGTCGCTCCAGTTCCGAAAAACACCAGCGAATGTGAAGGGCGTTGGGGTCCAGTAAAAATAAGAAGTGAAACCGATTGTAGATCCTCCATGATGTGCAACCAATTTCCCGTTGATCTCTGTGATATACCAACCAAGTCCGTAATTCGTAGCTTCACCGTCGCTTGTGTCCACAGGCGTCAACGCAAGTTCGATAGTTTCCTTTGAAATAATTTCACCGCCGCTAAGTGATTTGTACCAGCGTGCGATTTCTTTCGGAGATGATACAAACCCACCGGCGGCATAACCGATCGAAGTTGAAAATATACGGGCATTTTCAATAACACCAGATGCATTAATCTCGTATCCAGTACTTCGACCCAAAATTACATCACGTTGATCGCCATAACGCGTTCTTATTAACCCAGCGGGTTGCAAAAGCCGCTCATTTACATAGTCCACATATGGCTTTCCGGATACGGATCCTATAATTAGACCTAAAATCCAATAGTTCAAATTGCTATATTGCCACTTGCTGCCCGGCGCAGCTGTGAGCGGAGCCGTCTCGAACAACCCTACAAGCTCTTCGGGGGAAAACTCATCTTTGAAGCGAAGAAAAACTGGCGTCATGTCGGCTGTAAGTCCCGAGGTGTGTGACAGTAGTTGTTTTATGGTGATGGTGCCCCAATGCGACGGGACGTTAGTAATGTATAAAGAAACAGGGTCATCAAGTGACAGTTGCCTGTCTTCCATCAGAGCCAAAACTGCGACGGCGGTAAATTGTTTGGTGAGCGAGGCGATGCGGACAACGCTATCGGCAGTCATATCAACTGATAATTCTAGATTTGCGGACCCCACCATTTCTTTGATCATCACATTCTCATCCCGGATGCCAAGAATGATTTCGCCTGGATGTGCACTATTGGCGGCATCGTTTTTTTGAATGGTGACTGCTTTATCAGTAGCATTCGCTGCTAATGGGCACGCCAATGCTAACGAGACAATGACGACAATTCGGATCAGGAAGATCATTGTGACTGGTGAATTGCAGCGGTGAGCGCAAGGGAGGCATCAAGAGTGTCTCTATCAAGAAAATGCCCATTGACGATCACAGCATCAGGGCGCCGCATCACGGCTAGTCCATCTAACGGATTAGTTGAGACCAGCACAGCGTTTGCTTTGCGGCCTGGTTCGAGTACACCAACCCCCTCAAATCCAGGAATTTGTTCGGAGATGTTTTTGGTCGCTGTGCTAAGCGCCTGAAATGGTGTCAGTCTTGCATTCGTCATGATTTCTAACTCGTCATGTAAGCTTGATCCAGGAATGATCATAGGATTCATCGCATCAGTACCCGCGACAATCTGTACGTTTTCTTCAATCAGTGATTTGAATAGCGTCGTGCTCTGTTGGTGAAGACCTTGAAAAAATGCGATGGGTGCACCTTGTGAAAAGTACGGGTTGTTTGGTTTTAGCCAAAATGCGCCAACGATGACTGGATGTAGATAAGCCATCTCATCACGCGTAACCATGGCATCATAGTCAGTCAGTTGCTCAACGATATTTTTGGTAACACTAAGTGCAGATGTTATGAAACAGTCACATGATGCAATCGCGTCAGTCATCCTGAGCAATTCATCTGGTCCGCCGATCCCGACGGCGAACTCATCGAGATGGGCGAACGCGTCCTGACTTGAAGCCAAAACACCATTTGCGCCAACGGTGCGTGTAAGGTGACCGTCCACATAGGCGCCGCGGGCATGCGCCTCATCCAACACAGCATCGTATACTTCCTCGGTCAAATTGCTGCGAATTTTGATGAAATCGTAGCCTTCATCCAAATACTCGGCAACTGCTACACGTGCCTTGGGCGCATCAGTAACAATGTGCGTAAGTGGCTCGGGCATGACCGGTGGTTTGCCAGAAAGCATCGGGCTGGCAATATTTAGTAATGGCGAGGCTCTGTCCTTAGCAATGTCACGATAAGCAAGAATATCCGGTCCGCCGGAAAGCACTCGAACGCCAGTCACCCCATGTGCAAGATAAACCGCCAGCGCAGCCTCATAATCAATCGGCGTTGCTTTCAGCCCAAACGCCTGCGTAAATGCGTTAGTTTCTATGTGGATATGAGCATCATTGAGGCCGGGCGCCATAAACTGGCCAGCCGCATTGACGACTTTGTTGCAGCGCCCTCCGGTATTATCGGCAGATGGTGTGATTGAAAGAATCAAACCATTTCCGATTCGAACCGTTTGGTCCCGCCGCAATGCTGCAGAAGTCATGTCAACGACATCCACTTTCGTGATTGCCAGATCGCAACTGTCAGGAATCTTTGCTGACGAAACACAAGACAAAAGAAAAAGAGTGCTCATGCAGCCAGCAACTTTCGGGAGCGATTGAAAAATGAACATTAAGAATGGTCCTTCCGCACTTGGGGGTGTATGTCGCGTAAAAAATCTCATAATATCGCACGGAATGCTGCATTTTATGGAACTAAATCATGATCTGGAACGCCGTGATCACCATCTAAGGCCATTTTCGATGTATTCGTACGGATTAGGAAAATGAATTGGGAGACTGAAACCGTGAGCGCTGCGCTTGAAGTAGCGATTGTCGCACAACTTGCTTTGTTTTCGGCCTTTGCATTTGTCAATGCGCGCGCAGGCGCCACTGCGCTCTATTTCCTTGCGGCCCTTGCGGGCCTCATTACTCTAATGTTGGCAGGGAATTTTCTGTCGGCGATTGGGCCCGGCTTTGGAATTATAAATACGGTCAATATTGCATTAGAACTCCTTGTCGGCCCAGCGCTCTATCTCTATGTGCAACAGGCGCTGCCCGAATCAAAACCACTAGAGAGACGCAATGCACTGCACACAATACCGGCGTTTTTAGGTATTTTCATTCGATTCAGCATGATTGCATGGCTTGACGCCTATGTTGTAACGGTTCTGATTGTATATCTTGCGGCAAGTGGATTTCTGTTGTGGCGTGGGAACTACCCGTTACCCTTCGTCCGGTTTGGAGCTGCATTGATTTCCCTGTTCTCGGTAGCATTGGGCTTGCGGGCCTTTATCGCGACAGACGCAGTCGTTTCTACTGGCTTTCGACTAAGTAGCGGTTATCCGATTTTGCTCGGTGCGATATTGATCGCTGCTTGTTTGATTCTGTTTGTATCGCTGCAATGGCCAGAAATTATCAATGCAATATCGCGCACGCCGAAATATGCGCGATCCTCACTAGGTGAGGGAGAAATAGAGAAACTGGCATTGCGCCTGCGTGAAATGATAGATAGCGAACAACCACATCTTCAAACGGATATTTCACTTGATGACCTGGCGCAACGGCTGGATGTGGCTCCGCGCTATCTCTCACAGGCAATAAATTCAACTTTTGGAATGAATTTTTCGGCGTTTTTGAATATAGAACGCGTTAAAGTAGCTGCAAAAAAACTGGGCGCGACCAAAACCCTACCGATAAAATCGATAATGTATGATTCCGGTTTTCGATCGAAAACGGCCTTTAATCAGGAATTCAAAAAAGTCTTCGGCATAACTCCCAGCGAATACAGAGGTGCAATAGCACAAAGAGATGAATGTTGACGACAAAAAATATAGTCTGGGATACAGTCTATAGTTTGACACATGAGTTTAGGGTGGTTTGCGTCCACTAAGCCCCAACCTCCGTCGACCAAACACGCTTTCGTCTACGACCGTTTTGGCGAACACTTCCCTTTGGCCAGATAATCTCAATGCCAATAATGGTCCCGTACAGAACGTATAATTCATGGGCCCCGACCCGCTGTCTATTTCTAGTTAACCAATTTTAAGTCCGCATTACCTGAGCTAAGTGGTTGCAAACTCGCGGCCCGGGTCGTTTTTCCCGCGCCCGTTTTCGGCATATAGCAATGAAAATCGTGTGAAAATTAACTGTGTGTCTGGAGAAACATTGTCAAACTCCCCTCATTGAGAGTGGTGAGGTAGTCATCATAGACAAAGAGTTTTCCGCGTTTCTTGATAGTGGATTCGCGCATGATGCTGATTTAAACAAGATGTTCCACTGATTTACGTACTGTGGGAGCGGACAGGCTTAATTCTTTAGCTGCGACGGGCACGGAAAATATAGGTTTTGAGTGTAAATATTGATGAGCCAATAATGCTGAGGCTGCCGGACGGCCAAGCTGCTATATACGCCGCTGGTCGTGCTTGAATTTTTCAAGAATTCGCCGCGTCGTCTCCGCCGCCTGATCAGACGGTTCTTTGACGCCGGTCAGGAAGAAATCCAGCCAGGTCTCCCAATCGCCCCATCACACTTATGCTCCCCGTCGGACATATCGTTGACTGAGGCACTGTTAACGATTTGCTTGCGCTTGCACCACCCAAAAATGTCTACCCGTTCTTTGCCATACATATATTCACGCCGATGGTGCTAACCCATTCAAACGCTTTCCTTGCGGTATGGCTCAGCTATCCGCAAAAGTCCGGATAACAGCATTGTAGAGCCACGACGGATCATCACTTGGAAATCACCACCACCATGCTCGTCGCGAAGATCATCGAACAGAGCTGGGTATGGAACGCATTTCACAAGCGCTGGCCGTATCGGCTTTTCATGATCCACACGATAAACATAGCAACGGTCATCAGGATTTTCTTCCTCCGTTAAATTAAAGAAGCAACCGCACAAAATGTCATCGTCAAAAATATCACGCATTATTTTTGTCTCCTGTGTTAAAGTTAGGTGTCTGTGTTCGGAGCTGTGTCAGCCTATGTGTCATCGTGTGTGTTGATGTGTGTGTCAGTGGTGTGTTGCTGACACAAAACGATGAAGCATCGTTTCTGTAGAAATCAACCGCCAACCGCGTTGGTTAAGCGTCAGGCGCCCTTCTCAAAAAGTGCTCGAATATCCTCAGCCCGCCATACGGTGATGCGCGGGCCAAGCTTCTCTGGCTTTGGATAGCGCCCAGATTTCACACCCGCCCACCATGTCGATTTACTGACCGGGATCGGCCCTTTGGGCGAGAGAATGGACTTCAGGCGTACAAAACCGGTTGTTGGAAATTTGAATTGTTGATGCATTGTGCCTCTACTACATTGCTACATATGCAAAGAAGCATGTGCTCGAACGATGCAGGCCGAAATCGACCACGCAAAACCGAATTCGGCTAGAAAGAAGCTGTTACATCCCGATGGCTTTGCTAATTTGGCTTGCCAATTTCATCAGCGTTGTCTTCGGCAGCAATAGACAAATGCCTGCGGACAGTATCTGCGGAGATTTTCAAGCCGGAGCATTCAATCGTGTCAACGATGTTTGTCACCGCGCTTGATTTGCTCTGACTAGAGTCGAAGCGAAACTTGCTGATAGCAATACCAAGCAATATTTTCTGTAACGTTTTTACTTCTTTCCCCTTTCCGGAAATAGAGCTACCTGATTCACGTTGTTTGGGCTCAGAATCTTGCACAACAAGATCCTTGTACAAACGAAGGTTATCAGCTTCCAGATTTTCAAATGACAAACGCCAATTTGTAAGTGGCGGCCTTGCTTCTTTAGAGCATCCATAAACCCTTGCGGAGCTTGCAGCTGATTGCTGGCTGCCCAGGAAACAAGCTCTTCAGGACTTATTCGGATCGAATTTGGAAATGCGCCTGACTCAAATGCTCGGCTCAACAGCGCTTGCAATTTCTTGGCTTCCTCATTTTTTACAGGCAGAGGTTTTTCTGGATCGATTGAATTTGGATCAATGTTGAGCAACAGAGCAATCGCCTCACTCTTCGTGAGGACTGTCATCTTGCTCCAATGGGCATAGTCCGGCTCACTATTCGTCACTTTTGTTCGCTTTCCTGTCATTGATTATCCATACAGCTAATACGCAATTTATCTTATATGGATTCTCAACTCGACCGCGGTTTTATGATTTGTGCGCCCTCATCAGCAACAAAACTAGCCCACCTCTCCATCAGGCCCCGGCGTTTCTCAAACAAATCACCACGCCGATAGGCGGCTTCTGCCTTGTTCTTGATTGTATGCGCCAGCGCCATTTCGCAAACTTCGTTAGAAAAATTCGTGCGTTCCGCCACCCAATCTCGAAATGTTGAACGAAACCCGTGAACGCTTTCTCCATGTCCCATACGACGTAAGGTCATGAGGAACGCCATATTCGAAAGCGGTTTCCCTTCCCTTGCTCCTGGAAAAATGAATTCGGAGTCCGGAAGGCGCTTTTTTGCTTCTCTTAGGAGCTCAACGCACCTTACCGATAATGGAACGCGATGCTCTTTGCCAGCCTTCATGCGAGCACCTGGAATCGTCCATACGGCGTTTTCAAGGTCGATTTCCAACCATTGAACCTCAAGAACTTCACTCGTACGCGCTGCAGTCAGAACCAGAAATTCAAAGGCCATCGCGGCTGATCTGTCATCACCGTCAGCGCGAAGCCGCCGCACAAACCCTGGGACATCGTCGGGCGCCATGGCGCGGTGATGCGTCTTTCGGTCTGGCTGTTTGGGCAAACCCTTGGAAACGCCAGCAACAGGGTTTTCATCCTGGAGATATCCTGCCGCCTTTGCCCAATCGAAGACCGCAGACAGCCGTTGCTTCAAACGTCGCGCGGTTTCTGGTTTCACTAACCAGATCGGCGCAAGGATTTTAAGAATGTCAGGCGTTTCTATTTGATCGACACGCCTTTCACCAATAACCGGCGCTGCATATTTGTTGATGGTGTTGATCCATTGCTTCGCATGCTTTTGATTTTTCCACGCCGCTGATCGCTCACTATGAACCTTATTCGCAGCCTCGATAAACGATGGAACCAATGCTAGCTTTCTTCGTTTTTCGGCCAACGGATCGCCGCCGCTACGGGCAATACCTCGATACTCTGCAGCCTTGTTGCGCGCCTCAGCGAGGCCGACCACACGGCAACCGCCCAACCCAATATCGCGTCGTCGCCCTTGCACGATCGTGCGCAATAGCCATCGCTTAGCGCCCGATGGATCGACCACCAAATAGAGGCCATTTCCATCACCGTAACGACCCGGCTGCTTGATGCTTCTCGCACGCATGACGGTCAGTGAATTTTGAGGATGAGATCGAGTGTCCGCCATATAATTACCCCACATTTCACCCCACAATTGGTGCGGGATAGTGCAGGATTTCATCAATAATCATTGGATCATGTTTTTCAATAGGCTATTGATAATATTAGCTATTTTGGACGTTCTCGGATTTCGTAAAACAACAAAAAAGAGGACACCCCCTCCGCCCAGGGAGCAATTTCGTCAGCGCATCGAGATCAATCACCTCAATGTCGTCAATCATAAAGAACTTGACCATAACACCCCGCCTCACCCCGTGGCGCATTGATATGCGCGATGCCAATAGACAACAAACCACAATCCCAAATTATGGCGAGAATTGCACTATGCGCAAGTTTACATAACCCGCTGAAAGCAGTTTTTCATGCATTGACGCCTATTTGTGTATTGCGGCTGTCAGCTAAACGCCAACAGTATAAACAAAAGGGTGAACCCCATCGGCGCGGTGTGTTCAATTGCTGAGACAGGAATATATTTGCGCCGGTCCTTGCCCTCTCCCAGCGCCTTCCATTCCGCCGCCCAAAAGGGCGAAGTCGGCAGCCGTTTTTCCATCAGGCCAATGACCTGAAATTTTGCCGAATTGAGGTTACGATAGGACCGCGCAAGCAGAAACCAGAGTAATTGCGTTAGCCCACCGGC
This sequence comes from Hyphococcus sp., assembly GCA_021776415.1. Classification (GTDB taxonomy): domain Bacteria; phylum Pseudomonadota; class Alphaproteobacteria; order Caulobacterales; family Parvularculaceae; genus Hyphococcus. The sequence goes on from JAJFFY010000045.1 coordinate 51,733, forward strand.
AAGGTAGAATGCCGCCGCATGGGTTCCATAGAGCTGGTCGCCAAAAAATACTGCTATGACTATGAACGATAGCGATGCGGTCAGGAAAACCATACTCGCCGAATGCCGCCGTGCGCTAATTTCCTCCGCCTGGTGAACATAAAGCTCATATTGACGCAACAGTGCTTTGTCAGCACTTTCCGCACCAGTCCATAAGCCCTTTTCGATGTCGTCAAGTTCTGCCATTTCTTATGTTTCCTTCATTGTCCGCCGACACGACGACCTACCACGCTACGCAGCCAACCACCCTCGCCTGCACAGCCATAGCCAACGGCGGAACACCACTGCGCGCGATAATATTTCCAGTGCAACAAACCATAATGTGCGCATGGATTGCCACCTTCGCCTTTTAGTGCTCCAAAATTGTAGCGTAATCGCGATTGCTCTGTTTCAAGTGTCGCGCCTTTTGGCATGGCGCCGCACGCTGCATGCATGATTTCACGCATTTTATTGTATTCTGGTGGCAGCGCCCAACGGCGCGTCGAGCGGACTGTGCTGACAGCAATCTCGCGGTCATCATTAACAAGGTTGGCGAACCAGTTGAAATTCGTCGTACGTGTCTCAACGGGAATCGAAACGAGTTCTCGACCGGATGCAATGTCCCATACTCTGACAAATCCGCTCGGCGAGACAGTCAAAACTTTTGTATCCCGGGAATTGAACTCGGCGCTCGAAATGTGGTGCCCAGGTTCGCGGAATCGCCCGACTTTGCTTGCCGTTATGAGATCCATCAATAGCGCTGTGTTATCCGCTGAAGCAGAGAGCAGAACCGTTCCCGCCCGATTAAAGCGTAGGCTATTGATAACCGCATCATGTTCTGTATAGCGGCTCATTACCTGGTATGAACCGTCTTGCATGCGACCGAGCACAGAAATTTCGTTGCCGCTAGCGACGGCAATTAAGCCTTTGTCGCGGCTAATAGCAAAACCCTGTGCGGGTAGCGTTGAGGCGAGCACTTTGTCCTCGCCGGGATCCCAGATAATGCTTTGCGTACCGTTCTGCTGAGTCAATAAACTAACGCTCTGGTCCTGGGAATCGGCGATGAATGTATAAGGACGAAAGCGCGAATGCCGCCAGATTTGGCGACCGCTTACGACGTCAATCTTGTACCACTGATTGTCAACGTCAAGAGCGACAATCGATCTATCTTCATCAACAAGCTTGAAGTGTTGAAGTGGGGCAGGAAACATAAGACGCAACAGTCCTTTATCGCCCATGCCAGCCCGGTTGCCGCTCTTAACATCCCAAATTTCAAGAAAGTTGTCACTGACGCCGCGACGCGATCTTGACAATGTGATGACGCGCGCGCCATCCAGCGTAAAAGCGGCGCCGGCAAATGGTTTCGTGGCCTGCGGCAGCGTTGACAGAATTTGCCCCTTGCTGACTGCCAGAATATACGCCGCATGCGGGTTTTCATTGATCTGATCGACCATAAGCGCCAATTTGCGATCCCGGCTGAAGAAGGCCGAACCAGGGTGGGTGCTTAACACTTTTTGTGCAGCGGCGAGTTCTGACAGACGGACAGCGCGATCCTCGCCGATGGTGGCGACCAGCCGGCCCGCCCTGTCGACTGCTTGCATGGCGCCGTTAAGTCGTCCAACGCTATCGCCGGTTTTTGGATTCCAAACCCTCACGCTTCCATCTGTCACAGTATACGCATTCGCCGATTCGATATCGAATCCTGCGTCGATGACTCGTTCATTGTCGTCATGAAGGAGCGGGATTGCGCTTGAAAGCTTCGCGCTCTCTTCTGAAATTCCTTTTAAACTCTGTAAAAAGATTCCATCTGAGAACAACAGCATCGCATATTTCGAATCCGGGCTAAATATTACGTTGCCGACAGCATATGCACCCGCTCCGAAATCGCACCTATTGATCAGTTGTTTTCGTATGCGCGTCTCAAGTTCTGCGAACAAATCGAGAATTTGCAGTTCGCAATTCCTCCGCTCCACATAAGCGAGGTATCGACCGTCATGTGAAAGACTAATAGCGGCGCCTTTCAACTCATAGATCGATCCTTCGGGATCTAAAATGTCCCAAACACTGATTTTCGGAACACGTGTTGAACTTGGAGAAGGATCGTAGGAATACTTGACCAGTGTGTTATTTTCTAGGGCATAGCGGTTCACCACGTTGCCAAATTGAATCGGTTGGCGCGGCATTTCTGTCTCTTTCGCCATCGCGCCTATATTGTCGACTTTTCCGAATGGATTTTCGGTGTTCGAAACGCCGTCTGCGATAATGAAGAAACCTCCAAAGAAATTATTATCCTCTTCTGGTTCAGCACCAACACGCGGATCGATGCGTGCAACGACGGAACCGGAATTGAGTTCAAATACCGATATGACGCCGTCTGGCTCAACGACCATGCCGCGGCTAGCCAGTGAATCACCGCCCTTAAAAGAGCCAGCCGGCATGGACGTCGGTTGTTCGGAATCGATTTCCCAACCTTCCAATTTACCACTTGCAATATTGCCAACATAAAGGCGGCGGCTGTCGGCGCTGAATATCGCAAAAGGCCTCTCATAGGGCAGTTGCAAATCGAACTGGCGTTCGCCCGTGACGACGTCGTATACATCGACGCGGCGATGGGAAACCAGCACCAGAAATCGGCCATCGTTTGAAAAGATGCTGCCGACCGGCGCCGTGCCGTTCGGTGAAATCGTTGCGATTTTGGCGCCAGTTTCAACATCGAGCACTGTAGTTCTGCCGGTGCTTGAGGTGATTGCAGCGCGCTCTCCATCCGGACTAAGCGCGGCGATAAGCCTCTCGCCAGCATTGGCTTGGGCCGTTAGCACAATGCGATTCTTGTAAAGTGCGTTGCTCAATTGAACCAAAATATTGTCGTTTTGAGGACGGTCGAACACGACGCCTTTGCCAGACGGCGCCCCCTCAAGCGCCAGCATCAAGCCAATGTCTGTCGCACTATCGTCTACGGCGCTTCTCGCATGCGACGCCAGAATGCTCGACTCAGTAGAGAGTGCCTGATTGCGTTGTTGCATGGCAAAATAGGTGGAAATAGACGCTACGAAAAAGAGCACACTAATGGAAACGATAATTCGCCGGGCGGTGCGTTGCGCGTGCGTGTCAGCAATCTCCTGTTCTCGTGCTATCTCGTTTTGCGAGAACCCCGTCAGTCCTCCGATGATTTTGTGCGTCACCGGCACAACGCCGCCGTCATGAAGGAGATCGGCGCCGATAGGCCCATCCTCGCCCAGGGCAAGGAGCGGCGCGGGCAAAACTTCTTCAAGCGGCTGGTCCGCATCTTCGCGAATGATGATCGGGATGATCCGGTCGGGCGAGGCGATTTTCAAGAAGTGCTCTATCTCACGAGTGACCCAGCTATTGGGGTCAGCACCTGCTCGCGAACATACGACAACCAAAAATGCCGACTGCTCTAACTTGCCTCGCAGTCCGGATGAAAGCGCACCACCACTCTCCTGACTTTTTCGGTCAACATATACGCTGAGCGATCGTGGCGATTTTCCAAACTGCCCTTCTCGTTTCAAGAGCGGGCCTGGCGCGCGCCATTTTGTCAGGCGTTGGTACAAATCATCGACAAGGCCGCGATCTTCGCGCGAATAACTTATGAACGCGCGGTATTTGAACGAAGCAACGTCTAGGCCTTTTCTATCCACCGATTGTCCCCTTATTGCTATTCTTTGCTATTTTCTATCATTCCGCATACTGCTTTATATTGGGGTCCGCCGCCATGCCCCCCATAAGAAGTAAAGATTGAAGAGCTAATCAAGGGTCCTGGAAACTCGGAACCCGGCGACGGCGCCCCGCTTCGATAAGTAGCTCCAGTTGCGAATAGCCGATCGCAGATCCCTCGGCCTGTTGTTCAGCGAGCCGCCGCGAAGAACACGGCGAGAACAGTCGCCCGCTTCCCAGGCACGGCCCGATGATGGCGCGCCAGCGTAACTGTCATTCCAGCAATCCTGCACCCATTCCCAGACATTGCCATGCATATCGTAGATACCGAAGGCGTTGGGCTGAAACGAGCCAACAGGGGCCGTCTGCTCGCCATATCCATCGGAACAGGAAGTATTGCGCCCGCTATAATTTGATGAAATATCCGCACCGTTCGCATAACGGCAGAGCGAACTTTCGGAATTACCGAAATGATATTTTGTTGTGGAACCAGCGCGCGTGACGTATTCCCACTCGACCTCAGATAAGAGACGATAATTCTTGCTCGTTTTGCGCGATAGCCAGCCGATATAGCTTTGCACATCTTCCCAACTAACATTGATCACGGGCCGTTTGCCTTTTCCCCAGCCCTTATCGCCGCCGTCTCCGTCCGGACCTGAATTACTGCAGCCCCCATCGCGTATGCAGGCCTCCCACTCGGCCCAAGTGACCTCAAACCGGCCAACCGCAAAGGGCTCGGCGATAGTCACTGTATGCACAGGTTTTTCATCCACATCAAAGCCGCCATTCAGATCGCCCATCCGGAACGAGCCTGCCGGAACCACCACCATGTCCGGGCAGTCAGTACAGTCGCGGAACTTCTCGCCGATGTCAGGACCCGTTGATGGGGGGCTGTCAGTAAGTAGATTGCCGGAGACATAAGCCTCAGCGCCGCCCGTGCCCCTCACACGATACCAGTTCATCCCATCAACCTTGCCGGTGAGTGTCACTTCGGCGTTGGCGTCCAGTCGTGTAACAACATCATATTCCACCCCAGGACCAGCGCGGACATTCGCCTCGCCGGTCGTATAGCGCGTTCCCGAGGTGGCCGTGACAGTGAACGCAGGCGCAGAAGGTTCAGGTTTTTCCACCTCCGGACGAGCCACGCTAAATGACGTCCATACGATAGGATTTTCATAAGACCACTGCACTTCTCCGCCATTAATCGGAATTCTGACAAGCATGTGGTTTCCGGGCTCGCCAGCCTTGGTTCGCCTTGCGTCCTTCAGGTAGATATACTCGTTGTCTCGGGCTATTTCCTCGAAAGTATTGTGCTGTCCTTCCGCATAAGGCGGATATTCAACCCAGCGGTCACCCTCTTTTCTGAATGAGCCGGACGGCGTTATAAAAACAGTTGCCGAGTCCTGCGTCGCGTCTTCATCAGACCCCGCCCTCGAGAGCGTTTTTTCTTGCGGTGGTTCTTCCCTCGCAGCAATTTGTTCGGGCGATTGCGTGGCCGACCAATAGAGAAACCCGATACCGGACAACATAATGCCTAGAAAAAGCGCCAACGCTGTCATCGCCCGCCCGCCGCTGGTACTGCTGCGCTTGGGTTTGCGATAAGTTTGCGTCGGCTTGGCGGGTTGCTCGACAAAACGCTTGACGCTTGCAAGCACTTTTTTCCATTCGTGATCGCTGCGCTCGCCTTTCCATCTCGTGAGGTTTGCTACCTGCACGCTGCGAAAATCGATTGGGATGTCGCGCACAATATCATCAATCATGATGGGGAGAAGAATATCGCGATGAAGCCCCTCTTCCGCTTCACCGATCACCCATCGGCTGTTCACGGAGGTTTGCGACCAGACGACGACAACGCACTTGGCTGCACGCAATTTGGCTTGCGTTACGCCACGATAGGTCTCGCCCGGTGCAATGTCCGTATCCCACCAAAGATCGTAGCCTTCAGCCTCTAGTGCGGCAGCGATGAAGGCGACACGATCTTTATCCTCGCGCGAATAGGAAAAGAAAATATCCGTCATGCTACAAGAACTCCAATCGGCAAAAACTTCGAAGCATGGCTAACAGCATAACGTAGATAACGCAGCTTTTACTCAGTCGTGTTTCATTCCGCGCATTTCCCCTAACCGTGGCCGATCCGGAAAGGACGCCATTACACGAAAGAATTAGACTTTTCTTCGATTCCTCAACGCGGGCACTGGATCGCCCCACCTTCCAGGGCGGACAGTGGGATCAACCGCGTAAAGCGCGGCACTTCGCCAGCCTTCCTCGCATCCAAGTTGCTCTGCTCTTGCGCTACACGCGCAGTCTCCGCAAGGGTGCGACGGCGATCTCGGTCTGCGCCGGAATCGCCGGTTGGCCCATCGCAATACTGGTCTATCTTCAACCAAGCATTTTTAAAGGACATGCCGAATGTATTACGGAGCTGGAGAGCAGTTGAAAGCGCCGTGATCCGAACTGATTCTTCTGTTGGCGTAAGGCGACCAACGAGAAGATCTTCCAACGGATTATCCCCGGTCTCAGGATTAACATCGTTAAATACATCCGACAGGAATAACAAAAACTGATTTACATCTCTTGTTTCAATAAGTGACACGGACATATTAAATGGCGTTGCACTAGTGAGATCAACTCTTGGCGAATCATCACCGCTTGGTTCGGCAGGCATCGGATTGAAATGTGAAAACCAGTCGCTCTCAGTTTCGAATTGTGTGAAGTAGTTGCAATCTCGAACACGGATATCATCAATGGAGTCTATCTGTACGAGCCGTCCGTCATCGCATTTTCGTTCGTGAAAACTTTGTATTTCTTGTTTCACAACATCATTATGAATGCGTTCGACAATATTAGTTGCCAAAAGACGGTGGAGATCTGAAAAATCACCTGTCTCCAGTTTTTTATGAAATTCTCCTAACGCTTCCGCATCGCCGATGCTTTTATGAAATTTTGACAGAAATTTTTTGTTAGCCAGACGGCGCGTCTCATGCAAACGAAGAGCATCATGTATATCCGAAGTGATCTCTACGCCCTCACGATCATGAAATTTTGAAAGCGCCTTTTCTCCGATATCAGCTGGTGGATTACTATTTATACTCGTCGGCAGAACAGAAAACTGTCGAAAATCTCCTGATTTAAAGTCGCCAACCGGAACTGCGGCTGTCTTAGCGGTTGTCGCATCTTTATTTTCTCCGATATTATAAAAACTGATCGCAGCACCTATTCCCCTACTCTTGCTCGTACGGGAGTTCTTTTTCAAAGTACCGCCATAGCGGAAATATGTCGGAGCTAAAGCCAGTGCATTTACAGCCGTGCTTTGCTTAATGGCCAGCTCCAAGAAGAGATCTGGCTGCCCGTTTAGATATATCCCTTCCTTCTTTAGTTCAGCGTCGATTATTTGGCCCATACCAGTGCCTTCACCGCTGCTGGAATTCATCGCTTCTAGCGAGCTAAAAAAGTTTCCTCGTATAAATTGGATGCATGGCGCAACTTCACCTGGACGAGCCTCGATAGCCCGTGTTGCCGTGATTTCTTTGACATTTTCGCCGTCCGCACCTGCCGCGCGCCTTAGCGCCCCGCGAAATCGGCCAAGTGTATTGGATATAAGCGGTCGCACAAAAAGGTTGGCAAGCCCAGCCAAAAAAGCGAGTTCGTCACCGTCGGCCTGATCATTATATAACTCGGCAAGCCGCAATCCGGGCCTTACTAATCTGTCGTCTACAGCAACGCACCCACCGTAATAAATACGGTCACGCACAGTAACCTCTGCGGCTTGCGCCTCTGTGGTCCAGCCTGCTATCTGAGCCATAACGAACAAGCTAGCCGCAGCTGTTGTTCCTATAGTCTTGAAAGTACCCACGATCTATTACCCCTCGTAATACGCACATTCATATGTGCTGATTGATCCACTCCAGCATATCGCCCTTCAAAAGAAGGCCCATATTGCCGATTAAACCTAGTCGTGCAGCCGCTTCTTTTCCTTGCGTATGCACGCCCACAACCCGAACATCATCACTATGCAGACCACCATGCGGCGCTAAAATCGGCCCCCCGCTTTGGCCCGTTGCAGAATCGATATTGTGAATAATTTTATTGCCTTCGATAGAAACCATAGCGCCATAGGCATAGAACATTTTAAGCGGTTGCCGCTGGATGTCAGATGGAAAACCGGCAAGCCCCAATGGCGTCTTACTTATATTTACGGATGAGCCGACGATCTGTAACCACCCATGTCTTTTCTCAACTGGTTGATCAAGTTTTATGACAGCAATATCGAACTCTAATTTCGTTCGATCACGTATATAATCCTCATGCACAAAAATTTCGGAGGCCCGCCTCACGCCATATGGCGGCCTGTCATCGTCATTATATCCGAGCCAGACCTTAACGACAGCCGGTCGATATTTGTTTGCGCGCCGATATGCTTCACGATTGTAAACATTATGCGCGGCTGTAACCATCGTATCCGGACTAATCAACCATCCCGTACCTGCAGCTGTCGCGCGACCACGGGTGGAGTTATACCCGTAAATTAAACCAATCTGTGAGAACGGAGCTGTTCGCGCGTCGGCAACCTGCTCACGACTATCTTTTTCACCGATAATGCTTTTTGCACGCGCCATTGGCGCCGGCGCACTAGCGCGCGGGTCATCCTGATCATCCGCTGTGGATTCACGGCCATCGCTTGATCCAAACGATCTACGACCAATGCCAAACAACAATTATCCCCACCCCTCGCCAAACCAACGCAATGAAGCTATTGCGGACTTAACTGCTCATTCGCGCACTTCCCACCCCAACACAACCAAACGAATGCAGCCTATCACTGTATTTAATTTTAACTCAGTTATCAATAACAACATAGAATAATACCAAATCACGCGTTCGTGAGCACTTTCTCGCACTGTCACGTGATTATTTTTTGTTGCAAATCCGCTAATTGCGAGATTTACTGCCAACGACGTGAGGTAGGGGATTGCTGTGTGGGGATCAGTTCGACAGTTCTTTGGCGCGCCTAGAAACAGCCACTGGAATAACCTTTCTGCCCCGCGGCGGTCTGCTAACCGCCGTGCGCTGATTATTGGTATCGACCATTATCAACATGTTCCCCCGCTGGCAGGCTGCGTTGCCGACGCACGCGCAATGGCGCAAATCCTTTCGCAGCATGCGCCGGGAGCAAATGGTGGTGATCTGAGCAATTATGAATGCGAATTACTCATCAGTGGGCATCATAATGAACAGATAACAACAAAATTAATAAAAAAGAAGTGGCTTGATTTGTTTGAAGACCCCAATGGACCAGGCAAAAAATTCTCCGGGGATTTGTTGTTTTATTTCTCCGGACACGGAGCTGTTAACGAATATGGTGGACATCTTGTAACACAAGAGATTGACGCACGCGACGATGACCTCGGCGTTGAGATGGAAAATCTCGTTCTACTTGCAAATCGACAAAGTCGCGCAAACTCTGTCACGATTATCATCGACGCCTGCCATAGCGGTGTTGCTGGCAATCCGCCGGATGAAGACGGGCTTTCAAAACTCAAAGCCGGCATATCAATTCTATCTGCGTCGCTTCCCGAAGAGCCTGCCATGGAAATCGACGGGCGCGGTGTTTTCACAAAACTGGTGGTCGGCGCACTTGAGGGCGGCGCCGCAGATGTGCTCGGCAATGTCTCTCCCGCCTCAATTTTTGCATACGCCGAAGCCGCACTCGGTCCGCAGGAACAGCGACCGATGTACAAAACGCACGCCAGCGACTGGGAAGTTATTCGCCGCTGCAAGCCTGAGGTTTCAACCAAAGAACTGCGCCAACTCCCTGTTCACTTCCCTCGGCATGATTTCCATTTCCCGATGGATCCGGAGCATGAACATACTGAGGTCGAGAAACTAGAGCGCGGCGAGCCCTCTAAGATCAATCATACTGGCAAGATTTCGGATCGACAGATGAAGGAATTCGAACGCAAGGTCGCCATCTTCAAGCAGTTTAAACGATACCAGGTGGTCGGGCTTCTTGAGCCCGTGAAAGAACAAATGAAAGCGGGCAACGAAAATGACCTGTACTGGGCTGCACTCGACAGCAAACCAGTGCGACTGACGCCATTAGGGCAATATTATAGGCAACTTGTTGCGGCAGGACGAATTCAAGGCTGACGCAATAAAGGCGCAAAATAAATAATAACGGAGGGGTAGTTATGAGAAGGGTCATCACAAAGCGCGATATCGCGGTGAGAACGAAGTCGCTTGACGGCGGAGTGCAAGCGGACGGGTTCGCGACGCGGCTCGTTAAATACATCCCGGCAGAAACGATCACCGCGTTGGGCGTTCTTCATGCGGCAAGCTATACGCCAGGCTATGGGTGGGATATTGCCATCGCCGCCGGGCTAAATTTTCTCTACCTCGCTGTCCTGCATCGCGCCGGTATTTGGCAAATCTTTGTTTCCTATCTCGCTTTCGGCGTTTGGGTCTTAATGCTCGGCGGTGAACACGATTTTGCGTCTCTTTATGAGACCGGCGCACAAATGGCAGGGCTCATTAATGCCGAAGGAAACCCGGACACGGTAGAGTTCCGCAAAGCCTTTTTCCCCGGCCTTGCTCTGTTCGTGACACTTCTTGGACCTGTGATTGACGAAATCGGTGATCGGTTTGTCGTGAACCGCTAGAGGGAGGCGGCGAACGCGCTGGGTGCGACATGGCGGATTTCAAATATCGCGCGTTTATCAGCTACTCCCACGCTGATCATGACTGGGGCGTATGGCTGCACAAGAAGCTTGAGCGATTCAGAACGCCGAAACAGCTTGTCGGGCGCGAGACAGCGATTGGCGAAGTTCCGCGCCGACTTGGGCGCGTCTATCGCGACGAGGCGGAGGAAGGCGCCGCCCATGACCTCGGCGAACGCATTGAGCGCGCCCTCACCTCTTCCGATGCACTGATTGTGGTTTGCAGCCCTGCCTCTGCAAAGTCGAAATGGGTCAATCAGGAAATCATTCGCTTCAAACAACTCGGCCGCGAGCATCGAGTTTATCCAATACTTGTCGATGGCGAACCGCACGCAGACGATCCGGCCGAGGAGTGTTTTCCGGACGCGCTGAACTATCGGCTCGGCCCCGACGGCAAGCTCTCCAACGACCCCGCCGACCCGCTCGCCGTCGACATCCGAAAATTCGGTCGCGACGACACAGTGCTGCGGCTTGCGAGCGGCATCCTCGACATCGATTATGATGACCTCAAACAGCGCGACGTAATCCGCCAGCGGCGGGAGCGCCGGCGCGCGCAGGGCGTATTCGTTGCTGGTTTGGTGCTGGTGCTTGCCGCTTTGGTAGGCGGTGTCGGCGTATATTTATTGTCAAATGAGGTTTCAGAGCGGACATCGCAGTTGTTTGCGACGACGGCGGAAGAATTGAACAATCAAGGAGATCACGCCAAAGCCACACTGGTGGCGCTCGCAGCTGCGCCCTCAGGCGAGGGAGGGGCTGGTTTTGACAGCACCGAAGCACGCGTGCAGCTTGATCGCGCTTATATCGATGACAGGTTGCGATTGGTATTCCGGTCCCAAAATTACCTATTTGATCGTGCCTCCTTTTCCCCTGATGGTGCGCGCATAGTCACTGTATCCAAATATAACGAGGCGCAAGTGCGCGATATCAAAACTGGGCAGCGTATTGGCGCCTCCATGCGTCATCGCGACAAAATTCACGCTGCTGTCTTTTCTGCAGATGGAACACGAATCGTCACTGCGTCTAAGGACAGATCGGCAAGGCTTTGGAATGCTGAGACCGGTGAGCCCAGCGGCGCTCCGCTGCTTCATGACAGCGATGTTAGAATCGCAAAGTTTTCGCCTGATGGAACACGAGTCCTTACCGCTTCATTCAGTAGTACGGCAAGGCTCTGGAACGCCATGACCGGCGCGCCCATTATCGAGCTCATAGGAGCAGTTTTCAGTGCTGATTTCTCACCCGATGGAACGCGTATCGTCACCCACAATCGCGACGGAACAGCACAATTATGGAACGGTTTGACAGGAGATCAAATTACCGTTCTCCATGAGAGGTGGGGCGAAACGGGGTGGATCAACCAGGATTATGTCAAATCAGCTGAATTTTCTCCGGATGGAAGTCGCATTTTGACTGTGGACGTGAGCCGTCGTCCGGCACGGTTATGGAACGGTGAAACTGGCGAGCCCATAGGCGAGCCCATGGATCATAATAATTTTCGGGTGCGCAGTGCCACTTTCTCGCCGAATGGGACGCGCATCGTGACCGTTTCTCAAGATGGCAGTGCGCTACTTTGGAACGGCGCAACCGGCGCGCCCATAGGTGAGCCTATGCGCCATAGGAGTGACGTGAAAAGGGTCAAGTTTTCGCCTAACGGAACACAGATATTCACCGCCGCTGACAATGGCAGTGTGCAGGTTTGGGATGGCGAAACCGGTGCTCCTATTGGCAACGACATAGGCCAAGACCTTTTGCAATTCCCTATTGCGTATTCCCCCAATGGCAGAACTGTCGTTACGGCGGCATCAAATCGAACCATGCAACTTCGGAGCGCTAAAACCGGCACACCCCTCGGAAAGTTGATGTTCGGAGCAGCCGGCGGCGTTGTGTTCTCTCCAGATGGGTCGTACATCGTCACCAATGCTTGCGATGAGAACAACAACGACTGCAATGAGAATGCTCGACTTTGGGATGTTGAAACACTCGAACCGCTTCGCCATAACGACCTTATTCGCAGCGCCACATTCTCGACAGACGGAACCCGCGTTGTCACCGCGTCAAACGATAATACTGCTCGGCTCTGGGACGCAGAAACCGGCGCATCAATCGCGGTCCTCCAACATGAGAGTAGGGTAAAAAACGCAGCTTTTTCCCCCGACGGTACCACTATCCTCACTGTGGCGTATGATGAGATTGTGCGGCTCTGGGATGGAATTTCGGGCGAACCACTCAGGGCGTTAAGTGGGCATGACGGTCGGGTCAACGCCGCAGCCTTCTCTCCGGATGGAGCGCGCATCGTCACCGCGTCTTCCGACGACACAGCGCAGGTTTGGAGCGCCAAAACCGGCGCGCCCATCAATGAGCCCCTGCATCACAAGAGCGATGTCGACATTTCCGCATTCTCACCAGACGGCACGCGCATCATCACCGCGTCTACCGACCGTACGGTTCGGCTCTGGGACGCCGAAACTGGCGCGCCCATTGGTGAGCCCTTGCGCCACAACAAACGGATTAGTAGCGCCGCGTTTTCTCCCGACGGAACACGAATTCTCACCGTGTCTAATGACGGAATCGCGCGGCTTTGGAACAGTGAAACCGGTGTTCTCCTTCATGCCTGGGAACACTTAGGTGCGATCAATTCCGCGGCGTTTTCACCCGATGGTGCATACGTCATTACAGCTTCTGGGAGGGGAGGTTTTTTACTGGAGGGCGATATTATTCTATATAACACTGAAACTGGCCAGATCACGGCGCGCGTTTATGGGGTAACCGCCAGAGCGGTCGCTTTCTCTCCGGATGGATCGCGCATCGTGACCGCAGCAGGTTCTAAAAACGCAGCACAACTCTGGAGCGCCGAAACCGGTGTATCTATCGGCGAGCCATGGCGTCCTGGTGGCGAAATAAACTCGGCCATATTTTCCCCTGACGGTGAGCGCATTCTCACCGTGTCCGGCAATAGTGTGCAATTTTGGCGCGTTCCTGAGTATCTGCAGGAATCAGGAGACCAGCGAATCAGGCTCGCTTGCAATCGGGTGCAGGATTGGAGCCTTGACGAGGTTACATTGAACGATCGTAATAGATACCCTTCGCTCCAACTAGCACCCGACCACCCCTGCGACCAAGTCGGCGTGATGAGTGCTAAATGGTGGGCCGAAAAATTTTAGATAAGCTTTATACCGCTCTGGCCACACACGAGCCTTTCATGCGTCGCAAAATGCCGGTGCCAGCCGAAGAAGATTCCGCAGATACAGAAGCCGCTTCCTCCGGACCCTAACGATTACAGCAACCAGCCGCGATCCGGCGGAACAAGACCGAACGCAATGCCCTGCTCACTTCCCCTCATGCCAACATGTGGTGAATTTTCGCCAGGCATCGCGGCCGATGTCATCTGGCTCTATTTCCAGGTTTACCAAATCACGAAAACGCAACTCATCGCCGCGACCAAAAGCAGTCCCACCGCCAATCCGCACGCCTAGGAACATAATCTGTCGACGCAAGAATCCGACGCCAAGGTATTTCATTGCCTCAAGAAATATTTTATCCGCATGCTTACGCGCATAACCATCACCGCGCGCACCAATCGCATACAGCCAGTCATGAATAACGGCCGCCTCCGCATGTTTACCAAATGGTGAAATCAACCAACGAACAATTCCGGGTATTGAAGCAAAATCGGTTTCATACTGTGGCGGCGCAAGAACTGCAAAACTGCGCTTTTTTCGCCGCTGAACATATATAAATGGCTTGAAAATGACCGAGAGCCGACGCCCCTCGCGCGCCACCTTCGGCACAACCGCTATAGTAAGCGCGCTCATGAAATTTACATTATCGCCATCAAGCGCTGCGCAAACGGTCTTTCCCAATTGCTCGAGCTCATCAGGCGACAGCCCACGCGCCTTTGCACCTGCAACGCCGCGCGCAGAAGACAAGACATCTTTAATAAGATCACCAGCCTCTTGTTCATTCATCCTGTTGCCTCCCAAGCAAGCACCGCGCACCGCTACAACTATAGTCTGCCCTTTTACCAATAGGAAACACGTTACTAGATATGGCTCATGATTGAAATGACCCAATAGCGTAACGACCAAAGTACATACCCAGCACCATTGCACCGATATCGCTCAAGCCATTACCCAAACCGTTATTGGTGAAGCTATCGATCATGCCGCACCTTCCCGAAAAAAAATTCGGAAACACGCGCGCAAGAAAAACTCACTACCCAGATCGGTCGCGGCGCAATCTGCCTTAGAGATGGACACCCCCCTCCCCGAATATTCGTATTAGCCTTGTTACCGCCCGCCAAAACAATGCGTAAGACCTTCGCTCATGTACAGCCAACAACCCGCAAGCATTCGTAAACCGCCAGGGTAAACCGTAAACCGTTTTGAAAATGCTGCGCCTGAAAAGATAACGGGGAGCGAATTACCCGCATTAAATGAGGCGCGGAAGGACCCGCTGTTCGCAGCCGGATGATGTCGGGAGGCGGGCTCGCAATCTCATCGCCGCGTATTTTAAAGCCGATTTTGGACGCACCTATCCATATCCGATACGCAATCGGAAAATTCGACAGCAGTTAGGAGCGGCTGATCAGGCGATCAATCGCGCTCAGCGAGCGCTTTTATCTTCCATTCGATGATTTCAATCAGCGACCAGCGTGACGCGTTTCCGATCTTGATCGGCTTTGGAAACGGGTTTTGCTCATTGTTGATGAGGCGATAGATCATGGCTCGGCTTAGTCCGATCTCAAAACAGACGTCGCTGATCTTGAGAAGGCGGCCGACTGGATCTGCGCTTACATCGCTCATGGGCACAGGCTCGCTAACCGAACAGCCATTTTGGCGGTCCGATGACATCACATCGTTGCTTTCTTTTTGGAGGAAAATAATCAGATGATCGAAGAGCCGATGCTCTCGGACCTGGGGGCTGCGCATAGGCTCAGCGCACAACACCCTTCACAGTAAACTGCGTATTCCCACTTTATATTCTTTTTATATTCTCCTTTATATTCGGGTAACGCACCGACACCCTGCGGGTCAGCAAATGTGACTCTCGGGGGTATCGCCAGGGCGCCCTTCCCGTTGCGGGAATTACACCTTCGTTCTGGGCCGCTCACGCTTCACCTTCGGCGTTTTTTGCCCCAGCCGATATGTCGGGATCGACGCCAAGGCATGTCTGCTTGATGACTTGCGGGTGATGGACGACGATCTCGACGACAACTCGCCACTCAAACATGGCAACCTGCGCCTCCGCCCATTCCGCCGCCGACTTCACCGCTTGCCATTTGGCTTTGGCGTCGCCCGGCGTGACCTTGCGTATGGTGCTCGCAAGCTCGTGCAACGCCTCAAAGAACACCAAGTTGAGCGTGTAGAGATTGCTCGATGATGTCGTTTTGCCGGAGCGTGTGGGAAGATAACGCCCGCGCTGGACATCGGTCAGTTCTTTCAACTCCAACCATTTAATCGCGTCGATTGCCGATTTACGGCTGCACCGAGCAAAATGCGCAATGCCGCCATAAGAATACCAGGATTGCCCGTGGGCGTCAGAAACTGACGCAAGCGCCAACACTACACGCGACCGAACACCGGTCAGGAAACCGGTCTCCATAATCTGACCTACAAGTTTGCCTGTCATAATCATCTCCTTTGTAGATGATGCCCGTCGGCGTGCACGAACAAGCGCCCCCGCAGAGATGCGGGAGGCGCTCCTTACAGTTTGCGCTTCGAGGCTGGTGGGTTACGGAAACGGCGATCGCCGCTCCTAACCTTAGGCAAAAAAAAGCCGCACCGGGTTCAAATCCGGCGCGGCGTCAAAAACATCCGCTATGAACCAACCTTATTGGTTCTGATCTCGCATATAGTCAGTATTCAGACATTGCTCCGCCATTGCGAGAATCGGGTCATCAGCGCTATGCCTCACCGCCCTCCGGCCCTGTGCTGTGATCATCCTCTCAGGTCGTCGCAACGCAACTCAACGACGGGTTCACTAGGGTCCACAGTCGACCTATGGCTGCAACGTAAGGTGAGTCGGCTCACGTCGCGCGTTCTTAAAACAATCAGGCAATTGCCAGGGCGATTTGATCGCCGCTAAGGCAAATTAATTTGCGCTACTTGCCCCATTCTTAACCGACTGAAAAACCGAGAGAAATCTACTCGTAAAGCCATGAGTGAAAACACATCCTCTCGTTCTTTCAGTCCCGGAGGACATCAAGGCGCAAAATCCTGTTGCAGCTAAAAAAATCTCCGCGTCGCTTAGGGCGTGGGTCAGAGCCGTTGATGCGCCGAATATATAGGGTATCGCCCTCATAATTCGAGACAGATTGCTATATGGGTGAGAACCGGGTTCGTTTAGCTCAGGGCATTCAAGCTCGCCCGTCTTCGCCTCGTTCCGGTCTCCGGGTTTGCCCGGGTAACTGTCCCCTACGAGGGACCGGGAGCCAATACTCGGCTCCAGGGTCATCTCGGTCTCAGCGTCCATTAATATGGCGCCATCGGTTCCTCTGGATCCACAAGTGGCCGTTACATCGATCATTACACCTGATTGATCACGAAATTCAAGATTGATTACAATGCCAAGCGAGCAAATCCTCACCGAGCAAACTTCAAGGCGAGGCGCCGTCAATTTCTATTCCGATATGCAGATGATTTTGGCCAGATTCACATCGCCCCCATGAGCTAACATTTACTATTGATGTGGTGGCAGCAGTGACACGTGCATGGTGGTAACCTTCCCAGCCAGAAGTGACCTTCGCGTGGGGTTCGCCACAGATTGACTCGCACTATGTGACAGTAATCACGATCCCGCTAGATATTTGAATCCTTCACCAATTTCTGCGATGAGTAAAATATGCGCTTAGCGGCTGGCGATAGACGAAAACAAAACGACAATGTTTACGTAAAGCCAGGCGTTTGTGATCAGTAATTCGGCGTGCAGCCTACCCGGCAAAGACGCTGCAGAATTTGTGAAAAGAAATTATACAAATATATTTCACCTCAATATAGATACGCGTCACTCCACACTCAGAAAACTCTCGATAACCTCATCAATCGCGTCGCGAACCCTGCCTTTTGCATGTTCATACTGGGCGCGGTCATAGTTACGTCTGGCGACATCAGCATTCCGCCCATGATTATGCCAAATATCAACTTCCGCTTGCGGAATATCCTTTTCAAGCAACAAGTTCTTCATGCTGCGGCGAAGATCGCGTGGCGTAAACGGTAAAAAATCATTTTCTCTGCAATACCGAAACACCGTGATGGTAAGATTATCAGAAGTACGTGGCGTATTAGGCTTATAGGGGCTTGGAAATAAATGAGTCGCCCCGGGCGGGGTCAGGATGCGCGCTTGTTTAAGAAGGATCTCGCCATGACGTGTTAATGGCAAATCATGTGGATAACCATTCTTCGTTTTTGGCAAAGCAAGCTTTGAACATTTTAGCTCTCGCCATCGCCCGTCATCAAGCCACCATGATTGTTCTGATCGCAAGATTTCTGTTATTCGCACGCCGCCCATAGCAATAACCATGCGCAGCGCAATACCCAACGCCCCCTCAAACGTCTTGGTGTTAAGGTCACGCCAAAATCGGGCCATTTCTTCAACCGATAGCGAACGGTCTCTGGTGTTGGACTGCGTTGGACCGCCAACATTGGCGACCGGGTTTCTATAGAGAGCAAAAAGTATTGTTCTGTCTTTTTTTGTCGTCGGGTCATTGTCAGCTTTAAGGCCGCGATTAAATGCTGCGGACAAAATCGCCCGCGGCAACCGGGTCGACTTGCCTCTTTCATGAAATTTGGAGAGCCAGTCCGTCACCATTTCCGGAGTGATATTTCGGGCAAGTGTTGCAGGCCCAAAATCCTGTGCGGCGGCTTCCGCGCCCTTGAGGAGATACAATTCATAATCAGAAACGGACGCAGTTTTTCCTTCTGCTCTCATCGATGTAAGAACGAATTCAAAAAGTTCTTTGACAGTACCGTGCCGCCGAGGACCTCCGTGGCGCGGGCGACCACCGCCCGCCGCACGTGGGTCCGCCAACAGCTCCGTCGCTTTCTTACGTGCATCGAGCAGAGAAATTTGCGGGTATGCGCCAATGGCAATACGGCGGCGATGATCAGCAGAACCAATCATCACGCTAAAAGACTTCTTACGCTTGCCGATACGAATGCGAAAGTTCGGGCAGGCGCGATCTATGAATTCTTTGGTGTCGTTATAGGGGCCGGCTGTACGTAGCCAGCGGTCGGTAAAGGAGCGGCTTGGCATGCTTGAAATTCTTCAAAATGAACCAAAGAATGAACCAAATTTGCATTTTTTGTCAAGAACGGCTATTGTAGCGCAATCGCTGAATTATTTTTTATGTTATAATTCAATGTGTTATAAATGGTGGAGGGGGATGGATTCGAACCATCGTACGCCGAAGCGGGCAGATTTACAGTCTGCTGGATTTAACCACTCTCCCACCCCTCCACGAGGATCGACGAAGACCGCGAAAAGCGATTTCCGAATGACGGTTTGAGGGCTTGCGCGCCCCTGTTCCGCCGGGAGAACGGGGTCTATAGCCAAGCCGGCGCGGCTTCGCAACCGCTGCGAGAGGGTTGATAATAATAGTTTTCCGTGTTTCGCACGGGCCCCAAACCGGCTAGGTCTGTCAAACATGCCGCCACGCCAACATCATACCGCCTCCCCCGACGATGCGGGACGCTCGCGAACCCCGCCAAAGCGCGGTCGCGACGCGCCGGCGCGGCTCTGGCTCTATGGCCGCCATGCCGTCGCCGCGGCGCTTGCCAATCCGGAGCGCCGGGTGCGCCGGGTGCTGGCCACCAAGAACGCCGCCGTCTGGCTCGCGCCGATCGCCATCGCCGAGGAGCTGCGCGCGAAAATCGAGGATGCGCGGCCCGAAATCATCGACAAGGCGCTGCCCCCTGGCGCGGTCCATCAGGGGCTGGCGGCGGAAGTCTTTGACCTGGAGCGCGCGCGCCTGAAGGAGGCTTGCGAGCCCGCGCAGGCCCGGCGCCCTGTGGTGGTGCTCGATCAGATCACCGACCCGCAAAATATCGGCGCAATCTTCCGCTCGGCGGCGGCGTTTGGCGCCCGGGCGGTGATCGTGCAGGACCGGCGGACGCCGCCGCTGTCCGGCGCGCTGGCAAAAGCCGCCGCCGGCGCCATTGAGACGATGCCATGCGTGAAAGTCGTCAACATCGCCCGCGCGCTGGAGGCGCTGGCAAATCTTGGTTACGCAACGGCGGGCCTGATGGCCGAGGCCGATAGCGACATTAGCGATCTGCCCAAAGACCAACCCGTCGCGCTTGTGCTTGGCGCCGAAGGCGCGGGGCTTCGCAAACTTGTCGGCGAGACCTGCACCCATAAAACCCGCATCCCGATCGCCGCACAAATGGAAAGCCTCAACGTGTCCACAGCGGCGGCGATTGCGCTTTATGAGATCACCCGAAAATAGGCGGCGCTGATGAGCAGCGACAAACACAATGGCGGATGCATGTGCGGCGCGGTGCGCTTTATCGCCCATGGCGCCCCAAAGCTGGTCGCCAATTGTCATTGTAAGGATTGCCGCCGGGCGTCTGGCGCGGCTTTTACAACTTTCGTTGACTTCGCTCGTGATAAAGTCGTGTTCAGCCAGGCGCCGGCCGCATATCAAAGCTCGCCGGGCGCCGAACGGCTTTATTGCAAGACATGCGGCTCTCCTATCGCTTATCGTGGTGAAGGCTCGCCCACTGAAATCAACATGGTTCTCGGCGCCTTTGACAGCCCGCAACAATTTACGCCGACCGAAGATTGTCATATACTAAGCGCCTTATGGAAAACACAGCAGTGACCCATACCGGCGGATGCCAATGCGGCGCGGTGAAATTTCAAACCACTGGCGCGCCAAAGTTTGTCGCCAATTGTCATTGCAACAGTTGCCGCGAGGCGACCGGCGCGGCGTTTTCCACCTGGGTCGGTTTTGCTGACAAACAAATCCGTTGGCAAACGACAACGCCATCGGTTCACGCCAGCTCGCCGGGCGTCGCCCGCGGGTTTTGCGTCGCCTGCGGCACGCCGCTCACCTATGCCGGTGAGGCATGGCCCGGCGAGGTCCACCTCCTCATCGGCCTCTTCGACAATCCAGACGCATTCACCCCCGACAAAGATGTCTTCACCGAAGATGCGCTTGGCTGGGCGCTGCCGGCGAAAGGCTGAACCTGAAAAGCGGGCAGCATTTGCCGTGGTCAGGGCGGGCGTCCGCCGGTATTTGGCGCATGCAATATGCGAACAATCATTGCGGCAATCAGCGCCGAGGCGCACTATCACCACTCGCGAACAGTCAGGACTATGCCGATGCCCCCTTTCCATCCCCGCGCTGAGCTTGAAACCCACGACGTCTCGAACCAGCCGCCGCCGTTTGAGGGTGTGAATCTTTTTAAGACCGATGCGGCGCTTCGAACTGGCGTCGATAAAAATGGCGGCGGCGCGCATGACAAACATCTGTCTGCGTTCGGCGCGCGTTGCGGCTCGGCGGAGGCGACGGAGTGGAGCCGTCAGGCGAACAAAAATCCGCCGCAGCTGAAATCGTTTGACCGCTACGGCCACCGTCTCGACGAGGTTGAATTCCACCCCGCCTATCATTCGCTGATGGCGCTCGGGCTTGAGGCCGGCGTTTCTGCCGGCGCGTGGAATGCGAAGACCGCCGGTCATGTGCTGCATTCGGCGCTGATCTATCTGATGGGTCAGGTTGATGGCGGCGTCTGCTGTCCCATGTCGATGACTTATGCGGTTGTCCCGGCGCTGCGCCAGGCGCCTGATGTCGCCAAGGAGTGGGCGCCGCGCGTGACCGCCGCCGCTTATGATCCGCGGTTTATTCCGGCTGCGGACAAACGCGCCGCCACCATGGGCATGGCGATGACCGAGAAACAGGGCGGCTCGGATATCCGCGCCAACACCACTCGCGCAACCCATATCGGCGGTGATGAATATGAGCTTGTCGGCCATAAATGGTTCTGTTCCGCGCCCATGTGCGACGCGTTCCTGACACTGGCGCGCACTGACTCTGGGATCACCTGTTTTCTGGTCCCGCGCTGGCGACCGGACAACACTCGCAACGCCTTTCACATCATGCGCCTTAAAGACAAGCTCGGTGACCGCTCCAACGCCTCGTCGGAGATCGAATATCACGGGGCTTATGCGCGCCGCGTCGGCGAGGAAGGCCGCGGCGTGCGCACGATCATCGACATGGTGCAACACACAAGGCTCGATTGCGTCGTCGGCTCGGCCAGCGGCATGCGCGCCGCTCTGGCGCAGGCTATGTGGCATACAGACCATCGCAGCGCGTTTCAGAAAAAGCTCATCGACCAGCCGGCGATGGCGATGGTGCTGGCCGATCTGGCGCTGGAGACCGAGGCGGCGACGGCGCTCGGCTTTCGCCTTGCGCGGGCTTTTGATGGGGCGGCGAGCAATGGTCGCGAGGCCGCGTTCATGCGGCTGGCGACGCCGATTGCGAAATACTGGATCTGCAAGCGCCAGCCGGGCGTTGCTTATGAGGCGCTCGAATGTCTTGGCGGCGCCGGCTTTGTCGAGGAAGGCCCAATGCCGCGGATCTTCCGCACCTCGCCGCTGAACGCGATCTGGGAAGGCTCCGGCAATGTCATCGCGCTCGATATTCTGCGCGCGATCGGGCGCGAGCCGGACAGCCTTGAGGCGGTCCGAACTGAAATCGCCGGCGCCAAAGGCGCCAACGCCGATCTCGACCGGCACATCACCGCGCTCGATCGATGGTTCGAGCCGGGCGCGCTCAATGAGGCAACCGCGCGCGCCTTCGCCGAGGATATGGCGCTGGCGCTTGAGGGTGCGGCGCTGGCTGAGACCGCGCCGGACTATATCCTGGACGGCTTTTGCAAGACCCGCCTCGACAGCGAGCACAAGTCCCTCGCCTATGGCGCGGTGACCGCGAAGATTGACGCGCGCGCCATCATCGAACGGGCGCGCCCGCATTGAGGCTGGCTGCGCTATAGTCATGCCCGGAATTGCTCCCCGCATTTCAAGCCTCCGCACAACTCTTCTTCTTTTGCAAAGCCATGCGGCGACTGGCGTTGCGCCGAATCTTGGACCACATTTGCGAGCCGGATCGGGCCGCCCGGCGCGCACGCGCAAACCCGCCAGCCTGGCGAATTTATCCAGCCAATAAAATCTATTCAGGGTCGCAAACGCCATAAGCTCCGTACCAATCCTTTCCGACATCAAAAACCTCTCAAAAAGCATCATACGGCCGCTGGAATCGGTGAGGATAACTTTTCACCAAATATAGGTTTTATGTCCAACTACCCTCTCAGGGTTGTAAAATCCGAGATTCGATTCGTGTGAGGGTTGTGCGGGTTATCTTGGCTTCAAGAGCCCCCTCCGTCCCTCCGGGACACCTCCCCCGTAAACGGGGGAGGAATAGGCTGAGCTTGAGGCAGAACTTTCTTCCCCCGCTTGCGGGGGAAGTGTCAGCGAAGCTGACGAAGGGGGCCACACCGGAACAACAACAAACCACGCAACAAATCAAAGAAGATACGCCGCCACGCAGCATTCACGCACGGCACAAAAAATCGCCGCCCCGAAGGGCGGCGCTTTCGTAAACAATAAACAATACGCTTTAGCGTTTTGAGAACTTGCCCCGAAACGCTGCTTAGCGTTTTGAGAACTGAAATGAGCGACGCGCTTTGGCGCGGCCGTATTTCTTGCGTTCCACAACGCGGCTGTCGCGGGTTAAGAAACCGCCCTTTTTGAGGACGTCGCGCAAGCTCGGCTCATAGTAGGTGAGCGCTTTGGAAATCCCGTGGCGCACGGCGCCGGCCTGGCCCGACGGACCGGAGCCTTTGACCGTGCAGACAACGTCATATTGGTCGTTGCGCTCAGCGGCGATCAGCGGTTGCTTGATGACCATCTGCAGCACCGCGCGGCCAAAATATTCCGCATGGTCTTTTTTGTTGACGATGATCTTGCCGGAGCCCGGCTTGATCCACACCCGCGCGATCGCGGTTTTGCGTTTGCCGGTGGCGTAAGCGCGGCCTTGCGCATCGATTTTCGGCTCAGCCTTGGGCGCTTCTTCCGGCGTTTCGGTGATGACGCCAGCCTCAGTTGCGATGTCTTTTAAATCTTCAAGAGAAGTCGTGCTCATCTTTAAGCGTCCCTTTTATTCTTGGCGTTCATTGCCGCGACATCGAGTATTTTCGGCTGTTGCGCCTCATGGGGATGTTCTGTGCCCACATAAAGTTTAAGCCCGGTC
>JAJFFY010000046.1 GCA_021776415.1 Hyphococcus sp.
TAGATCATTGTCGTAAAAATGCTTTTTCACCAGATCCATCTCAGTCGTTCTTACTGACATGTAAACGTTTGGTGATTGATAGTCCCAATAATTGTGGTCCCTATATTGTTTGTTTGTGAAGTGACTACTGAGTGAGAAGGCCTTAATTGGCAGTGTTTTTTGATAATGTGTTTTAAGCTTAGCTACATAGTCCTCGACCTCTCCTGCCGAAGCCGCTGGTATCATAGTGATGAAGGATGCCAAGCCAAAAAGTGCAAAAGTCACCGCAGGCAAAAAGCGCGCTGGAACAAGCTTCATAAAAATTCTCCCCAAATGGGGCTCCCTTATAAGAAGTGCAAAATCTAGGAAAGGCTATTGCTACGAAAGGTTCATGGCTAGGGATGGGCGCTATTGAGGATTTTATCTCTTACACTGGCCCGAGCGAACAATTAAAAAAAGCCAGGGCCCGTTGGACCTCTGGCATTTTTATTGGGTGCGGGAGTAGGATTTGAACCTACGACCTTCAGGTTATGAGCCTGACGAGCTACCGGACTGCTCCATCCCGCGCCAACTTTTCCGTGCAGTGTGCATGAAACACTCTGCAGCGGTGTGGCGGTATAGCCTCGCCGGGTCGGGCCCGCAAGGCCTGTGGGCAAACAAATTGACGATTGGGTTCAATGCCCTTGCGGGAGGTCCGCCGCCGTCTCTTTGACCAGCATATCGACCACGGCGACAAGCGCTTCCGGGTCTTCCGCGCCCTTTGCTTTTGCTGCGGCGAAAACCTCTAGCTGGCGGCAGGCGCTGGTCCCGCGCTTCAAGATCGTGCGGGCATGGTTGACCTCGTTCATACAGCCAAGGGCGGTCGCATCTTCGGTGATAATCTCGATGATTTCCTCGATCAGCGAAGCGAATGGCTGGCATTCCCCCCGGCCAAGATCGATCATGGATTTGGTGACGCCATAGCGCTGTGCGCGCCAGCGGTTTTCTTCGATCATGATGCGCGGATAGATACGCCACCGCATATTGCGCTGGCGCAGGCGCGACAGCATCCGCAGGATCGATTGATAGAACGCGGCGATGCAAAGCGCGTCTTCAAGCCGCGTGCAAACATCGGTAACGCGCATTTCCAGCGTCGGAAACCGGCAGCTCGGGCGCATGTCCCACCACAGTTTAGATGCGTCTTCCATGACGCCGGCTTTGATCAGCCGGTCGATCATGCGGGTGTATTCCGACCAGCTTTCATAGCGATCGGGAATGCCGGTGCGCGGCATTGAATCGAATATCCCCAGACGCGTACATTTCATCGCCATGTCGTGGCCGCCCCAGAACGGCGAAGAGGTGGACAGCGCCAGAAGATGCGGCAGGAAATAGCGCGTCTGGTTCATCAGATCGATGCGCAGTTCTTCGTCTTCAATGCCGGCGTGAACATGCATGCCACAAATCAGCATACGGCGGATGGCGCCGCCCATATCCTTGTCGAGGAGATCATAGCGCGGCGCGGCGGTGTGTATCTGCCGTCCCCATTGGGCGAACGGATGCGTTGACGCCGCCATGACCTGCATGCCGTATTTTTCGGCGGTGTTGATAATCACCGATCGCAACGCCGTCAGATGGTGGCGGGCGTCTTTGATGTCGTCGCAAACTGGCGTTCCGATTTCGACCTGGCATTTCAAAAATTCAGGCGTCACTCGTTCGCCAAGACGCTCTTTGCAATCGGCCATGAAGTCCGGCGAGGGCTCGGTAACAAGATTGCGGCTCTTAGGGTCGACGAGCAGATATTCCTCTTCGACGCCGAGGGTTAGCGCTGGTATCATGGCGCACCTCCTTTCATCATCGCGGTGCGACTATTGGCGATCGCGCGCACGCCATCCGCCAGGACCATCGCAAGGCGGACTATATCATGGTCCGTCCCGATCACATCTTGACGCACCTCAATGGTGAGATGGGCCAGGTTGCGGGGACAAACATGGCGGTCGATGGAATAGTTAAACACCCGCGCATCATAAGGTTCGTTATCGCCAATAGGCCAGTCGGTCGCCGCTTCCAGATGACGGATCATCGCCTTGGCGCTGGGCTCGTCGCAGCGCCACAACATGCCAAGCTTCCACGGACGGTCGTCAGCCGAGCCCATCAGGCGGTTGGTAAAGCTGTGTACGGAAATTATGAATGGCTGAGCATGACGTGCGGTGAAATCATCAAGCGCGGCGCCAAGCTGTTGGTGATAGGGAATATGAAACCGGTCAATGCGATCCTGCCGCGCCGCGCTGCTAAGCATCTGATTGCCGGGGACGGGAATCTGGTCGCTGGTTGCGGGGATCAGATCATTGGAATCCAGCGCGCGATTGGGATCGATGATCAGGCGCGAAAATCCGCATGTAAACAAAGCGCCGTCCAGCGCCTCGCCCAGCGCCGCCGCGAGCGCGCCAGCGCCGATATCCCAGGCAATATGTGTAGCGAGAAGGTCGTCGGGCATGCCCAGACCGTTCATTGCCGCCGGTATCGCATTGGCGGCGTGATCGCAGAAGACAAAATAGGGCGTGCTGCCGGTGCGGGAGAGGGAGGCGATCTCAATATCGGTCATGTGTATTCCATAACGCACCGACGCGTTGAGAATCGCAAGGGGACGGATCGGCGCGGGGCCTGTTTGCGCCCATGCTGACCTGTCGCCCGCCGTTGGAAATTCTGCAGCTTGATTTGCCTTCAAACAGTCTCATGCGATCATATCCAACACCATGCGCACGCCCGCGCGGGCGTCTTCAAAATTTCGGGCCGTTTCAAGGGCGAATAGGAAGGCGAGAAAGTAGAGCGGCGCGGGGTGTTTGATCTCAAGCGTTTCTACCCAGGTCTGAAGTCCGGGCGGCGCCGGCGCGCGTATGATCGCCCAGGTAATGCCGCCGCCGATCACCATCCCGGCAAGGATGTCTGTCGGGTGATGCAATCCAAGATAAACCCGCGGCGCCAAAATAGCCGCCACTGTCCAACCAAAAGCGATGACGCCAATCACTCGGTTGCGTATAAAAATTGCCGTCGCAATGGCCGTCATCAAAACGGCATGGTCGCTAGGGAACGCACTCATCCCGACAGAATAGGCATCGGCGTAATCATTGCCTTGGGTTGCGAAGGGGCGGTCCCGCTGCGGTAGTGTCAATTGCAGCATTCGGGCGATGAACATGGCTATAAAAATCGCGCCGCCGGTTCGAACAATGTGCAGATTATGCGAGGAAAAAAACTTTCGCCGCGCGGGCGCTGCTGAAAACAACAGCAACGCCATCAATACGCCGCCCTTTAATAGGTAGCTATTGGAAAGATAGATGACCGCCGAGGTGAAACCAGGCGCGGTCTCGCGAATGGCGGAGAAAAATGTTGCGACCGCGGCTTCCATGGTCAGCGGGAGAAGGGGAGGTTTGATATGACGCTAGTGAGGGCGGAAAATACCAACCCCGGCGCGCGCCAACGAGCACAGCCACGCCAATCCGCCGCAACCATCAACGCCGGTGCAATATTGCCGCCGTCGTGCAAGCACATAATTATCCCCAACCCACTGCCAAGCTTGAAAGATAGCATGGGGAAAACTTATGGTCATCTGTGGCTGTTTTGACAGAGTTGCGCGTTTGCGCTGACATGCTGGCAGTTAACCAAGAAGCTTGTTGATGTTCCAACTCAAATCATCGCCGCGTTCCGCATTTGATCCGGTCCTGGTCCAGGACCCGGTTTATCTGCGTCAGGCTGAGACGAAAGATTTCCAGACCTGGGCCAGCCTGCGCGAGGAAAGCCGACGCCATCTGGTCGCTTGGGAAGGCGACTGGGCGCCGGAGGCGCTGCAGGCGGCCGCGTTTAAGCAGCGGCTCAAGCTTTTTGCCCAGGAAAAGCAGAACGGGCGCGCAGTGTCGTTATTCATATTTCACCGTGATAGCCGCGCACTGGTCGGCGGCATCACGCTCACCAATATCCGCTATGGAGCGGCCCGAGCGGCAACGCTCGGCTATTGGATCGGCGCGCCCTATACCCGCCGCGGATATGGCGCGGCTGCGGTTACGGCGCTGGTCGGTCATGCGGTGGACGCCATCGGCCTCAATCGGATCGAAGCGGCCTGCCAGGCGGAAAACGCCGCCTCGCGGGCGCTATTGTTGAAATGCGGCTTCATCCAGGAAGGCATCGCCCGCGATTATCTCAGGATTAATGGTGAATGGCGCGACCATGATCTGTACGCCATCACCGCCAAAGACTTTCGCAACCGCGAAACGCCGCCCACGGATTTGCGGTAAAACGTTAAAAAAATATCCCGGATCGGCCAGCGCCGCCCTTGCGATAAAGTCACATAAGCGTGATTATACCAGCGACAACAAGCGAGCTGGCTGTGTGTGGGTGATGAGAGCCTCATGATCCACATAGGAGGGGTGGTTGGCGCGTTTTTTGGGTGGGACCAGTATCGGGCGCCGAATCGAGCGGCGTTTTAAAATTACGGGGTAGGGGCATTTATGTTTGGCATTCTAAGCGCGACGATGAGTGATGCGGCGGCATGGGGAGCGCCGGCTTTGGATCTGGGGCGCGGCGCGATTGTCGGCGCCTTCATTGTCGCGTCGGCTTTTCTGGCCGGCTATGCGGCGATCCGCCGGAGCGGGATTGCAGTTTGCGCTTTGTTGATGGTGGCCGGCGCGGCGGCGCTTGAGTTTTCCTGGCTTGGATTTTTTAGCGCGATGCCGTCCGAGGTCGCCGTCCTGATTATGGGATTGTTTGCGGCGTCGGCGATTATCTTTCTGTCGGCGACGATTGGCGCGGCAAAATATAATCCGCTGCTTGGCGGGCTGATGTTTACTGCGGCCCTGGTGATTGCCGGCATGGGCGTCATCAACTTTTTCGACCGCATTGAGATTGCGCCGGTCATGCGCCTGGCTGTGCTTGGCGTCGGCGCGTTCGCGGTTTTGCTGGCGCTAAGCCAGGCGTTTCGCGGCGATGTCGGTGCGCGTCTTATTCTTCCAGGTATCGCACTGGCGATGGCGGCGCCGCTTCTGGGGCCGCTTGGCGGGGTTGAGGCGGGTGCGTTTGCGCTCGCGCCCCATGGTTTGTTTACACTCGGCGTCATCGCCGCCAGCCTGGTTGCGCTGACCGAGAGCGCACCGCTGCGGTCGCCGGAATTTGCCAGTGAGGGCTTACACAGTTTTGGCGCTGATGACCACGCGTCGCCTGCGCCTGCCAATCCCCAAAACGAACGTATGGAGATTGTTCTCGATAGCTCGCTGGCGCGGGTTCTCGATTATTCGGGCGTGGCGATCTGGGACTGGAGCCCGGGCCTGATCGATCAGACGGAGGCATTGCCGGCGCTGCTTGGCGCTGATTCAACGGCGCCGTTCACCCCCGATGCACTTTGTAATTTCATCGCCAAAGAAGACCTTCAGCGGTTTAAGGATGAAGTCCTAACCCCGATTGACGGCCCGTTCGATGTCGCGCTGAATTTGTTTGACGGCCGCAAGATACGCCTGCGCGGCGCGCGCGCGGCCCATGATGGGAGTGGCGAGCTTGAACGCATTGTTGCGTTTATTGAAACCGCGTCGCCAATCTTCAAGCCGTCCAAGAATAATGGCGTCAGCGGCAAGACGCTTCAAAACGCAACCAAAGCGGCGCTCATACCGGCGGCTTCCGGATTGCTTGCGGACAAACTGGGTAAAGCACTGGACCAGGGCGATATCGTCGCCGCATTCCAGCCGATCGTCGCCCTTAAAGACAAAAAAATTGTCGGCTATGAGGCGCTGGCGCGCTGGCGCGACCAGAAGGACGGCGCCCATGAGGGGCCGGAAACTTTTGTCCGCGCGGCTGACGCCGCCGGAAAAGGCGCGGCGCTCTCCAAAACCATGTTGGAGGAGGCCGCTTCATTCCTCGCCGACAAAATTAAATCCGCTAAAGGTGCGGCGCCGTTTGTGGCGATGAATGTCTCCTGGGGGCAAATGCGCGACCCTGATTTTGTCGGCCTGGTTGGCGAGACCATCAAGAAATATAAACTGCCCAAAGATGCGCTGGTGATTGAGCTGACCGAGAGCGACGCAGTGGAAGGCGAGGCTGCGGCCGATATCTTCGCCGCCTATAAGAAGGCTGGCGCTTCGCTCGCCTTTGACGATTTCGGCGCCGGGTTTTCGTGCCTGACAAATTTGCGGAAATATGATTTTGACTATCTGAAGATCGACAAGTCTTTCACTGATGATCTCAGCGGCGGCGGCGACGGGGCCAAGATCGTCGCCTCACTGGCGGCGCTAGGCAAGGACCTTGGGCTGAAAGTCATCGTTGAGGGCGTTGAAAACGATAAGGCTGTGGCGGCGGCGACAAAACTCGGCCTCGATCTGGGACAAGGCTATGCACTCGGCAAGCCGGTTGAGACGACTAGGAAAAAAGCCAAGGCGATCGTCGCCAAAGCTGGCGCCGCTCAAGCGGATAAAAAATCAGCGCTTAAAAAAGATGACAAGAAACTTAAAGCCGCTGACGATGAGCATGTGAAGACCAACAAAATCGCCACGGCTAAAGAAGCTGTCCTCGCCAAAATGGCGGACGAGACGGCGGACCTTGAAGAAAAGAAAACCGCGCGGTGGATGCCATGGCGGCGCGGTGAGCTACGCTAAATAGGTTCGCTAGTTTAACGGCTGATCGTCGCGACGGGCTTGCGACCATTCCGGCGACAGCATCGCGCTGGTGACGCCCAGCTTCGCCAGGGCGCGGCGCCAGGCGTCGCTCTGGGCGCCTTCAAAGATGATGGCTTCTTCCGGTGCGCAATGCACCCAGGCATTCATGGCGATTTCCTGCTCGAGTTGACCAGGACCCCATCCGGCGTGGCCGATGGTGAGGATGAATGCGCGCGGCGGCGCCTGTTTGGGCGTCGTGCCGGCAATATCGATCAGCGCATCCTTGGTCGCCGTCAGTCCGAGATCAGGCGCCAGTTCTATGGTGGCGCCCTGCCGGTAATCCAGCGTGTGCAAAACCGCGCCGCGCTCGGTCTGCACCGGACCGCCGAAAAACACCGGCGTTGCATCGGCGCCGTCGCGCGGGTCGATATTGAGCTGTTTTAAGAGTTCCGACAAAACCACATCATTGAGGCGTTTGTTGATGATGACGCCCATCGCATGGTCTGCGTCATGAGCGCAGATATAGACCACCGACCGCTCAAACCGCGGATCGCCCATATTTGGCATGGCGATCAGCAGTTGTCCGGTGAGAAAATCACGGTCCGAAGCGCTTTGCGGTTGGTCGTTGCTAGCCATATGCAGCAATTCTAGGGGGGAGATCTTCGGGGTGCAAGCTAACGCAGAGTGATGCTGGACCGCGACTGCGCGAGGCGATACAAACAGCCGTGAAAATTTAGGAGAGCCCGATGACAATTTCCATAGGCGACAAAATTCCCAATGCAACCGTGATGATGGCGACCGAAGAGGGGCCCAATCAGGTACAGACCAGCGACGCTTTAGGCGGTGGCAAAGTGGCGTTATTTTCACTGCCTGGCGCCTTCACGCCGACCTGTTCGGCCAAGCACTTGCCGGGCTTTGTTACCAAAGCCGATGAATTCAAGGCCAAAGGCGTTGATAAAATCGTCTGCATGTCAGTCAATGATGCATTTGTGATGAACGCATGGGCGAAAGATCAAAGCGCCGGCGGCGTTGTCGAAATGCTTGCGGACGGCAATGGCGATTTTGCCCGCGCGCTTGGGCTGACTATGGACGGCACCGGGTTCGGCATGGGCGAGCGCGCCCAGCGCTTTTCCATGGTGATCGAAGACGGCGTTGTGAAGCATTTGAATATTGAAGAGCCGGGTGCGTTTGATGTTTCAAGCGCTGAACATATGCTTGGGCAGCTTTAAGCGTAGGCTATAGGCTTTCTCACAATGAATGCGCCGACGGCACGCCGCGACAGGCCAGCTCATCGGCGCGCTCATTGCCCGGATGTCCGGAATGGCCCTTGACCCAGCGCCATTCAATCTCGCGGCCGTCTACAAGCACATCAAGTTCGGTCCACAGGTCTTTGTTCTTCACCGGTTTTCTGGCGGCGGTTTTCCAGCCGTTCTGCTTCCATCCATTAATCCAGACGGTAATGCCGTTCTTGACATATTGACTGTCCGTGAACAGCCGGATCGGCGCCTTCGGGTCAGTCGCCTCTATCGCCTTGATGACAGCCATCATCTCCATGCGGTTATTGGTGGTCGCCGGCTCGCCGCCGAAAAGCTCGGTCTCGTCCTCGCCGATAATGATGAGGACGCCCCAGCCGCCGGGACCGGGATTGCCGGAGCAGGCGCCGTCAGTGAAAATTTCAATCATTTATGATCCGTAAGTAGGGTGGGTGTTGCGCGCGATGAAAGCCGAAATGGCTTTTAAACGCCAGAGTCTATTTTAGCCAGATGCGGTCCTGCTTTGCGCAAGATCTATTTTAGCTGGCAAGACGCAATGGCGTATTGAAGACAATATTTTCAGAAGCTGTCTCGATCGTCTCAATAGTTAGCGTCCGCCGCTCGGCAAGTAATTTTAAAAACCCCTCAACCAGATGTTCGGGCGCTGAAGCGCCGGCGCTCAAACCGATAGTGGAAACTTCCCTGAGCGCGCCCGGGTCAAAGGCGGCCGCATCCTCGATCAGCATGGCGCATTTGGCGCCGGCGCTTTTTGCGACCTCAACCAGCCGCAAAGAGTTCGACG
The DNA here is from genome assembly GCA_021776415.1 of Hyphococcus sp. GTDB lineage: Bacteria > Pseudomonadota > Alphaproteobacteria > Caulobacterales > Parvularculaceae > Hyphococcus. The sequence continues at coordinate 8,643 of JAJFFY010000046.1, forward strand.
ATGTCCGCGAGCCGATGACGACAAAGAGATCAACACCCGGCGCCGTCGCTTTAACGGCGTTCTGCCGGTTGGTGGTTGCATAACAGATGTCTTCTTTGCGCGGGCCGGCGATGTCGGGAAATTTGACCTTCAGCGCCGCAATGATGGTCCGCGCGTCGTCAACCGACAGTGTTGTCTGGGTGATGTAAGCTTTTGGTCCGTCACGGTCTTTGAGCGCGGCGACGTCGCTAACCGAGCCCACCAGGGTGATTTCGTCTGGCGCGACCTGACCCATGGCGCCGACCACTTCGGGATGATTGGCATGGCCGACCAGATAGATATGCCGGTTTGCGGCCGCATGCCGGCGGGCCTCATTATGGACCTTGAGGACCAGGGGGCAGGTCGCGTCAATCGTTAGGAGGTTGCGCGCTGCGGCCTCGTCATGGGCGGCGCGCGGGGCGCCATGGGCTGAGAAAATGACCGGCCGGTCGCTGGGCGTCTGGCTAAGCTCTTCGACAAACACTGCGCCCATAGCGGCAAGCCGCTCGACGACATGTTTGTTGTGGACAATTTCATGACGCACATAGACCGGCGCGCCATGTATCGCCAGCACCTCCTCAACGGTGCGGATCGCGCGCTCAACCCCAGCGCAAAACCCCCGCGGCGCTGCAAGGCGGACTTTCAGCGGCAATTTTTCTCGCATTGGTTTTTCTGGCATCGTTTTCATTAACGCGATTTCTCGTTCATCGCCCAGCATGAGCGTTGCGCCTTGGGTTTCGAGACGCTACGAGAAGCTGACACGAAATAACGGCGTCTCAACGGCAACCGTCTGGCGGCAAGAGGGCCATTTATGAGCAAATATAAGGGTTCGGTTCGATGAACAAACTGTTAGCCAGCGCGCTTATCGCCGCAGCCATGGGCGTTGCCGGATGTTCGGGATTAAAAAAGAGTACGGCGGGCGATAAAAATCCGGCGCCGTGTCCAAATGTAGTGGTTCTCCTCGACGCTTCGAGGATCATAGAGTTTGACGGCGAAGAGCGTCTTGAGGATATCGCCTATACCGGCGAAATCACCAATGTTGAGATCGGCTGTCGGTATATTGAAGACAAGCCGATTGACGTGGATATCGCCATTGACCTCGCTTTTGGCAAAGGACCTAAGGGCGAAAATGGTGATAAGGTTTTCAAGTACTTTGTCGCAGTCACGCGTAAAGACCTTGAAGTCATTGCCAAAACTGAATTTCTGGCTCCCGCGAAGTTTACCGACAAAAATACCATTGTCGTCGCCAATGAAGACATCAACAAAATCACCATTCCGCGCGCTGGCGACCATATTTCCGGCGCCAATTTCGAAATCATCGTCGGCTTTGCGCTTTCGCGCGACCAGATCATTTTTAACCGCTCCGGCAAAAGTCTGAAATTTCCAAATCTGCAATGACCATCCTTGAAGAGCTGAGCCGGCGGGTTGGCGATGCGTTCGCCGAGGCGGGGCTGGATCGGGACTATGGCCGGGTCAAACTGGCCGACCGGCCGGACCTTGCGCAATTCCAGTGCAATGGCGCCCTGGCGGCGGCGAAAGCCGCCAAGCAAAATCCGCGCGCCCTGGCGGAAAAAGTTTGTGAAGAATTGCGCAGCGATGTCGCCTTTAATGCCGTGACCATCGCCGGGCCGGGCTTCATCAATATCACACTGGCCGATGATGAGCTCGCCCGTCGTCTTGGCGCGATCCTTCAAGGCGACCGCCTCGGCGGCTGGCAGACGCCTGCGGCTGACAAAATCCTGCTCGATTATGGCGGGCCCAATGTAGCCAAGCCGCTCCATGTCGGCCATTTGCGCGCGGCAATCATTGGCGAAAGTCTCAAACGTATTTTCAGGTTCGCAGGCGACGAAGTGGTCGGCGACGTGCATTTGGGCGATTGGGGCCTGCCCATGGGCCAGCTCATCACCGAGTTAAAGCGCGAGCAGGCGGGGCTTGCGTATTTCGACCAAGCGTTCGAAGGGCCGTACCCGGATCAACCGCCGGTGTCGCTGGCGGATCTGGAGCGGCTTTACCCGCAAGCCTCCGTCGCCTGCAAAGCCGATAAGGCGCGTGCGGATGAAGCGCGCCAGGCAACGGCTGAGCTGCAAAAGGGCCGGCCTGGCTATCTCGCTTTGTGGAAACATTTCGTCGCGGTCTCGCGCGAGGCGATTGAAAAAGAATATCAAGATCTCGGCGTCACCTTTGACTTATGGAAAGGCGAGGCGGACGCCGCGCCGTTAATTCCGGAGATGGCGGCGGACCTCGCTGGCAAGGGGCTGATTGAAGACAGCGACGGCGCGCAGATCATCCGTGTAGCGCGTGATGGGGACAACAAGAAAATCCCGCCACTGATGTTGTTTAAGTCCGATGGCGGCGTCACCTACGGCACAACCGATCTCGCGACCATCGTCGATCGCGTGCGCTCGGATAATCCTGATCGCATTATCTATGTCGTCGATCAGCGCCAGGCATTGCATTTTGAGCAGGTCTTTCGCGCCGCCGATCTCGCCGGTCTGTTTGCCGCCGACCGGCTCGAACATATCGGTTTCGGCACCATGAACGGCAAGGATGGCAAGCCGTTCAAAACCCGCGAGGGCGGGGTTCTGCGATTGCGCGAGATGATCGATATGGTCACCGAACGGGCGTTGGCGCGGCTTGCGGAAAATGGTTTGGCTGAAGGCTATGACGATGCCGAGACAAACGACATCGCCTGCAAGGTCGGCGTCGCGGCGTTGAAATTTGCTGACCTCTCGAACCCGCGCACCAGCGATTACATTTTCGACCTCGACCGGTTCATGGCCTTTGAAGGCAAGACCGGACCCTATCTTCTATATGCGCGCGTGCGGGTGCGCTCGGTGCTGGCCAAGGCCGAAGCGGCGGGCGCCGGGGCGCCGGGCCCGATTATAATCACCGCGCCGGAAGAACGCGATCTCGCTTTGGTGCTGCTCGGCTTTGGCGACGCCTTGCGCGCCGCTCACCAAAAGCGCCTGCCGCATTTGCTGTGCGACCACGCATTTTCGCTGGCGCAGGCGTTTTCAAAATTCTACGCCGGTTGTCGCATCGCCGACGAGGCGGATGATTCGATTCGCGCCTCCAGACTGGGGCTTGCCACAGCTTCCGGGCGCCAGCTTGACTTAATCCTTGATCTATTGGGCATTCAAGCGCCGGCGCGCATGTAAGGACTTGCCTGAATTGGGGAAATAACTGTGGCGCCTAATCAACAGAGATAAGATTTCTATACCAAAACGGTTGTGGAAAAACACGGGAAAATTCGGGTTTTCTGCCCATTTCTTCTCTCAATATTCTGTTAACCCATTAATTTATCGAGGTTAATTACCCCCACCATGTTTTGGATGGAGCGTGCCGGCGAGTTTTGCGTGCGCTGCAACAAAATATTCGCCGCATTGTCACGGGCTTGTCATCCAAAGTATCTAAGGGATCGCTTGTTTTTTGGAGTCGCGACCACATGGCGGCTCAAAATTTTTATTCAAAACTCGGGGCATAAAAATATGACACTAATGAAAACACTCTCCGCTGGCGCAGCGGCGATCGCGCTGACGACAGCATTTGCAGTTGTCGCGCCAACGCCTGCCATGGCGCAACAGACGACTTCAGAAATTCGCGGCAAGGTCACGCTCGAAGACGGCTCGGCCGTCCCAGGCGCCGTTGTGACGATTGTCGATTCGCGGACTGGGTCGAGAAGGGTAACCACCTCAGACGCTAACGGTAATTTTTCTGCACGCGGTCTTTCCGTTGGCGGGCCATACACGGTAACGACCACTTCGGAAGGATTTCAAACGCAACGCCTCGAAGGTGTTCGCGCTCCACTGGGTTCAGCGACAAACATTAGCGTGGCGCTGACCACGGCTGTTTCTACCGACGAGATCGTAGTCGTTGCGACGCGTAACAATGTCAGCCAGCTTGCGATTGGCCCAAGCGCGCAATTTGATCTGGCAACGCTGGAAGCGCTGCCGTCCATTGATCGTGATATTCGCGATGTTATCCGCCTTGATCCGCGCGTGACGATTGACGGAAATAATAACGACTCGATCAGCTGTCTCGGCGGGAACTTCCGTTCCAACTCATTTACCATTGATGGTGTTCGTAATGCAGACGGTTTCGGTCTTAATGATTCTGGATTTCCTAACCGTAACAACATGCCAATCCCGTTCGACGCCGTTCGTGAAACGTCGGTCGAGTTTGCGCCGTTCGATGTGGAATATGGTCAATTCTCTGGCTGTAACATCAACATTGTAACCAAGTCGGGCGAAAATCAGTTCCACGGTTCCGCATTTGGCGTGCTCAACTCCTCTGGCCTGACCGGGAAAACCATTGATGGCAATATTGTAAAAGACGGCGCTTTCAAAGATTGGAACTGGGGCGGGACGCTGAGCGGCCCAATCATCAAAGACAAGCTCTGGTTTTTCGGCGCCTATGAAGAGGTTAAAGATGGTGGGCAAACGGTTGATACAGGTCCGCTTGGCGGCGGCTTCGCTAATGAACTGGACTTTCTGACGGTAGCGCAAGCGAACTCAATCGCTCAAACTCTTCAATCGGTCTATGGGCGAGACGCCCTTGGGTTTGCACGTAACCTTCCAGACGAAAGTCGCCGAATTCTTGGTCGTGTTGATTGGGCGATTTCGGACGATCATCGTCTTGAACTTACCTATTCGCGCTTGCGCGAATTGCGCCAAGATCCAGATGATTTGGGATTTGGTCCTGAATTCACTTTCCTCGACAATTTCGAAAATGAGGGCACAGAAAGTGAAAACTATTCTGCGCGTTTGTTCTCGCAGTGGACTGATAACTTTTCGACAGAAGTTCGCGTTTCCCGGTTGGATGTTACAGACAATCAGGGGCCAGTTGGCGGCGGAGAAGCCCAAGACCCCAATCCGAAGCCCCGGCTTTTGATTGAAAATATCACAAATACCGCCATTCCGGGATCAGATGGAGACGTGCTCAGCGGCCCAGGTTTCTTCCGTTCTGCGAACGATCTTCAAACGCAGCTTGATCAGGTCAAATTCAAGGCGAATTACACTACAGGACGTCATACCTTCACCGCTGGGGTTGAGGCAGATCAGTTTGATGTCTTTAACCTTTTTATTCGTGACGCGACTGGCACGATTACCTTTGATGGCATCGCCAATTTTGAAGCGGGCCTGGCCTCTCGAATTAGAGGCAATGGCTCATTTACTGGAGACCCCAGTGATGCGGCGGCAGAATTCCGCCGGACAATTTATACTGGATATATCCAGGATGAGTTCCAAGCCAGCGATGATCTAACCTTCACTTTGGGGCTGCGTTATGACAGGTATGGCTCTAATAACCGGCCGATACTAAATCCGAATTTCGTATCTGCCTTTGGCTTTGATAACACCCAAGCCTTCAACGGTCTTGATATACTGCAGCCGCGTTTTGGCTTTAACTGGGAAGCCGGAGAATTTTTGGGAGGTGAAACCTCCTTCCATGGCGGTGTTGGCGTCTTCTCAGGCGGCGATCCGACGGTGTGGTTCGCCAACAACTTCCAAAACTTTGGCGGGGCGATTGGCTCCGGTGATACAAATGATGCACCATGTACTGCGGCTGATCTACAAGTTGTCACAGGCGGATCATTTACCGGCATACCGGCTTGCTTAACCCAACAGCAAATTACCGAGGCGACGCAGTTTGGCGCCAGCGTCAACGCTGTTGATCCAGACTTCAAGCTGCCGTCAATTTTGCGGTTCAATATCGGCTTTTCGCACTTCACCAACTTTACCGGTGGCGGCGGGTTCTTTGACGATTGGAATGTTCGGGCTGATTATATCCGCAGCGAAAACAGTAACTCCACGGATTGGGTCAACCTCGCATTAACGCCGACTGGCTTATTGGCGCCGGACGGCCGACCGATCCTCAATAACGTCAATCCATTGAACGCGGGTTGTGACGCTGTCTTCCAAGGCATCCGTCAAGGATTTACCGGTACTGACCTTACCAATAGCGGTCCTTGCGACTCGGGCAGGGTCGATGAGCAAATCCTCCTCACCAATGTTGATGGGGACAGCGGATTCTCTCAAACAGCGTCAATCTCGCTGTCGAAAGACTTTGATTACAATCTTGGCAACAGCCCAGGTAACTTCAATTTCACTTTCGGTTACGCATATAACGACAGTGACGTTGTAAACCCAAGCAACAGCTCTACTGCGAGTTCGAGTTTCGAAGAAGTTGCAGTAGTTACGCCGAACCAACCATTCCTGGCGCCGTCGCAGTTCGTGAACAATCACAACATCACTATTGCGGCGCGGTTCAGCCAGGAGTTCATCAAGGAGTACCCAACGCGGCTCAACATTTTCTTCAACACCCAGTCCGGCCGACGCTTTAGCTATGTCTTCGATGAAGATGTCGATCGTGATCTTGGGGATAGTGATGATGAAGCGCGGCGGTTGATATATGTTCCGACCGGACCAAGTGATCCGCTCATTGATACTTCGCTCCTGACCGCAGCGGAGATAACTGAAGCCTTCGCCTTCTTCGACTCCACAGGGCTCAGCAAATATGCCGGCGGCTTTGCACCACGCAACGCTTTCAAGGATCCATGGTTTACGGATATGGACATTCGTATCTCTCAGGACATACCGGGTTTCTTCGGTAGTGACCGGTTCCAGGCGTTTGTCGACATTGAGAACTTCCTCAATCTTATCGATGACAGTTCAAATGTGTTTGAACGGTTTGATCGCGGTAATGTTGATGAGGGCGTTGAGGTGTACGATTTCGACATTGTCGGCGGGCGTTTTCTGATCACCGACATTAAAGACGTCGATTTGGAGCAGCGGGTAGACCCATCCGTTTGGGCAATCCAGTTTGGTATTCGTTACGAATTCTAAGCGAACGAAACACACTTACGAAAAAGGGCGGCTCATTGAGTCGCCCTTTTTTATTGTCTGTGCTGAAAGTTTGCCGCGACAGTGTTGAAACCCGGCGCCGGTCTATTTCCCGATCAACCGATAGAACCGCGCTTCCATGGCGGGGTCGGTTTCAAAGGCGCCGGTCATCGCTTGGGTGATGCAATCGACGCCCGTCTTGTGGATGCCTCTGGTGGAAATGCACTGGTGTTCAGCCTCAAGCAGCACCGCAACGCCGCGCGGGGCGAGCGCGGCCTCTATCGCGCCGGCGATCTGGTTGGTCAGCGTTTCCTGGCTTTGCAAGCGACGGGCAAACGCATCGACGACGCGGGCGAGCTTTGAGATGCCGACCACGCGCGCGCCCGGCAGATAGGCCACATGGGCGATGCCGATCATCGGCTGAATGTGGTGCTCGCAATGGCTTTCAAAACGGATGCCGCGCATGACGACGATATCCTTATAGCCTTCGACCTCTTCAAAGGTGCGCGACAGGATCGAGACCGGGTCGTCTGCATAGCCGGAGAGAAATTCCTCATAGGCGTCAACAAAGCGCCGCGGCGTATCGATGAGGCCTTCACGCTGCGGGTTCTCGCCATAATAGGACAGCAGCGTGCGAACGGCTTCCTCGGCTTCTTCGCGGCTCGCCTGTTTTGGTTTTAGCAGGATGTTTTCTACTGACACTTACGCCTCCTCGGTGGAGCGGTCTATGGACCGGCAAAGGGTGATGGTTTCAATCAACGCCAGCGCGGCTTCACAGCCTTTGTTGCCGGCCTTGGTTCCGGCGCGCTCAATCGCCTGTTCAATCGTGTCGACGGTAAGGACGCCGAATGAGATCGGCACGCCGGTATCACGCGCCGCCGCGGCGACGCCACTTGCAGCCTCGCCGGCGACATAATCAAAATGCGGCGTCGCGCCGCGAATGACGCAGCCGAGCGCGACGACGCCGTGATAGCGGCCGGTGGCGGCGAGCTTCCTGGCCACGAACGGAACCTCATAAGCGCCGGGCGCCATCGCAACATCTATAGCGTCCTCGTTAACGCCGTGCTGGACGAGTGCGGTTTTGGCGCCGGCGGTGAGGCGCTCGACGATGAACTCGTTCCAGCGCGTCGCGACAATCGCAATCTTCAGCCCCGCGCCGGACATTGCGCCTTCAAATATTTGTCCCATGACTGCTCCTAACTTGCTGCGCGCAGATTTCCGTCTGCACATTCGCCAGCGCGGCGGTAATCCTGCAGCGCTTTTACGGAAATGATTTTGAGGTTGAAGCGCGCTGCGAAGATTTCAAGATCCGGCAGCCGCGCCATGGCGCCATCGTCGTTCATCACCTCGCACAACATCGCCGCCGGGGTCAGCCCGGCGAGGGTCGCCAGATCGACGCAAGCCTCGGTCTGGCCGTCGCGCTGCAACACGCCGCCTTCGGTGGCGCGCAGCGGGAAGGTGTGACCGGGCGTGACGATGTCAGCGCGGGTCGCCTTCGGGTCGATAAGCGTGCGGATGGTATGGGCGCGGTCATGGGCGGAGATGCCGGTGGTGACGCCCTCGGCGGCCTCGACGGAGACCGTGAACCGCGTGCCGAAGCCGGAGCGGTTGTCCTCGTCCGGCACCATCAGCGGCAGGGCGAACTTGTCGAGCAGCGCCGGCGCCAGCGCGCAGCAGATCAGGCCGCGGCCTTCCTTGGCGAAGAAGTTGACCATTTCGGCGGTCACGAAATCGGCGGCAATCGTCAGATCGCCTTCGTTTTCGCGGGTCTCGTCATCGACGATGATAACGATTTCGCCGGTCTTAAAAGCTGCAATAGCTTCGGGTACAGACGCAATTGGCATTAACGCGCTCCTTGGTTGGTAAAGCCGTGTTCGGTGAGAAAATTGGTGGTGATCGGCGCGCCGTCGCGAGGTTGCGTCAGGCGCTCGATATATTTGGCGAGAATATCAACCTCGAGATTAATGCGGTCGCCGGGTTTTTTCCGGGGCAGGATGATTTTGGGTTGCGTGTAATTGATCAGCGTAACGTTGAACCAGTCGGCGCCAGTATCGACGACGGTCAGCGAGGTTCCGTCAATCGCGATATAGCCCTTGGTCACAATATAGCGCATCAGCGCCGGATCGGTTTTGACGGTCAGCCACAATGCGTCCTTGTCGGGGCGGAAAGAGCTGATGGTCCCGGTCGCGTCCACATGGCCTTGCACGAAATGACCGCCAAGCCGGGTCGTCGGCAGGAGCGAGCGTTCGAGGTTGACCGGATCGCCGGCGACAAGATCGCCAAGGTTGGTGCGGGCGAGGGTCTCCGGCGCGAGGCCGACGGTGAACGTATTGTGGTTAAACGCCGTCGCGGTGAGGCAGACGCCGTTGATGGCGATGGAATCGCCCAGCTTGAGGCCGTCTAGCACGGTCGCCGCGCTGACCGTCAGATCAAAGCTGTCAGCGGATTTTGCGACCGCGGCGACGATGCCGATTTCTTCAACCAGACCGGTGAACATCACGCGCCTTCCTTCCGGCGCACGCCTTTGAAGCGGAAATCCGGGCCGCCTGAAACAATTTGCTGAAAGTGGAACCGGTCGGCCTCAGCGAGGCGGTCGACGCCGTCGCCGCCGAATGCCGCCTTGCCGCCGCCGAACAGTTTCGGCGCGATAAACATGTCGATCTCGTCGAGCAGGTCAGCATCAAAGAACCCGCCGAGAACTTCGCCGCCGCCTTCAACCAGAACGGAAATAATCTTGCGCTCATGCAATGCGCCAAGCAGCGCGTGGAGATCAGGACGGCCGGCGTCGTCAGCAGGCAGCACCAGAACTTCAACGCCCATCTGTTTAAACGCCGCAAGCCGGGCGGCGGGCGCAGCGCCGGTGGTTGCGAGGAGGGCGCCTTTTCCGCTGCGCTCATAGACCTTTGCGCCGGGCGCGGTGCGTGCTTTTGAATCCAGCACGACCCTTAAAGGGGCGCCGATCCCCCGGTCGGTTCGCGCCGTCAGTGTGGGGTCGTCGGCGAAGATCGTGCCGGCGCCGGCGATGATCGCCGCGGCCTCATAGCGCAGGCGATGTCCCGCCTCACGGCTTTTCTCGCCGGTAATCCACTGGCTCTCTCCGCCGGCAGTGGCGATGCGTCCATCCAGGGTCATCGCCGTCTTGCCGACAACGAAGGGGCGCTTGTTGGTAATAAAGTGCAGCCAGGCGCGATTGACATGGCGGGCGACATCTTCGCCGACCCCGCCGCGCACTTTAATGCCTGCCTCGCGCAGCCGCTCGGCGCCGCCAGCGGCGAGGGGGTTGGGGTCGCCCAACGCATAGATCACTTCGCCAACGCCCGCCTCGATCAGCGCCTCGGCGCAGGGCCCGGTATTTCCATGATGGTTGCAAGGCTCAAGCGTCACATAAGCGATCGCGCCGCGGGCTTTGTCGCCGGCGGCCTCAAGGGCGCTGACTTCCGCATGGGGTGTGCCGGGGCCTTGGTGCCAGCCCTCGCCGACAATCTCGTCGCCGTCGCGGACAATCACGCAGCCGACCATGGGGTTCGGCGAGACCAGCCCCATGCCCCGCAGAGCGAGGGCAATCGCCCGGTCCATATGCCGGTCGTGAAGCGCATCTATTTTCTGGGCGTCGCCCATAAAAAAGCCCCGTGGCCAAAATCGGTTACGGGGCGTCAAAACAGGGCTTTAAAAGCCGGACGCCGGACGCAAAAATGCGCACGTCGTCAGGTTCTCAAAACCTGCCTCGAACCTTCTACCATCCGGACTATGACCGTCGGCTCTGGGCTCTCACCAGTATCTGCTTTGCCGCCCATTGGGCGCCGCCGCTCGCGGGCTCGTCAGGAAGCTTCCTGCATTACCGCCGGTGGGGACTTTCACCCCGCCCCGAAGATTCAATATGTGTAATATAGCCCTCGTATAGGGCTACTGCAAGGAGGAGCTGCAGAAGTCGGTCTCGGCTTGAGAACTGGGCGGCCGCTATTCGCCAAAAGGCGACTTTGCTCAGGAATCCGCGAGCGACCGTTTTGGGGCGTTTTAGGACTCTCAACTTGGACTGAGATTGCTCAGAAGTGGCGATTAGCCTAATCGACGACAAGTCTAAGTTGTCAAAACCTAGATATCTGCATAGGCTTGGACTATGAGATTAATAGCCTTTACCCAAATAGTTGCGTTGGTGTTCATCGCCTGTCCTGTGACTTACGCGGATGAACAACCCACATTATTACGCCGGTGTGGCCAAACAGCTTTTGATTTGTGCGGCTATGTTGATGCTGAAATTTGGAAAAAAGAGAGTCGGACCGTTTTCGTTATAGAGCCTAAATTCGAGGTCGCGAGAAAGTTTTCAGAAGGGCTAGCGGCTGTTCGGATTGAAGGAAAATTTGGATATATTGACCCTTTTGACGAAATTGTCATCGAACCTCAATTTGACCAAGCTGGAGAGTTTGATCAGGGCCTGGCGGTGGCTGGTGATGAGGGTGCGTTTGGGATAATTAACCGATCCGGGGATTATGTTGTTGAGCCGTCATTTGCACAGGCCTTAATATTCAGTGACCAGATAATTTTGGGTACACCTGCTGAAAACTCAGAACGAGCTTGGTCAAGCCCTTATAATTATTCCATTCGTGATGCTGGGATGTATCATGTTACGGACGGATGGATAACTGAGCAAAAGTACCACTTTGAGCGCTTTGACTCTGCAAAAAGAGAGCTGATCTGGGCGCAGGTTCCAGGCGGCAAACTGGGTACGTTTGACGATTTGTATGGCCTAATGCGAGTGGATGGAAGCTGGCTAATTGAACCACTATATAGCTATGCCATTGAGCTTAAAAACAACCGTGCGCCCGTTCGAAAAATAATAGACGGCAAAACAGTTTCAGGCGCGATTGACGGCAAGGGCGCCGAAGTAATTCCCTTTGTTTTTGACTATTTGACCCATTGGGACGACGGTTTTTTGTTGGTGGGAGAGGGCGACTACGCCAATCGAAAATTTGGACTTATTAATCAGGATGGGGAGCTTTTGGCCGGCCGCTATTTTGACGAGATTGAACGCCCTGACCGTCTGTTTGGCCCAGATCACCCGGAGCAAAACTTTTTTTCGGTCAAAGATGATGGCGAGTGGAAATCCCTTTTCAAAGACGGAACTCTATTGGCGGATCAACGAGTTGGAACAGTTTTTTTGGAATGTGATCAATTTCAAATCCTTTATGGGGTTAAGGGGTATGATCTGAAGCCAAAGGACTTGGCTTTGCCAACGGTTTGGTTTGACGAACCCCTATTCTCATTCACGGGTCAAAAATGTGATCCGCCGCCGACGCTTGTTCGAGGGGACACCTATGCAGCGATTTTAGAAAACGGCGCCGTGTTTGGCGGGTTCTTCGAAAACAGCCGAGGCTTTTTCGGAACTCACCGTTGGGTAAGCGTTGATGACAAATGGGGTTTGGTGGACGCAAGTGGTGAATTTGCTATCGCGCCTGTCTACGATTCAATTGGCAATGAAAAGGGATACAAGACTGATCAAAAACTTCCATCTGCCAAGGCCGATACAACCTATAAAGTCAGTATCGATGATGAGGTCTACCGTCTTCGTTTTTTAGAGGGCGCTTATAAGCAAGAGCCCTATACCGAGCCCAAGGAGGAACGGAGCCAGACGCTGAACTGTAGAGGGGGGCTTAAACGAAAATCCAAAGATGGATTATGGGGAATAGTTGACAAAAATGGTGACGACCTAATCCCGCCAAAATATAGGGCCATTAGCTGTTTCAGTAGCGGTTTAGCATGGGCGCCAGATGATGCGCGGCGCAAATGGTGCCCTATTGACCGTTATGGCAAGCTTAGATCAGCGCCAGCCTGTTCTGACTCTTATTACCCAATATTGATGTCTCATCACGGTCCGGAAAAATTTCATGAAGACCCATATGAGAGCAATGTACTCTGGATGAGAGCGTGGCTCGATTACGGCGAAGGGCGTCGCGATCAGAAGCCCAAATTCGTGCCTTGGCAATAAGTCCAGTAGGGCGCTCGCTTTCATCATGCCCATGCTTCGCTGCCGGGAGCAGACCAAGCGCGAGCACCCTTCTTTGGGTGTTTTAAGTGGTTGACGACGTCAAAAATGCCGCCGGAATCCGACATTGAAATCCGGGTCCGCTAAGGGCCAATAACTGCAGCAGGGCCATACACTGAGTTGCTCAGCCGGTTACTGGCGATCCGCTGCGAAACGTCAAACTACCCCCATACGCGACAAACCGAGCAAAATCCGCGTCAAAGCGATGAATTGCGTCATGTTCGCGCTTGCAACTTCGCCCCGGTCTCCGCACCATGCGCGAAATTTATGTGGGTTGCGGGGCCTTTTTGGCGTCGCCGGGGTATTCATTTTTGAAATAGAAGGAGCCGCCTCATGCGGATCAAACTTATTGTCTCAACACTCGCCATCATGACTGCGCTTTCCGCCTGCGGGAAAGAGGATGCCACCACCAAGGTTGGCGAAGGACAGGAAACGACGCAGGAAACCGTCGATGAAAATATCGATCTGTTTGCCGGTCTCGATGCTGCGGTAGCGTCGAGTGACGAAGGCAATAAATTATTGTCCGCCTATGACGGGCCTTATGGCGGTGTGCCGCATTTCGATGAGATGGACCTTGCTGGCGTGAAGGCGGCGCTGGAAGCGGGGATGGCGCGCAACCTCGCTGAAGTTGACGCCATCGCCAACAACCCGGATGCGCCGAGCTTTGCCAACACCATTATTCCGCTGGAGAAAACTGGCCAGGAACTCGGCAATGTGTTCACCTATTGGGGCATCTGGTCGGCAAACATGTCGTCGCCCGAGTTCCGCGAAATCCAACAGGAAATGGCGCCGAAGCTGTCGGAATTCTTTTCTAAAATTACCCAAAATGACAAGCTGTTTGCGCGCGTGCGTGCGATCTACGAAGGCGATGAGTACAAGTCTCTGGACGCCGCCAGGCAGCGCGTTGTGTGGTTGACCTATGACGGCTTCGCCTCCAATGGCGCCACCCTCGAAGGCGAGGCGAAAGAGCGCTATGCGGCGATAAACCAGCGCCTGGCCGAGCTGAGAACAAGCTTTTCCAATAACGTGCTTGCCGACGAGGAAGGCTATGTCACCTATATTTCGGACGACCAGCTGAGCGGTTTGCCCGAGAGCTTTGTCAAAGCCGCGGCCGCGGCCGCGACCCAGCGCGAGCATGACGGCGAATACGCCATCACCAACACCCGCTCATCGATGGACCCGTTCCTGATCTATTCCGATGAGCGCGATCTGCGCGAGACGGTATGGCGGACCTATTATAACCGCGGCGACAATGGCGACGAGCACGACAACAACGCCATCATCGCCGAGACGCTTCAGCTTCGCGACGAGCGGGTTAAACTTCTCGGTTACGGAAATTATGCCGAATGGCGGCTTCAGAACCGCATGGCGAAAACCCCAAAGCGGGCGCTTGACCTGATGGAAGCGGTCTGGCCGGCAGCGCTTGCCCGCGTTGAGGAAGAAGTCGCCGAGATGCAGGCGATTGTAGACGCCGATGGCGGCGATTTTGAAATCGCGCCATGGGATTATCGCTATTACATGGAGAAAGTCCGCCAGGCGAAATATGATCTGAACTCGGACGAAGTGAAGCAATATCTGCAACTCGGCAAGCTGCGTGAGGCGATGTTCTTTGTCGCCGGCGAATTGTTCAACTTTGAATTCGCATCGGTCCCCGAAGGCTCCGTGCCGGTGTGGCATGAAGATGTCGGCGTCTGGGAAGTCACCGACAAGACCACCGGTGATCATATCGGCCTGTGGTATCTTGATCCCTTTTCCCGCCCCGGCAAACGCTCCGGCGCCTGGATGACCGGCTATCGCGCCCATGACACGCTGGGCGGCGTTGAAAAACACCCGCTGGTCTCCAACAATTCCAACTTTATCAAAGGCGCGCCGGGCGAGCCGGTGCTGATCTCGTGGGATGATGCGGGGACCTATTTCCATGAATTCGGCCATGCCTTGCACGGCCTGTCGTCGAATGTTGATTATCCGACGCTGAACAGCGGCGTGCGCGACTACACCGAATTCCAGTCGCAATTATTGGAGCGCTGGTTGACGACCGACAAAGTCATCGACAACTATCTCGTTCATTATCAGACCGGCGAGCCGATCCCCGCTGAGCTGGTTGCGAAAATCAAAGCCGCTGCGACTTTCAATCAGGGCTTTTCGACAACCGAATATCTCGCCTCGGCGCTGGTCGATATGCGCTATCACACGGTCGATCCGACCGGCATTGATCCCGATGCGTTTGAACGGGCGACGCTGGCCGATCTTGGCATGCCGGACGAAATCGTCATGCGTCACCGCTCCCCGCATTTTGGCCACATCTTTTCCGGCGAAGGATATTCCGCCGGTTACTACGGCTATATGTGGGCGGATGTTTTGACGGCCGATGCGGCGGAAGCCTTTGCTGAGGCGCCGGGCGGGTTTTACGACGAGGATGTTGCGGCAAGTTTGGTCGAACACCTGTTCGCTTCGCGCAACTCCGTTGACCCGGCCGACGCATACCGTGCGTTCCGCGGCCGCGACGCCAAGATCGAAGCGCTGATGCGCGATAGGGGTTTTCCGGTTCCGGGTGCTGATGCTGACGACAGCACGGTTGATTAAGACCGGTTGGTTTGAGTGTGGCGATCCTTCGCGACGGCTTCGCGAAGGATTGCCGCAAGCGCTAACAATCAAATCTATTTCTTATGCTTGCCCCAGACCGCTTTGACGCGTCGGTCGCGGCCGCAGCTTGTGCGGTAATAGCGGTAGCGCAGTTTATTTTTCTTGTAATAATCCTGGTGATACCCCTCAGCGATCCAGAACTTGTCTAAGGCGCGCACCGGCGTAACAATCGGTTTGCCAAGCTCTGCTTCAGCGGCATTGATGGCCGCCTCGGCGTCTTTGCGCTGGTCTTCGCTGTTATAAAAAATCGCCGTCGTATAGGCATGACCACGGTCGCAAAACTGCCCGCCATCATCGAGCACATCGATATGGCGCAGAAAATAATCGGTCAGTTCGCGATAGGAAATGACATCGGGATCGTACGGCGCCTCGACGACTTCAATATGGCCTTCGTGATTGCCATAGGTCGGGTTTTGTAGATCACCGCCGCTATAGCCCGAGACGACATCGCCGACGCCGTCGAGCTTTTCAAGGTCGGCTTCAACGCACCAGAAACACCCGCCGGCAAACACTGCCGTCTCGCGATAGTTGACGTCCGCGTCGCCATCCTCGGCGATGGCGGTTGGCGCGGCGACAAAGGCTGCGCAAAGCAGTCCCAGCCCGGCGCGTGCGAGGTTCAACACTCTCATATGGGCGCTCCTTGTTTGGCCATAACGTAGTCAACTGCGCGGAGACTACCACAATCATTCCGCGCCGCTCACCCAATTGTTACGAATGTTGTAGCGTGGTCGTAAGTCGCCTGCAGCTGTGAAAGAAACCATCATTGGCCTTTATTAATTCCGCGAAACCGCATTAATGAACCCAGTGATGACAGGCTTTAACGCCAACAGGAATGATAGTCAGATGACCAAGCCAGCCCCTTTCTCCGGCGCCGCAAAGCCGCCTCGGACGGCCAAAAATCCGGTCGAAACCATCCAGCATGAAATTGCGCGCAGTGATAATTACGCCTGGCTTCGCGACGATAACTGGCAGGAGGTGTTGCGTGATCCGTCGGTGCTCGGCGCTGATATTCGCAGCGCCCTGGAAGCAGAAAACACCTATTACGAGGAACTGACCGGCGACCTTGAGGGTTTGCGGAAAAAACTATTCGCGGAAATGCGCGGGCGCATCAAGGAAGATGACGCATCGGTTCCCGCCAGGGATGGCGACTGGAAGTACTGGACAAAATACCGCGAGGGCGGCGAATATCCGATCTTTGTGCGTGCACCGGCAACTGGCGGAGGCGAACAGGTTTTGTTCGACGGCGACAAAGAGGGCGAGGGCGCCAAGTTCTTTGATATTGGCGCCGTCTCACACAGCCCGGACCATCGTTTGGCCGCGGTCGCCGTCGATAATCTGGGCTCGGAATATTATACCATCCGGGTTCACAATATAGCCACCGGCGAGGCCCTCCCGGAGACTGTAGAAAACGCTGATGGCGGCGGCGCGGTGTGGACGGCGGATGCAGCTGGGTTTTATTATGTGGAGCGCGACGACAAGCAGCGCCCCAAACGGGTAAAGCTCCACCTTCTGGGAACCGATCCGGCGAGCGACGCCATCGCTTATGAAGAGCCTGATGACGGCTTTTTTCTCGACATTTCCAAAAGCCAGAGCGGCGCCTATATTTTCATCCGTTCAGCCAGCCACACCACCAGCGAGGTGCGCTTTATCCCGGCAGACGACAGCGCCGCCGCGCCGGTGCTGGTTGAGCCGCGCCGGCATGATGTGGAATATTCGATCGAACATCACGGTGATGAGTTTTATATATTGACCAATGCCGATGGGGCGGTGGATTTTAAAATTACCCGCGCGCCGGTTGCTGCGCCGGGCAAGGAGAATTGGGTCGACTGGATCGCCCACCGCGCCGGCGCTTATATCTCAACATTTGTACCCTATAAAGACTATATTGTTCGCCTTGAGCGCGCCAATGCGCTGCCGCGCATCGTTATCTCGACCTATGACGGCGAGGAGCACGAAATAACATTTGACGGCGCCGCTTATAGTTTGGGGCTCAGTCCCGGGTATTTGTTCGACACTACTGTCTTGCGGTTTATCTACGGCTCGCCGTCTACGCCGCGCCAAACATATGACTATGACATGGGCGCGCAAACGCGCACGCTATTGAAAACCCAACAAGTGCCGAGCGGACATGACCCATCGCTCTATGTTGTCGAGCGGGTCGATGCGCGTGCGAGCGATGGCGCTGAAATTCCGGTGATGGTGCTGCGGCTGAAAGCTACGCCGAAGGACGGCTCTGCGCCGGTGTTGCTATACGGCTATGGCGCCTATGGCATGACCATCCCGGATAGTTTTTCAACCAATGTCCTGCCGCTGGTCGATCGCGGGGTTATTTATGCGCTGGCGCATGTGCGCGGCGGGGCGGAGAAGGGCCGCCAATGGTATATTGACGGCAAGCGCGCCGCCAAGATGAACAGCTTTACCGATTTCATCGCTTCGGCCGAAGCGCTGATTGCTGGCGGCTATACGTCCAGCAAAAATATCGTGATTTATGGCGGCAGCGCCGGCGGCTTGCTGGTCGGCGCGGGCGTCAATCTGCGTCCTGATCTTTTCGCCGGCGTTATCGGCGCGGTGCCGTTTGTCGATGTCCTGACCACAATTTCCGACGCCGATCTGCCGCTGACGCCGCCGGAATGGGACGAGTGGGGCAATCCGATCACCTCAAAAGAGCACTATGACTGGATTGCCGCCTATTCGCCTTATGACAATATTCAGGCGACGGACTATCCGCCGATCATGGCGACGGCGGGCCTGGCGGATTACCGTGTGACCTATTGGGAGCCAGCGAAATGGGTGGCGCGCCTTCGCGATGATGCACGCGGCGGCCCGTTTGTCCTGCGCACAAATATGGGCGCCGGCCATGGCGGCTCGGCCGCGCGCTTTGAACAGCTGGAAGAACGCGCGCATTTATACGCCTTTGCGCTGAAGGCGTTGGGCCGGGAGAATGTGGCGCCTGTGAAGCATAAGAAGTAGGGGCTCTCCTCGACCGTCATTCCGGATGCGATGCAACACGAAGTGTAGCTTCGCTGGTCCGGGATCTGTTGCGACAGGTTTCACTTTTCTGGGAAAGATCCCGTGCTAGCAGTGCATCACCCCGACCGCGAAGGCGGTCGAATCATAAATTGCGTGCCTTCGCGCGCGGGTGCTGCACGGCACACGGGATGACGGCGTGAAAAACGCCCAAATCCCCACAACCCCAACACGAATCGAATCTCCGATTTTACAACCCAGAGAGGGTAGTCGGCCATAAAACCTATATTTGGTGAAAAGTTATCCTCACGGATTTGGGCGGCCATATACTGCCTTTTGAAATTATCCAGATCCGGAATTGCGAGAAAGGAGCACAGCAAATTGCAGCATATAAAAACATATAAACGACAGACACCGCCGATGACGATAGCGGGTGAAAATGTTGGACCAGATTCCGCTACAGGCCCCGTGCTTATTGGGCTTATAAAACACGCGAAAGCACTTTTTCAGGCGCCGCCGCGATGTTCGTCAGTGGCGGCGAGGCCGGTCGGTTATGATTGGCGCGGCTTGGCGTTGGATTTTCGCCGCTTTTTCTTTTTCTTGGCTGGCGCCGCGGCGGCGCTGCGCCGGTTCGTTTTCTTGGCGCCTTTGCGTCCGGATTTTTTGCTTGCGGATTTTCGCCTTTGTCCGCCGGGAAGGGGATTGCTCAACATGTCAAAGCGCAAGCCGCCGGTGAGCGGCGTTGCTTCGGCCAGTTTAACGCGGACTTCCTGTCCCAACCGGAAGACGCCGCCCGAGGCGCTGCCGATGACGCAATGCATCGCTTCTTCATAGCGGTAATATTCATTGCCGAGATTACGGATCGGGATGAAGCCGTCCGCACCCGTCTCATCGAGCATGACGAACAGGCCAAACCGGGTCACGCCGCGGATGCGGGCGTCAAAAGTTGCGCCGATGCGGGCCTCCAGAAACGCCGACAGATAGCGGTCGTTGGCCTCGCGCTCGGCGGCCATGGCGCGGCGTTCCAGCGTCGAGATCTGATCGGCGATATCGCCAAGCGCTTTTGCCTCATCGGCGCCCTGACCGCCGGGCCCAAGCCTGCAGGCCTTAACCAACGCACGGTGGACCGTGAGGTCGGCATAGCGCCGGATCGGCGAGGTGAAATGAGCGTAACGCGGCAGGTTCAGGCCGAAATGGCCGAGGTTTTCCGTGGTGTATTTCGCCTGCCGCTGGGAGCGCAACACAACCTCGGAGACCATCTCTTTTTCATCGCGCTCAGTGGCGATCTTCAGGAGCTGGTTGAAGTTCGCAGGCCGCACCGCGCCGCCCTTGGAGAGCGAATAATCGAGCGATTTCAGATATTCCCGGACGCCTTTGAGAGCTTCTTCCTCGGGCTGGTCATGGACCCGGTAAATCAGCGGCGTGCGGGCGCGCTCAAGGGTTTCGGCCGCCGCGACATTGGCGAGGATCATAAACTCCTCAATCACCCGGTGAGCGTCGAAGCGCTCGCGCTTGATGACTTTTTCGACCCGGCCCGCCTTGTTCATGATGATCTTGCGCTCGGGCAGATCGAGGTCCAGCGGCGCGCGTTTGGAGCGCTCGCTCCAGCGAGCTTTAAACGCGCAGTAAAGATTTTTCACCGCGGTTTGAATGGCCGGAGAAGCCGGTCCCCCCTCGCTGATCGCTTGCGCCTCTTCATAAGAAAGCTTGGCGGCCGAACGCATCATCGCGCGGACAAACCGGTGAGATTTTTTAACGCCTTGCGCGGTGATGATCATATCGACGGCAAGACATGGCCGGACTTCATTTTCGCGCAGGGAGCAAAGATTGTTAGACAACCGCTCCGGCAACATCGGCACGACGCGGTCGGGCAGATAGACCGAGTTGGCGCGCTTCAGCGCTTCGGTATCAAGCGCGCTGCCGGGACGGACGAAGTAGCTGACATCGGCGATGGCGACGATGACGCGATGGCCGCCGGGATTATCCGGGTTCGGATCAGGTTCTGCGAACACGGCGTCGTCATGGTCTTTGGCGTCGCCCGGATCGATGGTGAAGAGCGGCGTATCGCGCAAGTCGGTGAAGTCTTCGACGCCGGGAAGCTGTGCTTTTTGCGCTTCGTCCATGACAGAGGCTGGAAACTCGGTACGGATATCCTGATTGGCGAGCGCGATCGTAGAGAAGGCGTGTTTGTCGTCGATATGACCGGCGATGGAGCGCACGCGGGCCTTGCGCGGGCCATAGCCGCGCTCGTTCTTGGTCTCGACCCAGACCAGATCGCCATCCTTGGCGTCGCCGGCGTCACCGGGCTCGATAGTGAAATGGCCCTTGGCGCGGCGCTCTACCGGGTCGGCGGTGGCGCCGCCGCGCTTGGCGTTATAGACTGCGAGAAACCGGTGCGCGCCCTTGCCGATCTCTTTGATGATGGCGGCGTCATAGGAGTTGTCGCCGGCCGGGGTCAGCCGCGCCAACAGACGGTCGCCGACGCCGGGCGTCGGTTTTTGTTTTGCGGCGTGGGTTGCGTTGATGCGGATCATCGGCGCGCGGTGATCCTCGCGCCAGCCGGCCGGCTCGCACTCAAGATCGCCGTCATCGTCAACGGAGATAACGTCTATGGGTAATACTGGCGCTAAGCGACCTGCGACGGCGATGCGTTTGCCGGTTTTGAGATGGATTGCTCCGTCTGCTTCCATTTGTTTTAACAGCGTCCGCAACTCGGCGCGGGCCGTGCCTTTTACGCCGAAATGTTTAGCCAGATCACGCCGCACCGTGTCGCCAGCGGCGGCGTTCAAAAAAGCGACGATATCGTTTTTGGACGGCAGCGCGGCAGGCTTGGCGGATTGGCGCGGGCGCCGGGGTGGGGTCTTCTTTTCGGGCAAGGGAGGGCTTTCAATAGATTTCTAAGTGATAAACAGCTCAGAGCCGTAGCAGGTTCCGCCTGTGCAGGGTAGTGCGGTTAGTGGCCAACCGTCATCGGGTTGCGCGGGCGGCCATCTACCAGCACTTCATAGTGGAGATGGACAGCGGTGGCGTTGCCGCTCTCGCCGGTATAGCCGATGAGATCGCCCTGG
The DNA here is from genome assembly GCA_021776415.1 of Hyphococcus sp. GTDB lineage: Bacteria > Pseudomonadota > Alphaproteobacteria > Caulobacterales > Parvularculaceae > Hyphococcus. Next base: position 30,218 of record JAJFFY010000046.1, read on the forward strand.
CGCACGGATGCGCCTCGCCGCAATCCACTGGCATAAGCGGAAAGATGTGCGTAACGGGTTTTAACATGCGCATTATGGCGGATCAGGATGGTGCGACCGTAACCGCGCTGGGTGTCGACGCTCTCCACTACGCCGGAACCGCCGGCGTAGATTTTCCCCGGCGTGCGGGTGAACAGATCAACGCCCTTGTGGATGCGCCCGGCGCCGCCGCGGCGCGGTCCGAAACCAGACGACAGACATCCGCGCACCGGCGCGCGCATCAGCCTCGCGCCGGCAACGACCATGGTCGGATCGAAATTGATGACCTGACCGTTGCGGCTGGTTTGCGGTGCATTGGAAACACCCATGCCGGCGCAGACTTTTAATGCGTCGCGCGCAGGAGCTGGAGTAGCAGAGATAGTGGGGGAGGGTTTTGTTGGCGCGGCGACGCAACCGGCAAGCATCGCCGCCAGCGACAAAGCGCAAAGATTCTGTATTGTTCGCATCAGGATTACGCAACTGTACTCATTACTTACCTGCGAGAAGATAATGGCTTATCGATGCGACAAAGTTAAGGCGGATGATTGGTTTTTAAGGATCGAAGAGGGCTTCAGTTTGAAGTCGATAGCAGCCGTTGCAGATATAAACCGAATCCATTGGGAGGTTTTGTCATTCAAAGAAGTAAGTCGAACGGCTGTTTACGGGTCCGTACGAGGGGATTGCGCGATTTGATCCGATCCGAACCGTACATTTACCCATTCAGAAATCATCTCAAGCGCAACGGGAGAAAACGAATTCTCCAATGATGCATATTCAGTTGGTAATCCCGTTTCGGCTTCCTGCATTAAATGATTCAAGCCTGGAATTGTCACTATCGTTATATCGGTTGTTGGCGCACCGCTCAGAATGTTTTCTATATTTGCTAGATGTTGCGGCGGTGGCGCGACAAAATCTTTTTCACCGCCAATTGCCAGCACAGGTATAGATAATGACTGATAGGTTGCGATCGGATCGAAGTTGACATTTGATTGATACCAGGAGCCCAGCAACACGCTAGCCAATCCCTCATTATCCTTAGGCATAAACTGATAAGGTGGAATGAGCGCTTTGCCGGGTCCATTTAGAAAGGCGAGCAAACGGTCTTTTGTTTGTGGATCTGCCGGGTTGCTCTTTACGATACTCATGAACTCTCCAAAAAGCGTTCGATACTGTTCAGCCCTTTTGCCTTTGATGCCGGAAGCCTCTAACAATTTGTCTAGCTGAATTGCAAGAGCAGTTTCTCCGGGCAGACCCGGCGCTGACATGAGAATAAGAAAAGCCACATCATCTGTCTTCGCCGTCGCTAACGCGCCGATAGCGCCACCCTGACTCATTCCAGCAAACCCGATGCGTGAAGGGTCGATGCGGCTATCGGACTGAAGGTGTGCCATAATAACTAGAGCATCAGCGCTTAAATCATCCCAGCTCGATGTAAAATAATCGCCGGTAGACTTGCCTATGCCGCGATCATCAAATCGCGCAACGGCAATCCCATTGCGAGTTAAATAGTCGGCCAGGACATGAAATCCGAAATGGCCAGCAAAGGCCTGGTTGCGATCATTTGGACCGGCTACAGATAACAGGACCACTGCTGGAAATGGCCCACTTCCTGTTGGAATTGTCACAGTCGCATCTATTAAAATGCCCGTTTGCGCTGTCGTTATGGCAATTTCTTCCACTTGATATGCGTATGGCGGCTTGGGTGTTTGTAGTTTTGCCGAAATGATTATTGGTTGCTTTTCGTTGAGAAAGAATATTGCTCCGCTTGTTGCTGCAAGCATCACAACGAGAAGAATAATAAATGGTCGATTCATTGGGTTCCCCTCCAAAATGATATATTCAAGTTTCCGGATCGAATTGAAAGGCGTCGCCAATCGCTACATCAAGCGCGCGTGCAATCCGATAAGCGAGCGTTATGCTGGGATCGTGCCGCCCATTTTCAATTGTATTGATCGCTTGACGCGATACGCCTACCGCTTCAGCGAGTCGCGCTTGAGACCATTTTTTCTCTGCGCGCAACACGCGCAGACGGTTCATGACCGCGCTTGCCATGATAACACTCCGTAGGCCAATAAATAAATCAATAGGGCAAAGGCCCAGAGATGGGTTACGATGAGCGGAGCTGTGATATCGAATGCAACAATTCCATAAGAGATAAATGCCATTGCAATCATGCTGGCGCCGGCAGCGAGCATCGCAATCCGTCGCATAACTTCATCACGCGTCGCAATGAATGCCGTTACGAGTAAAGTTAGCCCGACAAGCGTTGCGATTGCCGCTCCGCGCGCGATTTCTGCGGTGAGCGGCAGCGCCAGCCGACCAGTAAATGTCAGATAGAAAATGGCGTGGAGGCCATACAAAATGATGAAGCCCAGCACCCAAGGCAGTTTCTTATTCATGTTAAATCCTCAGCCAGTAAATTAGGTTCGTTATCATGCATCGTGCATTCACGACAATATGTCAAGCATGCACGACAATATATCGTGTATGTGATGCTAATCAATGGGTTGCGGCGGGTCGATTTTGACGCACAGATCTTCGGCTTACGGGATGACGTGCAAATGAGGCGTGACCTAGGCGGCCTTAAGCAGCTCAGCCGATTATTTTGCAGCGACTTTTTTCTTTGCAGTTTTCTTCTTTGCCGCCTTCTTGGCCGGAGCTTTTTTTGCAGCCTTCTTCTTTGCTGTCTTCTTCTTGGCGGTTTTTTTCTTCGCAGCTTTTTTCTTCTTCGCCTTCTTCTTGGTTGGCTTTTTCTTCTCTTTCGCCGCGAGGAGTTCGATGGCGCGCTCAAGGCTTATGGTGTCGGGCTCAAGCCCGGCGGGGAGGGTCGCATTGGTTTTCTGGTGTTTGATGTAGGGTCCGTAGCGCCCGTCCATAACATTGACGGGATCGCCGGTTTCGGGGTGTGCGCCCAGTTCTTTTAGCGCTTGCGCCTGCTTGCGGCCGCGCGGGTTCGCCTTTTTCTCAGCGATCAGCGCCACGGCGCGGTTTAGTCCGACCTCGAAGACCTCATCAACGCTCGGCAGATTGGCGTAGGTTTTGCCGTGCTTGACGAAAGGTCCGTAGCGACCAAGACCGGCGACAATCATTTCGCCATCTTCCGGGTGCGGACCAACGTCGCGCGGCAGCGCCAACAAGGTCAGCGCTTTTTCAAGGTCGATACTGGCGGCGTCCCAGCCCTTGGGGATGCCGGCGCGTTTGGGTTTTTCCTTCGAGCCTTTTTCCTGTTCGCCAATCTGCAGATATGGCCCGAAACGGCCCGTTTTCAAGGTTATGTCGATGCCGGTTTTCGGGTCCTTGCCGAGAACCTTGTCGCCAGTTGCTTCCGCGCCGTCGCCTTCGCCGAGCGCTGTCAGCTGTCTTGTGTGTTTGCAGTCCGGATAGTTCGAGCAGCCGATAAAGGCGCCATAGCGTCCGGTTTTGAGGGACAACCGGCCGGCAGCGCGGCCATCTTCCTTGCAAGACGGGCAGGCGCGTGGGTCGGAGCCGTCTTCTTTTTGCGGGAAGATCAGCGGCCCAAGCGATTCATTAAGCGCGTCGAGCACTTCGGTGATGCGTAATTCGCCGGTGTCTTCAACCGCGGCATGGAACTCGGTCCAGAAATGTCGGAGGAAAACCTTCCAGTCGGCGTCGCCAGCGGAAATCTTATCGAGGGTTTGTTCCAGATCCGCGGTGAAATCATACTCAACATATTTGCGGAAATAGTTCTCGAGAAACGCAACCACGATCCGGCCTTTGGAATCGGGGATGAAGCGGTTGCGATCCATGGTGACATAGCCGCGGTCGCGCAAGGTCGACAGTGTTGAGGCGTAGGTCGAAGGCCGACCGATGCCGAGCTCTTCGAGTTTTTTGACCAGGCTAGCCTCGGAAAAGCGCGGCGGCGGCTGGGTGTAGTGCTGATCGGCTTTGACATCGGAAATCGCCGCCGGCGCGCCCTGGGTCAGCTTAGGCAGAACGCCGCCGTTTTCATCCGCATCAGCATCGTCGCGGCCTTCTTCGTAAAGCGTCAGAAACCCGTCAAACAAGATCACAGATCCGGTGGCGCGCAGGCCGGTCTTTTTATCCGTCGTCAAGAGATCAATGACGGTGTTTTCAAGCCGCGCCGACTCCATCTGGCTGGCCATGGCGCGCTTCCAGATCAGCTCGTATAATTTATGCTGGTCGCTATCGAGCCCGCGGATTTTATCGGGCGAGCGCGAGAACGATGTCGGGCGAATCGCCTCGTGGGCTTCCTGCGCATTTTTGGCTTTGGTTTTGTAGACCCGGGCGCTGTCAGGCACATATTTATCGCCAAACTGACCGCCTATGGCGCGACGCGCATCGCTGATCGCTTCCGGCGCCATATCAACGCCGTCGGTCCGCATATAGGTAATAAGCCCGGTGGTATCGCCGCCAATGTCGATGCCTTCATAAAGGTTCTGCGCGGTGCGCATGGTGCGCTGGGCGTTAAAACCGAGTTTGCGCGCGGCTTCTTGTTGCAGCGTCGAGGTCGTAAACGGCGGCGGCGGGTTACGCCGCGCCGGCTTGGCTTCGACCGCATCAACAGTGAAGGTTCCTGCCTCAACAGCACGCTTGGCGGCCATCGCCGCGGCTTCATTATTGAGCGTGAATTTTTTAAGCTTCGCGCCTTCATGAATAACCAAACGCGCTTCAAACGAGGCGCTGCCTTGCGAAGACGCCTGGGTTTTGACCGACCAGTATTCTTCGGCGACGAAGGTTTCAATTTCCAGCTCGCGCACGCAAATGATCCGCAACGCAACCGACTGGACGCGGCCGGCGGAGCGTGCGCCCGGTAGTTTGCGCCACAGCACTGGCGACAGCGTGAAGCCGACAAGATAATCGAGCGCCCGGCGGGCGAGATAGGCGTTGACCAGCGCGGTGTCGATTTCGCGCGGATGCGCCATGGCTTCCTGAACCGCTTTTTTGGTGATCGCATTGAAAGCGACACGGTCGACGCGCACGCCCTTCAGCGCCTTTTTCTCCGCCAGCACTTCCAGTAAGTGCCACGAGATCGCTTCGCCTTCGCGGTCTGGGTCAGTTGCCAGCACCAGCCGGTCGGCGGCTTTGACCGCAGCGGCAATTTCGCTGACGCGCTTTTTCGACGCCGCGTCAAGCTCCCAGACCATGGCAAAATCATTGTCAGGATCGACCGAGCCATTTTTCGACGGCAGGTCGCGAATATGCCCGTAAGAAGCCAGCACCTTGAAGCCGGGCCCCAGATACTTGTTGATGGTCTTGGCTTTGGACGGTGATTCGACGACGACAACTTGCATGTAGCGGATACCCCCGGCGAAACGTCATGGACAGGCGAATGGGGCGGGTTATTGCGTCGGCGCCCCCTTGTCTGTCAACTCCGGCTAGGTCCGGACCTCAACTATAAATTTATATTTACCCTAGAAACTCTACCAAGAGTTGTGCTAAAGCCGTCTCACACGCGCACTGGAATGGGTTCAGGAAAGACTAAATAATCATGACAAAACAAAGCACTATCAAGGCATCCCAAAGTGAGCAGAAGGGCTCCCAGAGCCAGGCGGCGGCCTATATCTCCGATTTGTTGCAGGAGCTGGAACAAATTGCCGGGCGCGAGCGGATTGAGCCTTTGGACCAGTTACTGAAGATTGCCCGCGAGGAAGCGGGCCGAATTTCCAGAGCCGCGTGAGTTTTTATTCCGGCGCGGCCAGAGAAAACTGACCTCCGGCGTGTTCCTGCGCTTCGCCTGCCAGCGTCAGTTCTAGCAGGGCGTCGGCGAGTAGGCCTGGCGGCGCGTCGACCTCGCGCAGGATTTCGTCGCGGTGGAGCGGCGTGAAGCTCAAAATTTCCAAAAGCTGACGGCGCAGTGAGACCAGTGCGACGGGATCAGGCTCCTGCATCGCGCTTGTCGACCAGTCAAACAAATCGCGCCGGTCTTCGCACACGCCGTGTTCCTGTTGCGCTAGCATCGATAAAATATCTTCCGCGCGTTCGGTTAGAACTGCACCGTCGCGGATCAGCCGGTTGGCGCCCGTGCATCGCGGATCGAGCGGTGAGCCGGGAACGGCGAAAACCTCGCGGCCCTGTTCCAGCGCGAAGCGCGCGGTGATGAGCGTGCCGGATTTGGCCGCCGCCTCAACCACGACGACGCCGCGCGAAAGGCCGGAGATCAGCCGGTTGCGTTTGGGAAAGTCCCGCGCTATCGGCCGGTAGCCGATCGGGCATTCGGAAATCACTGCGCCCTGTTTTGCAATCTGTGCGGTCAGGTCGTCATGCTCGGGCGGATAGATAATGTCGACGCCGCCGGCGACAACGGCGATGGTGCCGGTTTCAAGGGCTGCTGAATGGGCGGCGCCGTCAATGCCGCGAGCGAGACCAGAGGCGACGACGACGCCGGCTTGCCCAAGATCGGCGGCGAGCTGTCTGGCGATTTTGCGGCCGACGCCGGAAGCGTTGCGCGCGCCGATGATGGCGATGGCGGGCTTTTCAAACAGGTTGGCGTGGCCGCGCAGATATAAGATTGGCGGCGGGTCGGCGATGGCGGCCATGGCTTTTGGATAATCGTCCTCGCACAGTGCAATGGCGCGGGCGCCCTGGCGGTCCGCATTGGCGAGTTCAGCCTTGGCGGCGCCGCGGTCAGCGGCGCGCAACGGTTTCTTGCGGCCGGCCTTGCGCGATAGCTCCGGCAGCGCCCGCAACGCCGCATCAGCATCGCCATAATTGGCGATGAGGCGATGAAACGTGATCGGCCCAATCGATGGGGTGCGGATTAACTGCAACCAGTCGAGCCGCTCGTTGTCGCTAAGCGCTGGCATTGGCGTCTTCTTTGCGGCCGATCTTAGGTTCCGCACCATTCAGGAGGCGGGCAATATTGTCCTTGTGGCGGATGACGATCAGTGCGGTCATGAACAAGGCGGCGATCGCGAAAGCCGGCTTGCCTAACGTGAACAGAACGAACGGCGTCGCCGCGGCGGCAAGTAGTGCGGAGAGCGATGAATACCGTGTCGCAAAAGCTGCGGCGAGCCAGACGGCGCCGGCGAACAATCCGGCGACCACATGCAGCGCGAACAGCGTTCCCATGAACGTCGCAACACCCTTGCCGCCCTTGAAGCGTAGCCACACCGGATAGCAGTGGCCCAAAAACGCTGCCGCGGCGGCAACCTCCGGTCGCCAGCCGAGCAGCAAAGCGACGACCACCGCGCCCGCGCCCTTGCCGCCGTCCAGCAACAGCGTTGCCAGCGCCAGATCCTTGCGGCCGGTGCGCAACACATTGGTTGCGCCGATATTGCCGGAGCCAATGGCGCGAATATCGCCGAGGCCTGCCAGCCGGGTTATGACAAGGCCGAACGGAATAGAGCCGAGCAAGTAACCGAGGATTGCCGCCAGTGCTATCGTCATAACCCGCCCCTAAACGACGCCAAATTCAATCATGCTTTCGGCCATGGAAATGCTCATCTCTTCGAGCGAGCGCGGCTGCCAGTTGAGAACGGATTTTATCTGCTCATTGTCATAATCGCGGCGTTTGCCGAGGCTGGGAATGATCTGTTTTAAAACCGGATTAAAATGCTGCATGATCCGCGGAACGAAGTTCGGAAGCTCGCCGGTAGGAATTTTATAACTGTCCTTACGGAAGCGTTTATCGAGAATTTTTGCGATATCGCTGAACCACGCATATTCAATCGCGCAGATAAATCTTTTGCCGGCGGCGTCGGGCGTGACCATGGCGGCGAGATGCGCGGATGCGACATCGCGAACATCGACGCAGGCAAAACCGATACGCGGACAGGCCGGCATGGCGCGCACCATCAATTGCCGCACCAGCTCGCCCGATGTGCCGCTGTCTGAATTGAGGACCGGCCCGAGAATGGCGCCCGGATTGATCACCGCCAGCTCCATGCCCGCGCCGTCGCTTTTGACAAAATCCCAGGCTGTGCGCTCAGCAATGGTTTTTGATTTCTCATAAGCGCCGATTTCCGGGCTATCGATGACCGACCAGTCGTCTTCGTTGAAGATATGTTTTGTGTTGCGGTCATGGCCGGCGGAAATGGCGGCGACCGATGAGGTCATGACGGTGCGCTTGACGCCGGCTCTGGCGGCCGCACGCAACACCCGAACAGCGCCATCGCGTGCCGGGATGATCAACTCATCTTCGTGTTTGGGCGTGCCGATGATGAAAGGGGAGGCGACATGGAGAACATAATCACACCCGGCGATGGCGTCGTCCCATCCTTCGTCGCTCATCAGGTCGCACTGATGCAGTGACAGCCGGTCGCTTGCCCCGGCGCTGGCATCGACATGGCGCGCGACGCTCTCGCGCACTTCCGCCTCGCGCTTTGGCGAGCGCAGAGTGCCCCGCACTGTATGGCCGTGTTGCAACAGTTGAATGACTGTATGCAGCCCGACAAAACCCGTGGCGCCGCTGACAAGGACGGTTGAAGTCATCGATTGGTCCTATTCATGAGGTGAATGTGGATGAAGCGACACCATTAGCGAGAGGACAAGGTGTACTTCGCTCCGCTTTTGAAATCAAATGTTCAAATGAAATGGCGCGGCGGCAATTTACGCCGCCGCGCCAGAGGTCGCGGTTCGTCCCGGAAGAGGCCTCCTCAGGGATCGACGATATTGGCGATATAAAGATCGCGTACAAGATTGCGCAATGACGCCGCATTGGGGCCGATCGGCGAGTTGGTGAACACCGCGATATCCATCCCGTCGGGCATAAACAGAACATCACTTTGCTCTGTACGCTGATTGCCGTCCCGCCATAGTCCGTTTTTGCCGTAAAGTTTGCCGGCGCTGGTGGTGGTGATGCGGTCAACGCCAAAGCCCGCATCAAGCGCGGTCTGGGCTTTCGATGGCGGCACAATTTTGTTAGTGCGACGATAGGTGTGCATCACCGCCAGCAATTCATTGATCGACATGTGCCAGGCGGCGCCGCCGGCCATGGATTTAAGGTCGCCGGAATTCCACCCGCCGCCAACTGGCCACGCATAGGCGCGCGCCGGATTGTTTGGCTTGCCGAGCGAAGGCCCGCTGACGCCGGCTGGCGAGAACACCTTCTGATCTACATATTGCGTATAGGCGTTAATGGTGACGATGTCCCACGCAACGTCGTTGATGAACACGGGAAACATAGTCGTCTTGTTGATGTTCCCGTTGATTACCGCGATCAATATCCGGCACAAGCCGAAATTCATATTCTCATAATCATAGGACCCGTTCATGCCGGACGAAAACCCTGCCGCGACGCGGGCTTTCATGAACTGATAGTTTGAACTGGATGTGCCGGTAGAAAAGCCAGATCGGTGGGTCAGCAACTGACGGAAGGTGATGTCGTCAATGTTGGGCCCCTTCTGCCAGTATGTCGGCAGATAGTTGATGATCTTGGCGTCGTAGGAAATATTTTTCTGCTCAAGCAGATCAACCATAGCGATCGCGGTCATCAGCTTACTGACGCTGGCGATATGCATGCGCCGCCCCGGGCTCCAGCCGAGTGATGAGTCGCTGGGCGTCTGCGCCCAGTTCCATTGCAGCGTATAGATGGTCTGGCCGTTCTTGCCGATCCGCAGGGCGTAGCCGGCGACATTGTCTTTGATGGCGGCGTGAAACGCTTCGCCAAACGCGTTGACGTCAAGCTTTGGCTTCGGTGGTAATGCAACGCCGCCGGGGCCGGCTGGGATGGCCGGGCCGGATGGAACGGCGCGCACAAACCCGCGGGGCTTGGCGACGACGGCTTTGGTTTGCGGCGACATCTTGGAGATTTCGTCCCGCACCGCGGCGGCGGAAGACCCGCGCATGGTCCGCCTGGATTTCGAGATAAGCGCCCGCACCGGCGCGGCGGCCTCGTTCTCGTCAAGCCCGTCATCAGAGACCGCGCCGACCACATTGGCCGGGCGGATCTGGTGGCTCGCGATTTCTTCTGTGTCTACGCTCAGCCCACGGACATCCCTTGCCAATGTAGCGCGGGTCTGGCTGGATCGCGCAACCGTTGCCTGATCTTCTTGTTTAGTGGCGCGCACCGCTCTCACCGGCGCCTTGCGCGTGATGGTCGCGCGCTTTGGTTCTTCCTCGGCAGCCCCCGTGCGGGTTTGCGCATTGACAGCCGGCATCGCGCATAATGCGGCGCCGGTAAATAACGCAACTTTCCAGATTGTAGAAAATTTCATGGTCCTCTCCCTTATTTTCGCCCACGAAAAGGACCCTAACCATCCGTACCCGGTTCGTCACGGTGCGAATTGTTGTGGCGGCGCCGGTCGAGCAACATCTGCGGCGCCATAGGGCGGCAAAAAACTTTGCAAGATCGCGGCGCTAGCCGATATTGGCGGCGGTGGTGGGCAGTTTGAGAAGAAGTAAAATATTACAGAATGGTAATGTTCGTAGCTCAGCGTCAGGCCTCGTAGAGCAGAGCATCCAGCACGGCCATACGGGTCGCAACGCCGTAAAACACTTGTTGCAAAATGAGTGAGTGTGCCGGGTCGTCGGCAAGGGCGCCGTCAATTTCAACACCGCGATTCATCGGCCCCGGATGCATGACAAAGGCGCCGGGGTTGGCGAGTTTCATGGTCTCATGTGTCAGGCCAAAGCTTTCGAAATAGCCTCGCGCCGCATCAGCGCCGGATTCCATCCGCTCGAACTGCATGCGCAACCCCATCACGATATCGGCGTCTTTGAGACCACCTTTGAGATTTGCAACGCGCTCAATATCAGTAAACTGATTGTCATTGGGCATCAGCCCCGCCGGTCCGACAAAACGGACGGTCGCGCCAAGCCGCGTGAACAGCCGCGCATCGGAGCCGGCGACGCGGGAGTGTTTAACATCGCCACAGATGGCGATGGTGAGACCGCGCAGCGTTTTGAACTTCGAGCGGATCGCGGCGGCATCAAGCAGCGCCTGGGTCGGATGTTCAAGCGCGCCGGCGCCGCCATTGATGACGACGCAATCCAGCAGCTGATCGAGACGCTTGTGCAGGCCTTCTTCTTTGGCGCGAATGATCATCACATCAGCTCCCATGGCCGCCAGCGTCTGCGCAGTGTCGATCAGGCTCTCGCCCTTATGGACCGACGAGGCCGACACCGGAACATTGACGACATCGGCGCCGAGTTTGCGGCCAGCAAGGTCAAAGGAGAGATTGGTGCGAGTGGAATCTTCAAAGAAAAGATTGATCTGGGTGCGCCCGGCGAGACATTGCGGCGCCGGCTCGGAGCGGTTGATGTATCCGGCATAGTGCTCGGCAAGATCAAGAATATAGGCGATCTCGGCGTCGCCCAAATCATCAATGCTGATCAGGCGGCGCGCGGTGAAACCACCGGGAGGCGGCGAGGGGCGTGATGTTGTAGTCATTAAAACAGGGCCTATACGCCGGAAGGCCTCGCCCGGCAACTTGTCTCAGATCTTCGCCCGCGTCTTCATCAGCCACATCACCCCGGCGGCGATAATCGCAATGTCGATCAGGAACATAATCGGCAGCGCTAAGGGCCCGCCATTGGAGAGATAGTTTGAGCCGCCGAGCCCGAGGCCGAGCGTGCACGCCACAACCGTCGCGAGTATGGCGTTGCGGCTATGGTTTTTTGAGCCGTCATTGGTGTCTTTGCGGACGTAAAAGCTGAGCGCGATATAGAGCGCGCCGAACCCGGTCAGCGGCAGAGCCAGCCCCGGGGCGACGCCGAGTAGCGCCACGGCGAGGTGAAAGATGCCGGTGGTGGTCAACAGCGCAATAATGAGAAGGCGTAAGGTTTGCGGTTTCATAGGTTCAGTCCCCTGATTCGATCAATCGCGCCCTGGAGTATAAACGTCGCCGCCATGGCGTCGATCTTTTCCGCCCGCTTGGCGCGGCTGGTGTCGAGCGCGATCAAATCGCGCTGCATCGCCATGGTCGACATCCGCTCGTCCCAGAAGGCGACCGGCAGTGGCAGGATGCGGGCAAGGTTGCGGGCAAAGGAGCGCACCGATTGGACCCGCGGGCCCTCGGTTGCGTCCATATTGAGCGGCAGGCCAAGAATGAGACCGATGACATTGCGCTCACCCGCGAGGGCCGCGAGCCGCTCCGCATCGATAGTGAATTTTTTGCGACGGATGGTCTCTACCGGCGTCGCCACCATGCGCGCGGGATCGCACACGGCGACACCAATGGTTTTCTCGCCAAGATCGAGACCCAATAGCGCACCCAAAGGCCCGAATGCGACTGCTTGTTGTTCAAATGTCTCCGCCATGGCGTTATGGTAACACAGACGGTCAAGGGCGGCCTATGGATGAGGTTTGAACGCGTGGTGATTTTTTTGGCTCCCCTTCTGCGTCGCGGCGCACGGCCGGCGATTCTGGCGCTCGCAGCCCTTGCGGTCGCGGCGATGACACTGGGTTCGCTGGCATCTGATCGAGCCCGGCCGGCAGATATTCGCGTCACCGTCGAGCAGCTAGGCGACGGAGCTTTGCGGATAACTTATGATCTGAAAAAGCGTCGCCGCGCGTTGTTGTTTGGCGAGCTTGCCACCGGCCATCGTGCGCGCCGCTGGAAGGTTGAAACGCCGGGTTTTAAGCTTGCGCGGCTGTATGATGGCGACCGCATTAGCCGCACTGATGGGGCTAAATTCGACCGCATCGTCATTGTCGCATCACCCGACGTTATCCGTATACAGAAAAATTACCAGCCGATCGCTCGCTATGGCGAAAGCGGGGTGATGATCTATAACGGTCATTTCTGGCCCGTGACGGCGCGGGGTGGGCGGGTCAATACGGTGTTTAGTTTTATCCCGGCATCAGGCGCCAAGGCGGTCGCGTTTGGCGCGCGCACAGCAGACCGCCTGACCAATTGGCGCAGCCCTCTGGCGCATCCTGCCTTCGTTTATATGGGTCCGCTGGAACCGGTGGAGACACGTGAGGTGATGGCGGTGGTTGACGCCGCCGCTCCGCAGTGGATCATCGATGAGTTTTACGCATTGACGCCACGCGTATTCGCCCATCTCGCTGAGGCGCTCGATTTTTCCCTGGCGGTCAAACCGAACCTTTTCCTGGCCGCGCCGCTGGGGCGAGAGGAGGGGCGCTTGAGCTATTCCGGAGATGCGCTGCCGGCGCAATTTCAAATCACGCTGGAGGGCGGCGCCTGGCGCGCGCCGTCGCCCAAGGCGTTAGGCATCTTTCGCCGCTCGACGATCCATGAGGCGGTGCATCTGTGGCAGGCGGCGGCGCGACCGGGCTCCGACGACGTCGCCGGATGGATCCATGAAGGCGCTGCCGACGCCATCGCCGCGGAGACACTGGTCGCCCTCGGGCTGTGGGACAGGGAAGCCTATGCCGCTGATTTCGACCGGGCGCGGGACGAGTGCGCTGGCGAACTGCGCGACGGGCCGCTCGCCACGGCGGCTGCGCGAGGCCGCTTTCGCGCGCTCTACGCATGCGGTCACGTCATCGCCGCAGCGGTGTCCTGGGCCGAGGGGGAGACGGTCTCGGACTTCTGGAAGGGGTTTATCGCTGCGGCGAAGACCAGCGACGGCTATGACGAGGGTGATTTCTACGACTTTGTCGCTAAACGCAGCGGTGATAGGGAATTTGTCGCCGCGCTACGGTATTTTGTCCGCACCCCGCTGGCCAATCCCGAGCGGGAGGTGGGTCGGCTGCTTGCTGCTGCGGGCGCGCCCTCTTGAACCGCCCACTTGAACCTTTGGGCGCCCGTTGATAGGCCAACACCTACGAGACAACGGATTGGACCCCCATGGCTGTCGATAAAGAGACCGTGCGCAAAGTGGCGCGCCTTGCCCGCATCGCCGAACCGGAAGATCGCCTCGAGCCGCTGGCCGAAGAGATCTCCGGCATTCTCGGCTGGATAGAGCAGTTGAACGAGGTCGACGTCGAAGGCGTTGAGGCGATGGCCTCCACCGTCGATGTCAGCCTCGCTATGCGTGCCGATGCATTGCAGAAAGGTCCAACCGGCGGTAGCCAGCCCGACAATGTCGTCGCCAATGCGCCCAAGACCCAAGACCATTTCTTCGTTGTGCCGAAGGTGGTGGAGTGATGACCGATATCATTGACCTCTCCCTCGCAGACCTCCGCGACGCGCTGAAAGACAAAAAAATCTCAGCAGCGGAGACGGCCGACGCCTATCTTGCGCGCATCGACGCGGCAAAAGAGTTGAACGTCGTTATCACCCTGACGGCAGACAAGGCCCGCGCCATGGCCAAGGCGTCGGACGAAAAGCTCAGCCGAGGCGAGGGCGGAGCGCTTGAAGGCGTGCCGCTCGGCATCAAGGATCTCTATTGCACCGAAGGCGTCTTAACGACCGCGGGCTCACATATTCTCGATGGGTTTAAACCGCGCTATGAATCGACCGTGACGTCGAACCTCTGGCGCGACGGTGCGGTGATGCTGGGCAAGCTCAACATGGACGAGTTCGCCATGGGCTCGTCGAATGAGACCAGTTACTATGGCCCTGTGGTTAGTCCTTGGCGGCGCGAAGGCGATGAAACGCCGCTGACGCCGGGCGGGTCTTCCGGCGGGTCAGCCGCCTCGGTTGCGGCGCGGCTGTGCGCCGGCGCCACCGCTACGGACACTGGCGGGTCAATCCGTCAGCCGGCCTCGCTCACCGGCACGGTCGGCGTCAAACCCACCTATGGGCGCTGTTCGCGCTGGGGGATTGCCGCCTTTGCCTCGTCTCTAGATCAGGCCGGTCCGATCACCCGCGATGTCCGCGACGCGGCGATTATGATGCGCTCCATGGCCGGATATGACGCCAAAGATTCAACTTCGATTGACCGTCCGGTCCCGGACTATGAGGCCGTCCTCGGTCAGTCGGTTAAGGGTCTCAAAATTGGCGTGCCAAAAGAATATCGCCTCGACGGCATGCCGGACAAAATTGAAAAACTATGGGCCGAAGGCGTCGCTTGGATGAAAGACGCCGGTTGCGAGATTGTCGACATCTCTTTGCCGATGACCAAATACGCGCTGCCGGTTTATTATATCGTTGCCCCGGCGGAGGCCTCATCGAACCTGGCGCGTTATGACGGCGTCAAATTCGGCCATCGCGCCAAGGACTATGACGATATCTTGTCGATGTACGAGACCACCAGAGCCGAAGGCTTTGGCGACGAGGTCAAGCGGCGGGTATTAATCGGAACTTACGTTCTGTCGGCGGGCTATTATGACGCCTATTATCTACGCGCCCAGAAGGTCCGTAAGAAGATTTTCGATGAATTCACCGAGGCTTATAAGAAAGTTGATCTGATCCTTACTCCCTCAACGCCGTCGGCGGCGTTCGGCCTTGGCGAAAAAGACGGCGACCCGGTGCAGATGTATCTCAACGATATCTTCACCGTAACCGCAAACCTAGCCGGGCTTCCCGGCGCCTCGGTGCCCGCAGGGCTCGACGCCCAAGGCTTGCCGCTGGGCCTGCAGCTATTGGCGCGGCCGTTCGACGAGGAGACCCTGTTCAAAGGCATGCACGTGCTGGAACAGGCGGCGGGCTTTGATGCGCGGCCAGATGAGTGGTGGGAGTAAACTTACGAATTTGCAGGATTGGGTTGGGAGCCATAATATTGTCGAAACGTTCCACACTGCAGCGTCATGATGTGTATGCAGACATGAGGAGGCTTCCATGCGGTTTTTATTGATCGCTATTGCTTTTATTATGGCGGTGTCAGGTTCGGCTTCGGCAGCAGATGATGCCTCGTTGCTGGAACGCTTCGCGGGCGAATGGCATTCGGACGGCGATGCCTTTGGCGGGCCTGCACGAAGCGTCATGACCTGGGCGCCAGTTCTCAATGGCAAATTTGTACAGCTTGAATATCATATAGAGATGTCGCGCGGCGAGGGTCAAAAAGTTGTGTTTCAGGGCGTGGCGTTCTACGCGACGGGAGACAGCAATCCGTTCAGCGCGTTTTGGGCGGATAACTCTGGCGACCTTCACCCTATAAAGGCTGAACACGAAAACAACGCGTTGATCGCCCACTGGGGTGTCGATGGCGGCAAACAAGGCCGCACACGTTATGAGCTGCTGGCGCCTGAAAAGATGCAAGTCACGGATTGGATTAAAACCCCGGAAGGCTGGCGCCAGTTTAACCTAAACGATTTCACGCGCGTGGGCAGCCAGGAGTGACCTTGTTCAAAGCCATGCACGTGTTGGAGCAAGGGTGGGCTTTACCGCGCGCCCGGATGAGTGGTGGAGGTAGGGGTTGCCCGACGCACGGATATTGAATTCATACGCGGCGCATAGAAACGCATGACCCGATCCTACCGTGAAATCACCTACACCGCGCCGCTGGCCGAGCCGCTTGAGCTTGACGCTTATCTGGCGCCCGATCCCGGCGAGTGGCGCGTCGTGGTGTTTCCGGGCACGCCTTGCAACAAGCTGCTTTACACGCGGTTTTTGCGCACCGCGCCGCGCGGGGTTGAGGTGGTGGTTCTGACGCGGCCGGGCTTTGGCAAGGGCCATGACGGTGTGATCACCGATTTTTCCGAACAGGTAGCGGCGATCAAACCGTTCCTGCCCGGTGGCGCCTTCGCGACCAAGAAGATCATCACGCTCGGGGTTTCTTATGGCGGCGAATTGGCGCTCAAAGCCGCGCTTGAGTTTCCCGATGCCGTCAAAGGCGTTGTCACCGTCGCCGCACTGATCGACGAGCCCCACGACTATGCGCTGACATTAGAAAAACTCGGCGGTGAGGCGGGGCTGGAGCCTTATATTCCTAATCGCTGGCAAAAAGTCCGCGCCGAAGTCGCCGGGCGGCGGGCGCAAATCGGACCGTTGCTGGAAGCGGTTGCTACGCTCGACAAGCCGGTCGAGGTGCTGCATGGCGACTTCGATGCGCTGGTGCCGAGATCCAATGCGTACAGGCTAATGGAAGCGCTGGGTCCCGAAGCCAATCTCGATATCATCACCGGCGGGACCCATTATCTGGAGCTGCAATATCCAAGACGGCTGCACCGCGCGATTGAACGCGTGGTCGCGCGCGCTGATGCGGGATGATCGTTTCGGGGCTCCGCCATTCGAATTTCTAGATGGCGCCAAACGGTATTTTGAATTTGGATTTACCAACCATCGGCGACATAGTACGCGCACACCAATCTTGCGTCCGCAACTTCCGGACGGAGGATGTGATTTTAAAACATCAGGAGATATTCCATGTCGTTGAAGGGTTCGAAAACACAAGAAAATCTGGCCGCCGCATTTGCCGGCGAGAGCCAGGCCAACCGCCGCTATCTTTATTTCGCCCAAAAAGCCGACATTGAAGGCTACAATGATGTCGCCGCGGTGTTTCGCTCGACCGCAGAAGGCGAGACCGGGCACGCGCACGGACATCTGGAATTTCTCGAAGAGGTTGGCGATCCGGCCACCGGCGAGCCGATCGGCGATACGGTCGCCAATTTGAAGTCGGCGATTATCGGCGAGACCCACGAATATACCGACATGTATCCGGGCATGGCGCGCACCGCGCGCGAAGAAGGCTTTGACGAAATCGCCTCGTGGTTTGAAACGCTCGCCAAGGCGGAAAAATCCCACGCTGGCAAGTTTCAAAGAACCCTCGACGAAGTCGCGAGCTAGAAGACCGGCATATGCACCCCGATCATTCCGGCGAATGCCAGGAGCCGTAAGCACCAAGCAAGCGCCCCTGGATTGCCGGAATAAATCCGGCAATGACACGATGAGAGTTTTTTTATTCAATATCCGCTGTCATTGCCGGGCTTGTCCCGGCAATCCAGAGAGGCAATGTCAGGGTGTTCTCTCAAATCTCTGAACCTCCGCCCGACTTGAAGCGCAGGCGCGGATGATTGGAGAAAACCTAACTTTGGAGGGCGTTCATGGGCTCAGATTCAAAAACAGCACCCGCACGTGAAGGCTCACTCGATGCGCCGATGCGCCATCCGATCGCTTGGCGCGATGAGGAATTCTACGATGAGGCGGCGTTTGACAAGGAGTTTCGCCGGGTCGCCGATATTTGCCATTCCTGCCGCCGTTGCTTCAACCTTTGCGACAGTTTTCCAACCCTGTTTGACCGCATCGATGAAAGCAAAAACGAGGTCGTCGAGGATCTGACCGCCAATGATATCAAGGACACGGTGGACGGCTGCACGTTGTGCGACATGTGCTTCCTGACCAAGTGCCCTTATGTACCGCCGCATGAGTTCAATATCGACTTCCCGCATCTGATGCTGCGTTACCGCGCGATCCAGCACCGCAAGGGCGAGGTGAGCTTCGCTGATACGCAACTGGTCAAGACCGACCGCAATGGCGAGCTGGCGCGCCCGATTGCGGGCGTCATCAACTGGGCGACCAACAAGAAGAATAAAAACGTTCGCACCCTGATTAATACGCTCGGCGATATTCACCCTGAAGCCGAGCTGCCGAAGTTTAACACTCGTACGCTAAAGCAGCGCGCCAAAGCGCCGCGGGAAATCGCAAAAGATGCGCCCGCATATGGCAAGCGCAAGCTCGCCGTCTACGCCACTTGCTTTTCCAACTACAACAAGCCGGAGATCGGCGAGGCGGCGCTCTCCGTGCTGGCCAAGAATGGCATTGACGCAGAAGTCGTCTATCCCGCCTGTTGCGGCATGCCGGCGCTGGAGCAGGGCAATCTCGACAAAGTCGCCGCCAATGCGCGCAAAGTCGCGGGGGCGCTGCGGCCCCTGGTTGATGACGGCTACACTATTATGGGGCTGGTGCCGTCCTGTTCGTTGATGTTGAAATTTGAATGGCCGTTGATCCTGCCCGACGATGACGATGTCCGCGCGCTGTCCGCCGCGACGATGGATTTCGACGAATTCCTTATCGATGTGTCGAAAAAGGAAGGCCTCGCCGATGGGCTGGCGCCAGTGAAGGGCGGCGTGACGCTGCATCTTTCCTGTCACAGCCGCGCGCAGAATATCGGTCAGAAATCCACCGAACTCCTCAAGCTGATACCTGACACCGAGCTGACCGTGATTGAGCGCTGTTCCGGCCATGGCGGGACCTGGGGGATTAAGAAGGACAATCACGAGATGGCGATAAAGATCGGCAAACCGGTCGCCAAAAAGGCGCTTGAGGTCCACAACGCTTTTGTCGTCTCGACCTGTCCGCTCGCCTGCGATCACATTCGCACCGGCGTCGATGTGCTGGAGGACGGCGCCGCGCCGGCGCGCTCCTGGCATCCTATAGAAATTATCGCTAAGGCCTACGGCCTGTAGCCGGGCGCTCCTCAGAGGTGTTCTCATGAACAATATTATTCAAATGAAACCGCCACGCGACCGTTTCGAAATTACTCGGGACGACGTTATGGCGATGTTGGATTATGAACAGATCCGCGACGAGAAACGCAAAACCATCATCAAGGCAAAAAAGAACCGGCGCGTGGCCATGGGTCCCTATGCGACGTTCTATTTTGAGAGTTATGATACGATGTGGCTGCAGATCCACGAAATGCTCTATATCGAAAAGGGCGGCGAGGAACAGATCGCTGATGAACTGGCGGCGTTTAACCCGTTGATCCCCAAGGGGCTCGATCTGGTGGCGACCTTGATGTTCGAGATCGACGACGAGGCGTTGCGAGCACGTATTCTCGGAACGCTTGGCGGTGTTGAGCAAACCATATTTTTGAAATTCGGCGAGCATGAAATCACCGCAGAAGCCGAGCGGGATGTGGACCGCACCACGGCGGGCGGCAAAACATCATCGGTGCATTTTCTGCATTTCCGCTTTACCGACGGCGAAGCGCAAGCGTTTAGAGATACTAAAGACGACGTGACCCTGGGTATCAAACACCACAATTACCCGCATATGACGCTGCTGCCGGCGGAGACCAGAGCCGCACTGGCCGATGACTTCGCCTGAGCTTGCTCGGGCCTGATACCTCCCCTCAAGGGGGGGGTAAGGCGGCGGCGCACCCCATTTAATCACCTTGATCCACTTCCATAAAGACCGCTATGTGATCGGTCTGAAGTGAGGATCGAGAGAACATGAGCGAAACGCGTAATTTGCTGCAAGGGGCGACCGGCGACTGGGAGGTCGTGGTCGGGCTTGAGGTTCACGCCCAAGTAAAATCAACCTCGAAGCTGTTTTCAGGCGCCAGCGCTGCATACGGCGCCGGGCCTAACGAGAATGTCTCGCTGGTCGACGCGGCGATGCCGGGTATGCTGCCGGTCATCAACAAGTTTTGCGTCGAGCAGGCGATCCGGACCGGCCTTGGCCTTAACGCCAAGATCAACCTGTGGTCTCGCTTTGACCGCAAGAATTATTTCTATCCCGACCTGCCCCAAGGCTATCAGATTTCCCAGTTCAAAGATCCGATCGTTGGCGAAGGCGAGATTGAGATCGAGCTGGAGGGTGGCGAGACACAAACCATCGGCATTGAGCGGCTGCATCTGGAACAGGACGCCGGCAAGTCGATCCACGACATGGCGCCGAATGCGTCTTATGTGGATCTCAACCGGTCTGGCGTGGCGTTGATGGAAATCGTCTCCAAACCGGATATGCGTTCGGCCGAAGAGGGAGCTGCATATTTTTCGAAGATCCGCACCATTGTGCGTTATCTCGGCACCTGCGACGGTAATATGGAAGAGGGCTCCATGCGTGCGGACGTGAATGTTTCAGTCTGTCGGGCAGGCAATTACGACAAGTTCCGCGAGACAGGAGATTTCAAATATCTTGGTACACGGACGGAAACCAAAAACGTCAACTCGATCAGGTTTACGCGACAAGTGATTGACTTTGAAGCGCGCCGGCAGATTGAGGTTTTGGAAGCTGGTGGAACCATCGATCAGGAAACCTTGTTGTTCGATCCGAAGACCGGCGAGACCCGGACCATGCGCTCGAAAGAAGACGCGCACGACTATCGCTATTTCCCGGACCCGGATTTGCTGCCACTGGAATTTGATCAGGCCTGGGTCGATGAGATCAAGGCGATGCTCCCCGAACTTCCTGACGCCAAGAAACACCGGTTCATGAAGGATTATGGTCTTAACGCCTATGACGCGGTGGTGTTGTCCGCGGACAAGGAAAAGGCGGCGTTTTTTGAAGAAGTCGTCTTAAAGGGTGATAGTGGGGTCAGCGACGGCAAGCTGGCGTCGAACTGGGTGACCGGCGAGTTGTTTGGCGCGCTCAACAAAGAAAACAAAGAGATCGGCGAAAGCCCTGTGAGCGCTGACCAGCTTGGCAAACTCATTGGTCTGATCAAGGATCAAACCATCTCCGGCAAGATTGCCAAGGATGTTTTCGCGCTGATGTTTGAAGGCGCGGAGACCGGCGACCCGGCGGATATCGTTGAAAAACGTGGGCTGAAACAAGTAACCGATACAGGCGCGATTGAAAAAATCATCGATGAGATCATTGCCGCCAACCCAAAGCAGGTTGAAATGCTCAAAGAAAAACCAAAAACCTTCGGCTGGTTTGTCGGGCAGGTAATGAAGGCGATGCAGGGCAAAGCCAACCCGCAAGCAGTGAATGAGATTTTGAAGAAAAAACTAGGCGTCGAATAGAGCGTCACATTTTTTGCGCATGTTGTGTTTTGTCTGCGCGCGCAGGCGATTAAGAGGGAGCTTATGCTGCTGCGTCGCATCACCGAACACGTTCGCAACCAAAACTGGTTCGCGGTCGGGATTGATTTTTTCATTGTCGTTGTAGGTGTCTTTGTCGGTATCCAGGTGTCGAACTGGAATGATTTCCGAAAGGAAAACTCACTCGCATCTGATTATTTGCGCCGCCTGCACGACGATATGACCCTGTCTATCGATGCCACGGAAGGCACGAGGAAATTTATCAATGCCAACACAAATGGGATTTCTCTGGTGCTCGACAGCTTGGAGACATGCGTATTGGTTGATAAAAACCGCGACACTTTCGCCAATGGTCTGTATCACGCGGGGAAACACATACCGGCAACGTTTGCGGACGGGACGTTGAAAGAATTACGATCATCGGGACGGCTTGGGCTGATAAAAAACACACACATTCGAGATCTACTGATCGAGGCTGACCGAGAAATTGAATATCAAGCCAGAGTATGGCCGTCAGTTCAAATGCGCGCACGTAATCAAACTACTTATATGGATCAAATAATAATTTTCCGCTTGGATCAGCCAAAGGGCGGGTTCAGCGTTGCGATGTGGGATGAGCTTGATGTGGATTTCGACGGGCTATGCCAAGATCGCAGGTTCAGGGCCGCCGTCGCAGTCCAGGAACGGCTCGGACACCTCAATATTGACTGGCTTGATCGCAATCTCGAGAATTTTCACGAGACGCGAAACGCGCTCGAAATTGAATTGGGTATGGATCAAAATGCAGCGGAGCTAACGCCATGATCCTCCGCCGCATCACTGAGCATGTCAAAGCCCAGAACTGGTTTGCGGTCGGCATTGATTTCTTGATTGTCGTCGTCGGCGTCTTTGTAGGTTTGCAGGTCTCAAACTGGAACGATGCACGTACCGACCAGACCAGAGCGCGCGCCTATCTTGAGCGCATCGGCGCCGATCTCGACGCAGACATTGCCAGTGTTTCGGATCGTTCAAGCTTCTGGGGTAATGTTTCGGATTATGGCGCCAAGGGGATTAGCTACGCGGAAACTGGCGTCGCAGTTGATTCATCGTACTGGGAGCTTTTGCTTGCTTATTTTCAGGCCAGCCAGGTGGCGGAATTTGTCACTTTACAGGCTACCTATGACGAGTTGAAGAGTGCAGGCGAATTGGGTTTGATTGCTGATCTCAAACTTCGAGACGAGTTGGCCGACTACTATCTCTTTGAGGCCGCTGCTACGGTGGGTGAACGCCCTGCCTACCGCGAACATGTGCGCGGCGTCGTTCCGCTCGATATTCAAACGTATATATGGGAAGAGTGCTATACGTCTGACTTTTCCGGCGTGCAGAAAATGTTCGAGTGCGCCTCGCCGATTACAGAGGCGCATGCGAAAGAGATCGTCGATGTGATCGCAGGCGATGCGGTGTTGATGAAGGAGCTGCGATATTGGATGTCGACCATGCATGTTGCATCGCTGATCGGGCGCGACCGGAGCAACTATGCGACAGCGCTGCGGGATTCAATCAGGGCAAAACTCGGCGTCTCGTCGCAGGAGGCTGAACAATGATCCTCCGCCGCATCACCGAGCACGTCAAAGCTGAAGCTAGCAAATCGAATTAATATGAGGAGAGAGAAATGACGAAGAAGCACGACAGCATTCTCAGCACCATCGGCAACACGCCGGTCATCCGCATCAACCGGATCGGGCCCGAGGGCGTCAATCTCTATGTAAAGTTTGAAGCGTTCAATCCGCTGGGTTCAGTTAAAGATCGGCTCGCGCTTGGGGTCATTGAAGCGGCGGAGAAATCCGGCGATTTAAAACCCGGCCAGACAGTGGTTGAGGCGACCAGCGGCAATACCGGGATTGGCCTCGCTATGGTGTGCGCGGCGAAGGGTTATCCGCTGGTGGTGACGATGGCGGAGAGTTTTTCCGTTGAGCGCCGCAAGCTGATGCGCTTCCTCGGCGCCAAAGTAATTTTAACGCCGGCGCCGGCCAAAGGCACCGGCATGGTCGAGAAGGCCAAAGAGCTTGCGACGAAGAATGGCTGGTTTTTAACCCGCCAGTTTGAGAACGAAGCCAACCCCGCAATCCATGAGCGCACTACCGGCCCGGAGATTATCGCCGCTTTCAAAGGCGAAAAACTTGACTATTGGGTGACTGGTTTCGGCACAGGCGGCACGCTGACCGGGGTCGCTAGGGTTTTGAAAAAACAAAGTCCGCATACGAAGATTATCGTTTGCGAACCGCCGGACGCGGCGATGCTCTCAAGCGGCGCCCCACAGGAACGCAATTCGGACGGTAGTCCCGCCGCGTCGCACCCGGCCTGGACGCCGCATCCGATCCAGGGCTGGAGCCCGGATTTTATTCCGCAAATTGCCGCCGAAGCGGTCGCCGCCGGCGTGGTCGATCAAATTATCACAACGCCTCATGCCGATGCGATGAAATACTCGCAACAGCTGGCGCAAAAAGAAGGGATATTCACCGGGATTTCCGCCGGCGCGACCTTCGCCGCGGCCATGGAGATCGCCAAAACTGCGGCCAAAAGCGCCAATATTTTGTGCATGCTGCCCGACACCGGCGAGCGCTATCTATCGACGCCGCTATTTGCCGATGTCGAGACGGAGATGAGCGGGGAAGAAACCGACATCTCCAGATCTACCCCGGGCTATCAGCTCGGCTAACGGCCCGCACTCTCGCGTGTTTGTGATGTTTAAGGCGCTCGGCCCGGGGATTGGGGCGTCTGCGCGCATTGGAACTTTGCGCGAGGCGGCGTACACTGCTGGCGTTTAGCGGCTGTGGGCGTGGCGCTAACGGAGGATATTATGCGAGGAATGTTAATAGGTGTAGCCGTTGCAGCTTTTGCAGGCGCGGCCTGCGCCAGCAGCGGCTCATATGAAATGAGCGAAAGCGCCTCGGCGCGGCTGGCGGAGTTTGAGCAAACCGGAGACTATCTGACCTGTCTTGGCCTGCGTCAGGTCAATCAAATCAAAGCGCTGGACGATTATAATTTTCTCGTCCGCGTCGGCTCCAATCATTATTATCTCAATAGGGTCTCTGGCCGTTGCATCGGTGCGGATAGTACTTTTAACAGGCTTCAATACACGACATCGAATAACCGGCTTTGCCGCAATGAAATCATCTCGGTTGTCGACAACACAACCGGTTTCACAAATGGCTCATGTAGTCTGGGCGACTTTGAGCGGCTTGAGAAGAAGCCCGACGACGCCGATACCGATACATAAGATGATTGTGGGCATGCTCGGCGCGGTGACGGCAAACCATTAGATCGTTATGTCGGGCGTCCACGGCTGAAGTAGAAAATGTTGTTTTGCCTTTTGGCGGCTGGCTTGATGTCAGCCGCCAATTTTGTGGACGAGGTCCGCGTGAGAGGCGGGCCGGGGTGGCTCGGCGTTGGCTCCAAAAAAATTGCTGAATCGCGAGCGCTCGTCGAAGGCGAACAAGCCAAGAAAAATTTATTTTCCAAAAAATAACAGTATACAGAGTAAATGAAAATTCAGGTTAACAAAACCTTATCCATTCGTAAACGATCTGCTAATGCGGCGTTAACCAGATTTTAGGGCGCGTCCTCTCAACTTTGTCATGGTTAACCCGATCGTGCTGATGCGTCGGGGGGCATGATAAGGGGTCGCATAATGACGATAACGATGACAGCCGCTGCGCTTGACTTTGCAGAGCCTATTTTAAGCGGTGAAGAAATGTACCGGTTGGGTCTGCAAGCATCTACAGCCGTCGAGACCGGCGATCTCGATCTGATCACGGCGCATAAATGGTTTAACCTCGCGGCGATGCAAGGCAACATGGAAGCGCGCGCTTACCGCGCTGAGTTGTCGGTTGAGATGACGGCGGAAGAGATTGCCGAAGCGCAGCGCCAGGCGCGCGAATATCTGGTTATGCACCGCGCCAAGAATTGATCTTTAAATTTCGCTGTTAAATCCCGGCCTGTTAAATCCCACCCAGGGTCGGGTCGATTGCGCGGGCGCCGCTCGCCGTCAGCTGGTCGAGCGCGATATCGCGAAACGGCTGTTTTTGTTCCTCAGTAAGCAGCAGATATCGCGGCGTTTTGGTATTGCGCAATGACCGCCTTTGATCCTCACTCATAATCCGCCAGGCCGCACGCCGTTGTTCACGAAATTGGGCGCGGTCTGCCTCGCCCATTGCCAGATAGGCTTGCGTTGTCGCCTTCTGCACCCTGAGCGCTTGAGAATGGCGCAGGGCGTTTTCATAAAAATCCGCCGCCATCCGGTCGACCAAGGCTTCATGATTAATGGCCTGGCGCGAGACCGCGGTCGGCTCGACGACGGTCTGGCCCGCCGGGGCCAGGGCGCCGGACATATGGGGATCGGAGACTTGCGCATTGGCGGAACCCAACAC
The DNA here is from genome assembly GCA_021776415.1 of Hyphococcus sp. Classification (GTDB taxonomy): domain Bacteria; phylum Pseudomonadota; class Alphaproteobacteria; order Caulobacterales; family Parvularculaceae; genus Hyphococcus. The sequence goes on from JAJFFY010000046.1 coordinate 56,066, forward strand.
GGCAAGGCTGGAGACAACGGAAAGGAGAAAAATTCTACGCAACTGGGCACCTCTGGAAACATCGGCAAGCTAGCCGATGCAGGTTTCCGCCCGACAAAACCCGGCGGATAATTTGCGGCTATCGCATTAACCAGGTTTTGCCTGAGGTAGCGGAGGAGGGGCGCTGGTTGGGCGCCGGCCGGAAATTGCTACAGCGGGCTTGCAATAAGCCGGCGGTTGGCTTAGACGACCGCTTTCGTGCGCAACGGCGAGAGCTGGGATTGCGCAATTTATGGATAATAGAGGTTAGCCATGGCTGTTCCCAAGAGTAAGATTACGCCGGCGAGACGCGGCATGCGGCGCAGCCACGACCGCCTCAAAGCGGCGACCTATATTGAGGACAAGGATTCGGGCGAATTGCGTCGCCCCCACCATATCGACCTCAAAACCGGCAAATATCGCGGCCGTCAGGTGCTTGAGCCGAAAGAGTAGTTCGGTCAAAAATTGCCTTTCCGGCCTAGCGCGCCGCCCTTCCGGGCGGCGTTTTTGCGTTCTGGAGCTGGCGCCCACACCCGGATGCAGGTTGCGATCAGCGGGGGGCGGCGTATAGAGAGCCTAGTTTTTACAAAGCCGCCAGTAATCCATGAACGGAAGTGATCTATGACCGCCATCGTCGATATTTTTGCCCGTGAAATTCTCGATAGCCGTGGCAATCCGACGGTTGAGGTGGATGTGACGCTGGAGGACGGATCGTTCGGCCGGGCGGGCGTGCCCTCGGGCGCATCCACCGGCGCCCATGAAGCCCATGAGCTGCGCGACGGCGATGCCCGCTATGGCGGCAAGGGCGTTCAAGGCGCCGTGGTGGCGGTCAATGGTGAGATTTTCGATGCGTTGTCCGGCTTTGACGCCGAAGACCAGGTGCTGATTGACGAGACCCTGATTGCGCTTGATGGAACCGACAACAAAACCCGCCTCGGCGCCAACGCGCTGCTTGGCGTCTCGCTGGCGACGGCGACGGCGGCGGCTTACGCGGCAGCGCTGCCGCTCTACCGCTATATCGGCGGGACCCAGGCGCGAGTGTTGCCGGCGCCGATGATGAATATCATCAATGGCGGCGCTCATGCCGACAACCCCATCGACATTCAGGAATTCATGATCATGCCGCTCGGCGCGGAGAGCTTTGCCGAGGCGCTGCGGATGGGGGCGGAAGTTTTTCATGTTTTGAAAAAAGGCCTTCAGGACGCCGGCCACAACACCAATGTCGGCGACGAAGGCGGCTTCGCGCCGAACCTTAAATCCACCGATGACGCGCTCGGCTTTATCATGTCGGCAATTGAAAAGGCCGGATACCGCCCGGGCGAGGATATGTTTATCGCCCTCGATGCGGCCGCGACCGAGTTTTACAAGAACGGAAAATATGAACTCGCCGGCGAAGGCAAATCGCTCAACTCTGATGCGATGGCAAAATACTTAGCTGACCTTGTCTCCCTATACCCCATCGTTTCGGTTGAGGATGGTATGGCCGAAGATGACTGGGACGGATGGCGCGCGGTGACCGAACTGATCGGCGATAAATGCCAACTCGTTGGCGATGATCTGTTTGTGACCAACGAGGTGCGGTTGCGCCAGGGTATTGAAAAGGGCTGCGCCAATTCAATTCTCATCAAGGTCAACCAGATCGGTACGCTGAGCGAAACCCTGGCTGCGGTGGAGACCGCCCATCGCGCCGGCTATACGTCGGTGATGTCGCATCGCTCTGGCGAGACCGAGGACGTCACCATCGCCGACCTCGCGGTGGCGACCAATTGCGGGCAAATCAAAACCGGCTCGCTGGCGCGCTCTGAACGGGTGGCGAAATATAACCAGCTGCTGCGCATCGAAGAAGAGCTGGGCGGCATTGGGCGCTATGCCGGCAAGAGCGTATTACCACGCTAAAGTCTGGCGCCTGGCATAATTTACTTTTCATTAACCTAATTTGATTGTTGTGGTCGCCATAGCATTTCTCGAAAAGTGGGAACCGGTTTTCGGTTAAGAAGTGCGGAAAGCAAAAAACTAGAGTATTTACGCGTTTCGAAGGAATGTGAAAATACTCAGAAACCAAGATGTGGGTGATGTTGAGTAAGCAGTTTCTTATCGGTGTTGTACTCCCCGCCGCGGCGATGTTTTGTGCGGCGATGCAAATTTATCGCGCTGTTGCGGGCAATGCCGGCTATGGCGCGCTGGCGCAGCTTGAGGCGGAGGTTGAAGCCAAAGCCGGTGAGGTTGACGTCTTGCGTGCGCATCGTGAGAAGCTGCAAAAACGCGCCGACCAACTCAACTCCAAGTCGCTCGATCCCGATCTTGTCGATGAGACCATCAGGACCGTGCTCGGTTATAGCCGTAAGGGCGATGTCGTCATCTCCCGCCAGGCGCTTGACGATGCGCTTCGCGGTGGGGCGGACAAGCCCAATTAAAACAATGCTCTGACGCGGATTACCGCGCCTTGCCGAGGCGCGCGCCAGCGCGTATGAATGCACGAGCGTTTTCAGCGAAAGTGGCTTCCGGTTTCGCGGTTCGAAAACGCGACCAACAAAAGCCTTGAGCGGTTTAACTGATCTTCGATTCAGTTAAACCGCTCAAGGCTGCAACTCAGGGCCGATGCATGTCGAAACGAAAAGCCAAATCCAACCTCGCCGCCACTAAAGACGAGTTGCTTTCCTATTACCGCGACATGCTGTCGATCCGGCGGTTTGAGGAAAAAGCCGGCCAGCTTTACGGCATGGGGCTGATCGGCGGCTTCTGCCATCTTTATATCGGTCAGGAAGCGGTTGTGGTCGGCATGGAGGCGGTCAAGCAAGACGGCGACCAGACCATCACCGGCTATCGCGATCACGGCCACATGCTGGCCTGCGGGATGGACCCGAAAGGCGTGATGGCGGAGCTTACCGGCCGCGTCGGCGGTTATTCCAAAGGCAAGGGCGGCTCCATGCATATGTTCTCCAGTGAGAAGAACTTTTATGGCGGTCACGGCATTGTCGGCGCGCAGATCCCGCTTGGCGCGGGGCTGGCCTTCGCCAATAAATATCGCGGCGAGAACAAAGTCAGCCTGACTTACTTTGGCGACGGCGCCTCCAATCAGGGCCAGGTATTTGAAGCAATGAACATGGCGCAGCTGTGGAAGCTGCCGGTAGTGTTCATCATTGAAAATAACCAATACGCCATGGGCACCAGCGTCACGCGGGCGCATTCCGAAACCCATCTTTATCGTCGCGGCGCATCGTTCGGCATTCCCGGCACGGAAGTTGACGGCATGGATGTTGTCGCTGTTCGCGAAGCCGGTCGCGAGGCGGTGGAGCATGCGCGCACGGGCAAGGGACCGTTCATCTTGGAGATGAAGACCTATCGCTATCGCGGACATTCGATGTCTGATCCGGCCAAATACAGAACCCGAGACGAGGTCGATGATGTGCGCGAGCATAATGATCCGATCAAACGCTGTGAGCAGCGCATTAAAGACGGCGGCTTTGCGAGTGATGAGGACTTGAAAGCGATTGACAAGGACATCAAGCGGATTGTCAAAGAGGCCGCCGAGTTCGCGCAAGAAAGCCCCGAGCCGACGCCGGAAGAACTCTATACGGATATTCTCGCCGAGGCCGGCTAGCTTCAACGCTCTGTTGGGGTGCGGTAGGGGCGTCGCGCCCAGTTGACGCGGCCTTCGATCTTGCTTTGCACCCACGCGCGAACGGCGCCACATCTCTCCCCATGGAAAGCGAAGTGAAATCAGCGGCGATGGCGCCTATTGTTATGGCGCATATTTTCCCATCCTTTGCTTATGGTGGGCAGCAGGCGCGGTTTGCCGCGCTGGCCGGCGGTCTCGGCCGCGGCTTCACCCATCACATCATTGCGTTAGATGGCGACAGGGCGGCGCGCGCGCTGATTTCGGCTGATGTTTCGGTTACGTTTCACGATTTCAAAGCGCGGAAATCTTCGCTTGCCAGTATTCGCAACATCATTGGGTTTCAGCGGTTCCTGAAATCCATCAATCCAGATATTCTTTGTACCTATAATTGGGGAGCGATGGAGGCGGTCCTCGCCAACCGGCTTGGCGTCGGCGCGCCCAACATCCACTTTGAAGACGGTTTTGGCGCGCAAGAAGATCCCGCGCGCCAAAAGACCCGCCGGGTCTGGGCGCGGCGTTTCTGGCTGGGTAAATCGGTGGTTGTCACGCCCTCAGTGCGGCTTGAAAACCTAGCGATCGATATCTGGAAGCTGAAACGCGAGCGCGTCATCCGCATTCCCAACGGCGTCGATTTTGAGCGCTTTCAAGTCACGCCAACGAGGCTTAACCGTTATATTGTGGTCGGCTCGATTGGCGCGCTTCGATCGGAGAAGAATTATCTGAGACTGATCACTGCGTTTTTAAAGGCTGATCTTGAACACAAAGCAAAGTTGATTATTGTCGGTGAAGGTCCGGAGCGGGGAAGCCTCGCGGCGGCGATAAAACAGGCTGGTGCGAGCGACCGGATATCGCTACCCGGCGCGACGCAAACGCCGGAGCAATATTACAGCAACTTCGACGCCTATGCGGTCTCATCCGACACCGAGCAGGCGCCGCTGACGCTGATGGAGGCGATGGCGGCGGGCCTGCCGGTGGCGTCGACCAATGTTGGCGATGTGGCGGCTATCGTTGCGGCTGAAAATCGCGCCTTCATCACCCCATTGGGCGATGACAATGCGTTTGCCCTGGCGCTGACCCACCTCATTCAAAATTCCGACGCCAGATCGACGCTAGGCGCCGCTAACCGCCGCAAGGCGAAGAAGGAATATGACGCGGCAAAAATGATAGAGCGCCACCGCGTGCTTTATCTCTCTATGGCGCGGCTGAAATGACCGAGGTGAGCGTCCGTCGGCTTGATAACACGGGGGACTTTCTGGCCCGGTGGTCGGCGTTGTACACACGCGCGGAACAGCCGTCCTTCTATCAGTCTCCGACCTGGATGACGGCGTGGCTGGAGAGCGCTGGAATGAGCGCTGCGCTTTACGTCGTTGAGGCGAGCCGGGAAGGGCGTACAATGATGATGGGTGTTGTCGGCGCTGGCCCGCGCCGTCCGACGGCTCTCGGTCTGAAAGAAGTGCGCCTGCAAGAGATCGGCGAGCCAAGGCTCGACGATATCTATGTTGAGTATAATGACTTTTTGGCGGCGCCCGAGGCCAGCGCCGATCTGCGACGCGACATCATTGACGCACTGGCGCGGGAATTTTCGAGCGCCGATGCTATGGTGTTTCGCAATGTCCGCTCACCGCTTGCTGAAACGGTGCGTGCCTGGGCGGCGCATGGCCCATGGAATTGCGTGACGCTTTCAGAGCAGCCGGTATATGTGGTTGATCTCAATGCCGTCCGTAGCACCGGCGGGAATTTTCTCTCGTCCTTAAGCGGATCGTTCAAGACCAAGCTGCGCCGCGCGATGGAGGGTTATGAGCAACGGGGAGCGCTTTCCTGTCGGATTGCGTCTGGCGATGCTGAGTGGCGTGCGTCATGGGATAGGCTGGCGGCGCTGCATCAGGCCAGCTGGCGCGCGCGCGGAAGGCCGGGGGTTTTCACCAATAATCAGCTGGTCGCCTTTCATGAAACTCTGCAACGATGCGCGCCCGACGCGGTTCATTTGTTTGAAGTACGGTGTGGTGCTGAGACCATTGGCGTTCTTTATAATTTTGTGCATGAAAAGCGAGTGCTGAATTATCAAAGCGGTTTTAAAGTTGAAGATGATAATAAATTGACGCCCGGATTTGTCTGTCACGCGCTTGCCTGTCAATATTATCTTGATGCCGGGTTTGATATTTATGACCTGCTCGGCGGCGAGGCGGACTATAAACAGCGCCTCGGCGGGAAATCAGAAACGCTCACCAGCCTGACGCTGGAAAGACCATCACCGCGCAACAAAATTCGTCACCTGATTAAAAATATTCTAAGTACGTCTTAGAAAATTTTTGAATCAAAAGAGAAGCTCGTCCTTCGCGACGATATGAGCATCTGTCGATGCCCATATCTCCTCAGGATGAGGGAGCAAGGGTTAAAAAGCAAAATACCCTCTTCCTGAGGAGCGAACCGATAGGCTCGCGTCGCGAAGGATAAGCCGCCCCTTGACCAGATTAAAATGCAGACTTTTTACGTCGCCGACTTGCGCAAGAACGCGTCAAACATGATGACGCTCCACAGCTCATGCGCACAATTGCTGGCGCCGCTGCGGTGGTTTTGCACCATCTTCATGACATAACTCTCATCAATAAGGCCGCACTCGCGCCATGCCATGGAGGCCTCAAGTCGGTCCAGCGGATTGGCGTCTTTAGCGCGCAACCAGGCGGCGACGGGAAAATCGAAGCCTTGTTTCGTGCGGTTCAAAAATTCACGTCCAAGCCGCGGCGCCAATGCCTGTTTCAGGATACGTTTGCGCGCACCATGGTGGAGTTTGTATGATGACGGCAGCGTTCCGGCCCACTCCACCAGCCTGTGATCGAGCAAGGGCGGGCGAACCTCCAGCCCATGCGCCATGGACGCGCGGTCGGTTTTCATCAGCATACGTCCCGGTAGCCAGGTCATGAGGTCGGTGTGCTGTGCGTTGGCCAAGGCGTCCCCGGTCTGCATATCGCTCATCGCCGCTGCAATAACGCTTTGCGGGCGGTAGCCGTCAAGGCTTTGCCTGAGGTCCGGGTGCAACATCGCCCGCGCGCGTTCCGGCAGATTAATCGCAACCGCGGCTGCGTAGCCTTCTGCGCTATCGCGCCCGAGGGCCTGAAATGTGGTTTTAAACCGTAAGGCGCGCGGCGCGGCGTCGAGCTTTGGATATAGCGCGCCGGCGGGGCCGAAGACCGCACGCCGAAGCCACAAAGGCGCGACGCGGCGAATTTTTTCCTCGCGCAAAAAAAATGGATATCGCCGGTAGCCGGCAAACTGCTCGTCGCCGCCATCGCCGCTCAGCGCCACCGTCACATGTTGGCGCACCAGCTTGGCGAGGATGTAGCTGGGTAAGGCCGACGGGTCCGCGAACGGCTCGTCATAGGCCGCCGCGACATCATCGATCAGCGAGGCGTCTTGGATATTGATCGTATGTTCAAAATGCTCGGCGCTGAATTTTTCTGCGACGCCACGTGCGGCTGCACGTTCATCATGGGAGCGCTCATTAAAGCCGATAGTGCAGGTAATAAAATTTTTACCCGCCTCATGCATCGAGGCGACAATGCCAGCGGAATCGACGCCGCCGGACAGGAACGCGCCCAAGGGAACGTCAGACATCATCTGCGCCGAGACGGCGTCGTCGAGGCGAGCGCGCAACGCTTCTACTGCATCGTTGAATGAAAGCGCGCTGTCGGTGGTAAAATCCGGCCGCCAATATCGCTCAAGCACAACCGGGCGTCCGGGGCCAGCGGTTAAAATATGCGCAGGCGGCAGCTTGTGAATACTGCGATAAATCGATTTTGGATCCGGCACGTAACCATAAAAGAAATAATCGGCCACCGCTGCCGGATTTAGGTCGGAAGATAAAAGGCCCGATGCAATCAGCGCGCTGGCTTCTGATGCAAATAACAAAAACCCGTCTTGCGTTTCGCCATAATAAAGCGGCTTTTCACCAAGCCGGTCGCGTGCGAGCGACAACCGGCGCGCGGCAGGGTCCCAGAAGGAAAACGCGAACATGCCGCGCAAGCGATGGACAAACTCCGTATTATGACGAGCCCAACCTTCGGCCAGAATTTCCGTGTCACTGCGGGTGCGCGCGGTGAATCCGTTCTGCGTTAGGTCTCGCGCCAGCTCCTGGTAGTTATAAATCTCGCCGTTGAGCGAAAGCACGCCGCCGTTCTGGCTATGGAAAGGCTGGGCGCCGCCTTCGCGGTCGATGATGGCGAGGCGGCGATGACCGAAGCCGATGCCGGGCGCCGTCCAAAAACCTTCGCCGTCAGGGCCACGATGAGTGAGAGCATCGGTCATGCGCTTGAGCGCGGCACGGTCAACCTCGCGCGCGGCTTTTAAATCAACAATACCTGCGATGCCGCACATGTTTATTGCCGGTCAATGCGTGAGCGCCATGCACCGAGCGGTTCAACGTCGCTGGTGAAGTTGCGCAGGGTGGCGACGGCGTTCGCCGGATCGCGGTTGTAGGACGCAGCGATAATGATCAGCCCGCCGGAGGGATTGCGTCCCGTCAGTTTTGCTTTTGCTTGCGCAAGTTTCATGCGCCAGCGTTCCAGAAATACCTCGCCGTCCAACCAATAGACCGTGACCGCCGCCAGCCGCCGACGTTCCGGCCCAGCTAGAATATCAATCCGCCGCGTCTTTGAAGTTCCGAACAGATAGATGACGGCGTCGTGCGCACCGATGCGGCGCCATGAGACGTCGGACCATGCGCGATTGTCGTAGTTGATAATCTCGCCGCCTTTGCGGTCATGGGTGAAATATCCGAGTGAGACATAAACGGTGTTGTTGGCGTTGACATAAGTCGCGCCGGCGGTGCGGTCCGCCTGGGGCAGGTGCGCGCGCCAGTTTTGCGCCGGCGGCAGAATGCGCCAGCCCGGCGCGTTTAACAGCGACAGGCTGACCGGCGCGGTTTTATCAACCGGGCGGTCGATTACGACGCTGGCATAGGCGGCGACGCCGACGATCATCGCGATCGCCGCAAGCATTGCCGGCAGGGCGCTGGCGCCGGGTTGTTGTGTGGGCGTCGATGGTTGCGACGTCGGGGCGTCCGCAAAGCGCCGCCCCACAGCGATCAATATCACAAACAACAACGCGTAGAACATCCAGCCGATCAACAGATGGTCAGGCCCCACCGCCCATTGCATGTCGGTGAGGGTCGCGATCAATACCAGCATAAAAGCGCGCACGCCGTTTGCAAGGATGGCGAAGGCGGTTGCGAAGAGAAGAAAGCCAATGCGTTTGTGCAAGCTTTGAAACGACACATAGGCGAACACCGCCGCGATCATCAACGCGGAAATCAGAAACCGAAACCCCGCGCAAGCCTCAGCAACTTCAAAGGCGCCAGCGGGCGTTCTGATAAGGTAGCCGTCGATAGAGACCGGCATGGAAAGCGCACTGAGCATCGCGACGACAATCTGTGCAGTAATGGTTTGCAGGCCAGGGACTATCGCTTCGCCAAACGGAACCATGAAATAGAGAAAGGCGAGGGGATAGGCCCAGCTGCGCAAGACCCCGCCGCCATAGACGACACAGACGCTGCCGATGATGGTAGTGACGAGGGCGAATTGCTCGACCACCGCGACGCTGGCGGCATGACCCATCAGCCAAAGCGTTGCGCCAGCGACGATGATAAGAAAACCGGGCGCTCGGTTTGTGGGGGTGGCGGGTTTTGCCGATTTGGCGGTGATCATCCACACCGCAATCGGTGCAACCAACACACCGTAATGATAGGACGACGACATCGCCCATGTTGTCGCCATATCGAGCGCGGTCGGGTGCAACAGGGCGATGGCTGTAACGACAATAGCGCTAAAATAGACGATTGGCGTCGCCGCAATACTGCGATCGAGACTGGTATCAGTGGTTACGGCGGCCATGCATCACCGGGCTGCAATTGGCCGGCCAGACTAGCGGTTTCGCGTTTCGGCTTTGTTAACTATGATCCTGGCTTGGCCTGATCCGCCCTGTTTACGCTCAATCTTTATTATCTTCTGCTACGCGGTTTCCGAAAAGCTCATAATGCCTTGCTGCAATCTGCGGCCAAAGCGAGGCTGCTTCCGGAAGGTCGATGCCAAACTGTTGTTTGAGGCAGGAGACAAGCGCTTCTCCTGATGGCAACACGGCCTCCTCTACGCCATCGGCTTTTATCGTTTTCAATAGGCGGCCACGCAACACAACGTGACGGTCCGGGCGCCGCATTTGAGCCGTCAGTGTGCGCCGAAATGGAGAATTGTCATCTGTTTGAAGTGTGATGTTTATCGCTTCGAAGTGGTTGGCTTTGACTGGAACCGGCTGAAAATCAAAAGAAACCGGCTCTCCATTTGCGGTTTCGGTGAACCGATAATACCCCGCGTCTTCCTTCGAGAGGTCGATTGTGTATGGCGGTTGCACGGCTTTCACCGGCGCCATAGGCAGCGATTGGAAAAGGCTCCCGCCGAAGCCCACATCGACAAACAGTGGCTCGCGACATTCGACCAGAAGGAATTTGTGGTCGGCTGGGGCGCTGCGCGCGGAACCATTGTGCCCCACATGCCCAGCGAGATAACCAACCTTGAAACCGATCTCTGACAAGGCCCAGCCGAACAGTGTGTTGACTTCGAAACACCAACCGCCGCGTTGTTGCTCGACAATCTTTTTGTATGCGGATTGCACATCTGTTGAAACATGTGCGCCAAGTTGTTGGTCCAGGTTTTCAAACGGCACGCGTCGCAAATGGGCCTGCATCAGCGCATCGAGCGTCGTCCGATCCGATCGTGGATCGCCAGTAAATTCAATTCGATTGAGATAGGCGCTAAGCTCCATTTGATCTCTCTAGAGATTTTCTCAATCCATGACGGGTCAGACCCAAATGCTGCGAGTTGTTGACAGGGGCCCGTATCCCTATCGGTTCTTACGCCCTTCAATCAGCGCATCGACAACGCCGGGGTCAGCCAAAGTCGAAATATCTCCGAGTGAGGAGAACTCATTCTCGGCGATTTTACGTAAAATGCGGCGCATGATTTTTCCCGAGCGGGTCTTAGGCAGCGCTGGCGTGAAGTGAATGAGGTCGGGCTTGGCGAACGGGCCGATATCCTGGCGCACGGCGGCGACCAGTTCCTGCTCAAGCGCGGCGTCCGGCTCAACGCCTTCCATCAATGTCACATAGGCGTAAATACCCTGGCCTTTGACGTCGTGGGGATAGCCGACGACGGCGGCCTCGGCGACACTGGGGTGGGCGACCAGGGCGCTTTCGACTTCCGCTGTGCCCATCCGATGGCCGGAGACATTTAAGACGTCATCAACGCGGCCGGTGATCCAGTAATAGCCGTCCGCATCGCGCCGGGCGCCGTCGCCGGTGAAATACATGCCGGGATAGGTTTTGAAATAAGTATCGACAAACCGTTGGTGATCGCCATAGACGGAGCGCATCTGTCCGGGCCAGGACTCTGTGATGACGAGATTTCCTTCCGCCTCGCCTTCAAGGATATTACCTTCCCCATCGACCAGCGCCGGCAAAATGCCAGGAAGCGGATGCGTTGCTGAGCCCGGTTTCAAATCGGTCGCCCCCGGTAACGGCGACAACAAAATGCCGCCGGTCTCGGTCTGCCACCAAGTGTCTACAATCGGCAGCTTGGCGTCGCCGATAACGCGGTAATACCACAGCCACGCTTCCGGATTAATCGGCTCGCCGACCGTGCCGAGCAGACGCAAGGACGAGCGGTCGGTGCAAGTCACATGCGCGTCGCCTTCGCGCATCAGCGCCCGGAGCGCCGTCGGCGCAGTGTAGAAGATGTTGACGTCGTGCTTTTCAATCACCTGCCAGAAGCGCGATGCATCAGGATAGGTCGGCACGCCTTCAAACATCAGCGTGGTTGCGCCATTGGCCAGCGGGCCATAGACAATATAGGTGTGGCCGGTGACCCAGCCGACATCAGCCGTACACCAATAAATCTCGCCAGGCCGGTAGTCGAAGACAATTTCGTGAGTGTAGGCGGCAAAGGTGAGGTAGCCGCCGGTGGTGTGAAGGATGCCTTTTGGCTTGCCGGTGGAGCCGGAGGTGTAGAGGATAAACAAAGGGTCTTCCGCGCCCATCGTTTCCGCCGGGCAATCGGGAGAAACGTCGCCGCGGGCCTCGCCATACCAGAACAGATCGCGGCCCGGCTTCATATGAACTTCTGCATTGGTGCGCTCCACAGTTAACACCAGACGCACATCCGGCGTTTGTTCCAGCGCCTTGTCGACATTGGCTTTCAGAGGCACGGGTTTGCCTCCGCGCACGCCCTCATCGGCGGTGATCACTGCAACCGCGCCGCAATCAATAATCCGGTTGGCCAGCGCTTCCGGCGAGAAGCCGCCAAACACCACCGAGTGCACCGCGCCGATACGCGCGCAGGCAAGCATCGCGTAGGTCGCTTCCGGGATCATCGGCATATAAATCACCACCCGGTCGCCGCGATTGACGCCGCGGGCTTTGAGAAGATTGGCCATCCGGCAGGTTTCTTCAAATGCCTCGCCATAAGTGATTTTTTTGTCGGTATTCGGATCATCGCCCTCCCAGATGATGGCGGTATCGTTTGCGCGTGCGGGCAGGTGGCGGTCGAGGCAGTTGACGCAGGCGTTTAGCTCGCCGTCATAGAACCATTTGATGTGGAGATCGTCAGCGTCGAAAGATGTGTCCTTGACCTTGGTGAATGGCTTGATCCAGTCGATGCGTGCAGCCACGCCTGACCAAAAGCCTTCCGGGTCCGCTGCGGCCGCGGCGCGCAGGGCCTTGGCTTTGGCCGCGTCGATAAGACTGTCTTTGGCTGCGCTGTCGCTCACTTTGATGATTGTGTCGTGGGCGGTCATGGATTTCTCCTTCGCTTTTTCGATGAGAACTTATGCGAAGGCGCGGCCAAGCGCAAAGGCGGCTGATGGCCGCATTCACTACATTTTGTTGAAGTAAGCCGCTTTAGTTAGAGACCGGCTCAGCATCCGCTGCGACGAAGCAGGAAACGCCCTTGTCATCAAGCTCGGCGCAGGCCGTAGCGGCTTCGATTTCGGACAGGTTCATGAAGCGCGCGCGATATAGCGTCGATCCATCCTCGCGCGGGGCCGGGATGACGGCGCGGGTGCGGTTGGTCAAGCCGCCTTTGATGGCCGCAGCTTCGAGTTCCTGCTGCGCCAGCTGCTTGGTCGAATAGGCGCCGATTTGCACCGTCCAGTTGAACTCGTTGACATATTGGCGGTCGCCTTCGCCAATAAAGCCTGCATCGCCATCAAGCGCGGCGATACGGGTGCGTTCAAACTCGTTGAAGTCATCGGTGTCTGCCGCCGCGATCAAGACGCCAAGGCGATCATCGGCGGGCGGGGCCGCCAGCGTCGGACGAACCAGTGCGGCGGTCATAATCTCGCGGCGTAACTGATCTTTTTTCACCGCCGCGTCGTTTGCGTCTTGCTCCAGCTTGGCAAGCAGGGTCGGCTTGATCCGTGGCGACGGTTTTTTACGGTGAAGCGCGGCGACCAGCATGGGTTTGCGTTTGATGGAAGCGAACGCCTTATTGAGTATATCGCGCATATGCCGATCGCGACTGCGCGATGAGCGCCCGCCCAGAACGACGCCGATGAGGCGGTTTTCGCCCTTCATGGCTGTGGTCACAAGGTTAAAACCAGAGCGGCGGGTATAGCCGGTTTTGATCCCGTCAGCGCCGTCGTAGGTTTTGACCAGCCGGTTATGCGACGCATAGGTGCGTCCGCCCCAGGTGAAGCTCTTGGCGCTGAAATAATGATAATATTGCGGAAAGTCCTGAACCACGCGCTGGCCGAGGATCGCCATGTCCCGGGCAGTGGTGACCTGTTTGGAATTTGGCAAGCCAGAGGCATTGCGAAACCGCGTTCGCGTCATGTCGAGTGCGCGCGCCTTCGCCGTCATTTTTTTGGCGAACCGCCATTCCGAACCAGAGATATGTTCGGCGACAACCGCGGCGACGTCATTGGCGGATTTCACCACCAGTGCTTCAATCGCAGTCTCCACAGTGATCGTTGAACCCGCTTTGAGACCAAGTTTCGATGGCGGCTGTCCGGCGGCGCGGGCGGAAACCTTGAGCTTTGATTTCAGCGTTAACTTGCCGGCGTCCAGTTCATCGAACAACAGATAGAGCGTCATCATCTTGGTTAAGGAAGCGGGGTATCGCCGCGCGGTGGAATAGCGGTCGAACAGAACATCGCCAGTATCGGCGTGGATCACATAGGCGGCGTATTTGGAATTTGCGTGTGCCGGCGCGCTGGAAAACGCCGCGAGCGTGAACATCGCTCCGAGAATGATTACACAACGAATAACCCAGCCCATAATGCGACCCTCGCCCATTCCGGCATGCATTTCAACATTTCGAGTGACGCCGCCCCGAAAATCCACGCGCCCGCTAGCCATCCGGCCGAGAACTCAGGCTTGAGCCCGACCCAGGCCCTGACAGAGCAAGGCCCATGCCGCAGGGTGCGCTTCAGCGAATGGAGCATGCAAGTGCGTGGTAAACGCTTCGTTAATGATAAAGCCCGTTAACCTGTCCAAATGTTATTGTGCGGCGCAACATAATCCTTGACAGCCCGGGGATGGTTGCATATGTTGCATTGCACAATACGTAGATGATCTTAAAATAACAACAAAATCAAATCACTACGTTATTTGACATTCAGGAGAAGAAAATGACGACGGCGAAAAAAACGGCACAAGATGCAAACCCTTTTGAAGCGATGACGGCTATCAATCCAGATACATTCAAGGCTGGTTACGAAAAATTCGCCGAAAGCATGGCTGTGATGGCTGATTTCCAAAAGGGATCGCTTGAAGCGATGATGGCTTCTGCAAACGCGTTTGCGAAAGGCGCTGAAAAACTGGCTGCGGAACAGTCCGAGTTTTTCAAAACTGCATACGAAACCAGCGTTGAGACAGCAAAAGCAGCGACCAACGCCAAAAGCCCTCAGGAATCGGTTGAGATCAATAGCGATTACGCCCGCAGCGCGATCGAAAAAAATCTTGGTCAGGCGAGCAAAGTTGCTGATTTGTGGATTGAAACCACCAAACAAACGGTCGAGCCTTTGACGGTGCGTTACAGCGAAATGGTTGAAAAAATTCAATCTTTCCGCCCGTAAGATCGGGAAAAGTCCCTAACAGTTTCAGTTAGTTGCGTATTTGCGTAACAGAATACCCGGCGGGCGACCGCCGGGTTTTTTGTTGGTTGGGTTTGGGCGTGCACTGCCCTATCGGGGATAAAAAGACTGTGATTTCAGTTTTCTCAATTGGAAAATGTGAATTTGCGTCTTTTCAACCAAATACGGTTACTTATCTTAAGCATGAACCCGCCGGCGCAGATTGCTGCGTTGCGGCGGCATCAGGATTTGAATGAGAATGATATGTCTGACGACCACGAACATGACGATGACCGCGAGCCCGGCCAGGGTGTTGGCGTTGCCTCGAAGACGGCGCCGAAAACCAAGCGTCCCTCGCTTTACAAAGTGATGCTCCTCAACGACGATTATACGCCTCAGGAATTCGTGGTGTGGCTGCTTCAGGCGGTTTTCAAGCGGGCGCCGGAGGAGGCGATGCGGATTATGATGCATGTTCACAATAGCGGCGTCGGGATTTGCGGCGTCTACACCTATGAGGTCGCGGAAACCAAAGTGGTGCAGGTGATGGAGCTGTCGCGGCGTAACCAGCATCCGCTACAATGTATGATGGAACGGGAGTAAACAGTGGCGTCTTTCAGTAGTAGTCTTGATGAAGCCCTACACAGAGCGATCGCTCTGGCGACCGAACGTGACCATGAGCTGGCAACGCTGGAACATCTGCTTCTGGCGCTGACCGAAGACCAGGACGCGGCCGCGGTCATGCGCGCATGTAATGTCGATATCGAACTCTTAAGCCGCCAGCTTTACGAATTTATCGAAAACGAGCTTGCCAACCCACAACGTGAAAGCGATGAGCAGGCAAAACCGACGGCGAGCTTCCAGCGGGTCATTCAGCGCTCGGTCATTCACGTACAATCGTCGGGCCGTGAAGAGGTGACCGGCGCGAATGTGTTGGTGGCTTTGTTTGCCGAGCGTGAATCCCACGCCGCGCATTTCCTTCAGGACCAGGATATGACGCGGTTTGATGCGGTCAACTACATCTCGCACGGACTGGCGAAACGGCCGGGCGAGGCGCAACCCAAAATCCCGCGCGGCGTCAGCGATGACCCCGAGCAGCAGGGCAAAAACCAGAGCGCGCTTGAAGCTTATTGTGTTGACCTGAATGCTAAAGCTCGCGCCGGAAAAATCGATCCGCTGATCGGGCGCGAAGCTGAGGTCGAGCGTTCGATCCAGGTGCTTTGCCGCCGGCGCAAGAATAACCCGCTGCTGGTCGGCGATCCCGGCGTTGGCAAAACTGCAATTGCTGAAGGGTTGGCGCTTAAAATCGTCGATGAAGATGTGCCGGAAGTCCTGGAGAATTCTACTATTTTCGCCCTCGATATGGGCTCGCTCTTGGCTGGCACGCGCTATCGCGGGGATTTTGAAGAGCGTATCAAAGCGGTGCTGAAGGAGATGGAAGACCATGAAGATGCGATCTTGTTTATCGACGAGATCCACACCGTGGTCGGCGCGGGCGCCACATCCGGCGGCGCGATGGACGCGTCCAACCTTTTAAAACCGGCGTTGCAATCGGGTGCGCTGCGCTGCATGGGGTCAACCACCTATAAGGAATTCCGTCAACATTTTGAAAAAGACCGCGCGCTCGCCCGGCGTTTTCAAAAGATTGATGTTGTCGAGCCGTCTATGGAAGATACGGTCAAAATTCTGACCGGATTGAAGCCCTATTTTGAAGAACATCACAAAATAACGTATACGGATGAAGCGATCCGCGCCGCAGCCGAGCTATCGTCGAAATATATGTCAGACCGTAAATTGCCGGATAAGGCCATTGACGTCATTGACGAGGCTGGCGCGCGGCAGATGTTGTTTCCGGCCGATGAACGTAAAAAAATCATCGACACTCCGGAGATTGAAGATGTGATCGCCAAGATGGCGCGCATCCCACCGCGCTCGGTGTCGAAATCTGACACTGAACGGCTGCAGAAACTGGGCGAAGAATTACGCCGGGTCGTGTTCGGGCAAGACGAGGCGATCGATCAGCTTGCCGCCGCGATCAAGCTGTCGCGTGCTGGCTTGCGCGAGCCTGAAAAACCGATTGGCTCATATCTGTTCGCTGGGCCCACGGGCGTTGGCAAAACCGAGGTTGCAAAACAGCTCGCGCTGACGACCGGGGTTGAGCTGATCCGGTTTGACATGTCGGAATATATGGAGCGCCACACGGTCTCGCGGCTGATCGGCGCGCCGCCGGGCTATGTCGGATTTGACCAGGGCGGGTTGTTGACCGACGCTGTCAGCCAGCATCCGCATTCGGTGTTACTGCTTGATGAAATTGAAAAAGCCCATCCGGAGATTTTCAATATTCTCCTGCAAGTGATGGACAACGGTCAGCTGACCGACACCAACGGCCGCAAGGTCGATTTCCGCAATGTCATCCTTATCATGACGACCAATGCGGGCGCGGCGGATGCTGCGAAATTTGCGATCGGTTTTGCCGGCGGTAAGAAATCTGACGAAACCGATGTTGCGATTACGCGCATGTTCTCGCCGGAGTTTCGCAATCGCCTCGATGCGACGATCCACTTTGCCAGTCTCTCGGCGGAAATTATCCACCGCATCGTTGAGAAGTTTGTGTTGCAGCTGGAAGTGCAACTCGCGGATCGCGGCGTGACGTTTGAGCTTTCTGAAGAGGCGACAGACTGGCTCGCCGAGCGCGGCTTCGACGATGAAATGGGCGCGCGCCCACTGGCGCGGATCATTCAAGAACACATCAAGAAGCCGATTGCCGATGAAATTCTGTTTGGAAGCCTCAAAAATGGCGGCCTCGTCAAGGTGATGCGCGACGCGGATGATAAGTCGAAACTGACGTTTGAGTATGTCGCCGATGCCGATACGGGCGCGTCATCGAAAGACGGCGGCGGTGGGACGAGCGTTCCGGCGCTGGTGGAATAAGCGCGCGGGACGAAGCCGCGCGATTGTTTTCAATCGGCAGCTGCGCGATTATTGTGCATTCAGCGGAACGGTCATGATCCGAATCGGCTGCAATTTGGCGTTCTCGCGGACATCCCAGTTGTTGTCGTAAGACGGCCAATTGCTGGTGGCGATATAATGCAATTCGGTTTTGACAATCGCACCATGGGTCGGCTCGTTCCAGCCTTGAAGATTTTGTTGCAACACTTCAAAGTCGGTCGCTGCGGTGGCGTCGTCATTCAAGGTGATCCGGACAATCCGCAGCGGCATGGTTCCATTCTGTATGCCAATCAGCTCACCCTCATAAAGATAAAGCCCGTCAATGCCGCCGAGGTGAGCATCAACAATATTCTCAATTGCAGTGACCTCGGCGGTTTCGGTATCGACGATAAATAGCCCGGCGAGGTAGTCTGCGATGAACAGGCGATGGTTTTGTTCGTCGAGCGCAATGCCCTGGAGGTTGGTGAAGCGCGGATCACTAGCGAAAACCTCAAGCGTATCACTCCCGGGCGTCAATTTGAAAAGCCGCGGCGTTATGGAATCGCTTGCATAGGCGGTATCGTCTTTCGCCACCTCCAGATCACCGAGCAAGGCTTCTGGCTCGGTGAAGTGCACCTCGCGCTTGACTGCGCCGGTTGTCAGATCAAAAACCATGACCGACGAAAAATTGTTTTCAGGGTCGGCCTGTTTGTAAGCCAGTTGATTGTTCACCGCCGCCCATAGCCTGTCGTCGCGGACTTCAATGTCAAAGACGCCGCCGTTTGCGACGGCAATTTCCTTTGGCGCGGTTGCGTCGCTAAGGTCGATGATTTTTCCGGTTCTTACGGAACCGATAAACTGAGCGCCGTTCCGGCCAACCGCATAGGCCTCAGGCAACAAACTCACATCGTCATGGAGTGCAAGCACAACACTGTCGCCAGTCGGCTTTAGATTTGCCGCAAATTGCGCATCAATTTCCGCAAAAGCTGACTCGGCTTTTAGTTCATCAAAGCCTTCGTGACCGGACAGATCGATAACCAGTCCGCGTTTTGAAATTTCCTCGGTGAGCGCCAGGGCGCCGGCAGTATCGCCATTGAGCTGGCACGCGAGAATGCGCATCTTCCAAACATAAAGCGAATAGGGTCGCAGCGCCTGGGCCGCAGCGAGAGCATCGTTTAGCGCTGGCCAGTCTTCACTCTGAAAAGCCTCGCCGGCCGTGGCCATGATGGCTTGATAAGTAGGCGTATCATTATCGGCGTTAGCTGACGCCGATAGGACAACGACCAGCATCGCTGCGCCAAACAGCATTTTCCTCATCACACTTCTCCGAAAGTACCCGCGACGCAATTCTCACATAGCTTGAGCGGGAATGGCAATGGTAGGGGCGCCAGGATGAATGATGCTCAGGTTTTGGCTAGCCAAAATGAAAACGCTACTGTGTCACATAAAAACCCCCGGCACATTATTGCTCATGCGCCAGGGTGTGGTTCGATAAAAAACTTTGAGGCGTGGCAGTCAGAAAATTATTTCTTCTTTTTCTTCTTGCCTTTTTTCTTCTTCTTGCCCTTCTTCTTTTTCTTTGGCTTTTTAGCTTTTGGGGCGCCACTGCCGCTGCCGGAGGCGCCGCTACCCCCGCTGCCGCCATTGTTGCTTCCTGCGCTATCGCCACCGCCACCCGAGGTTCCGCTACCGTCGCCTGTCGTTCCACTGTCGCCGCCGGCGCCGCTATCACCACTGTCGCCACCACCGTCGTGGTTGGCGCCATTGCCATTTATGGACGCATTCATCCCCATCAGCGCGCCGCTGGTTGCAACGCCGACCTGACCGACGGAGACAATTGTGGCGCCGCCGATCAAGGCGGCCACCAGCGCGTATTCGATGGCGCTTAGCCCGGATTGATCGCGCGAGAACTCGCCAAGTTTTTTAAAAATATGAAACCGTTTCCTAGATTTTTGGATCCGCATGACAAACTCATCCCTAATCAGCTACACAACACTGGCCGCACGCATATCAGCCTACAAACTGACAAATATAAAAAGCCGGAATTATATAAAAATTTTCTTAAATATGGAATGTTTTCTCAATAAATATAAAAAAATGATTTCTACAAAGAGGATATACAGTAAATTTTGTATTTACCATAAATTAAAGACGCCATTCGCCTAGCGGATTAAACGCGTGAAAGGCGAATGCAAAAATGACGTCATAGGAAATATCTTCCCATTCGCCGGCCGTGGTGAGGCGCTGGACCACAACATCGCCAACATCGCGTCCATCGCGAATGCGTTCCGTATCGAGCGCGGATGCCTGTCCGGCGCGCCAGGATAGCCTGACGCCGCCTTCTTCGATGACGCCGGCTTTCGCAAGGCGCGTCAGGCTGTAGGCGACATTATCGACAACAACAACGCGCGCTAAGGGCTCAATACCATCCGGCATGCCGCCGCGATAGAGAAACGGCCAGCGCTCGGTATCATAGCGAAAATAGGGATTGCGTCCGTAGCGGTCGTCGCGCGGGTCATTTGGGATCAAAACCACGCCGTCGGCGTGCCGCCGTTTAAAGCTGGCGAATGATTCAAGGCGGGTGATGCGGCGTTTAAGCTTTTGCCCGGTCATCGCGCCGACAATGGCCTCACCATCATATTGCTGCCACCAGCTTTCAGTACCCCGATCATACATGACAAGATCGGATTTTCTGAGCTTACCGGAAACGCCGAACTGTGCCGGTTCGCTATGAAGAATGCGGTCAAACACAATTCCGGTGTTACACAACGGGCAATAGGTGATCACGACTGGCGCGCCGCCGACGATGTCATTGACGATTTCATGATAGATCATGATCCGTAGTGGATAAGCGCGTGCGTCGCCGTTGATATCGACGCTGATGACCGGGTCACGCTCGCTGAGCGAGAATCCTCCACTTCGGCGCCTGTTTTTACGTTGCGAAGGGCGGCCCTCGAGAACAATTTTATCGGCGGATATGAATTGCGGGTCGTCTATGGACTGAATGGCGTCTTTGGGGATGATCGATTCGATTTCATCCAGAGCAACACTGTGCTTTGAAAAATTTGTCAGCGGCCATTCGCCCCGCCACGAGTCGGCTCGGTCATATTGCGCGCCGGCGGGCTGGAAAATTGCCGCGCAAAGAACGATGGATAGCCAAAGAACCAATCTTGTCGAACGCATAAAGCCACTGCATGTTTGCGATGAGCCTAGTCTAGAGACACGCTATCCTGGCGCGAATGAAACCTTTTCACATCCGCGTGTATGTAAGAGTATTTTGTACCAAGCTGCAGGCAGCTTGCACAAGAATCTAGCGCAAAAAAGCCGCCGCGGGGGAGTGCCGCGGCGGCTTTTTTGATTGGCGCTCAAGGGGGAGGGGGGCGAGCGCCTTTGTAATTTTGTCATCGAATGTTGGCGGCGCTCCAAAGTTTGGCGTATGCTTGGCAATGGATCAGGATCGATTTGAAGCTCGCAAGATCCACGCTGTCAGGAATTAGATAAATCTGTTCGCCTTCATTGCTTGTCAGCGGTGCGATCAGTCTGGAGCCTTGCGTTGCGTTGCGGCCATTGG
Source organism: Hyphococcus sp. (assembly GCA_021776415.1). Classification (GTDB taxonomy): domain Bacteria; phylum Pseudomonadota; class Alphaproteobacteria; order Caulobacterales; family Parvularculaceae; genus Hyphococcus. Next base: position 77,311 of record JAJFFY010000046.1, read on the forward strand.
CGTTTTGTGCAGCCAGCGGCGACATAAAGATTTTGAGGTCAGGCGCTTTGCGGGTTTTGAAATCCGCGGAAAGCTTGATGAAGGTTTTGTCGCCTTCGGAGAAAATTTCCCATGTGCCGGATGATTTGAAAGATTTCTTCGTCCAGACGCCTGATAAAAGTAACGCGGGGGTTTCAGCCGCAACCGCAGCGTCTGCTGCAGATGCCGGGGCGCTCACCGCACCAAGCGATAGGGCGACGGCGGCAATCCCGCTCAAAATGATAGCTCGTTTTCTCATATCCGTCCTCAACATTGTCGCTCGCTAGCCTTGTCTATATGCGATTACAGATAGGCTGCCGCGCCGCTCACAGGCAAAACACGAGCCCGAGAGCAAGGTGACGATGGTGTGAGGGGGGCGTGAGGGCGTGTGATTAAAGCGCGGCGCGGATTTTCGTGGCGGTTTTTTCAAGCTGTTCCGTATCCGCCGGACCGCCTGAGGCGTGAGCGCCAAGGTTGCGCTCCTCATATACGGGAATAATATGAAAATGCAGATGATAGACGGTTTGCCCCGCTGGTGCGCCGTTAAACTGCGCAACGCGAATACCGTCGGGCGCTAAGCCGTCCCTGACCGCTCGCGCCACTTTTTTAACAGCGACGGTTAATGCCGCCAGGTCATTGTCATCAACATCAAATAAATTGGTCACCATTGCCTGCTTGTGAATGACCAGGCAATGCCCCTCGCTTTGCGGAAATACATCCATAAAAGCGAGTATGGCGTCAGTTTCATGTATTTTCACGGAAGGAATTTCGTCGCGAATTATTTTGGCGAAGATGTTTTCGGGGTCGTATTGCGCCTCAAGGCTCATTCGTGGTCCTCGCTACCGTCAAGCGCGGCGCCGCCGCTCTCTGCATTTGCCAACAGTGTCAGCGCTTCTGCTTCCTGGGCTACAGGTACGGCAATGCGGACGCCGCCGGTGACAACCGGGAGGACGGAATTAATCGCGCCGTCCATAAGCTCTGCGTCAATGCCGTGTGCATTGAGGAAGCCGACGATGATTTTGGCTTCCTGTAGATTGTGCATGCGTTTGATGGTTTTCATACAATCTCGATTTCTGACTTTGAACGGACAAAAGCAACATATGGGTTCGCGGCTCTTTGCTCAACTGGCCTGATGCACTACTGGCGCTCGCGCTGTCTGGCGCGGTCGCGAAGGTTTTCGAGCCAGATTTGATGGAACTTATGCATTTGGCGCGGCCGCAGGCTGTGGCCAATCCGCGCCAGAAACCCGTCTTGCGTTTCTTCAGTGAGGACATGGCAGCCTTGCGGCGTCGTGGTGATCAGCCATGCGTGATAGACGTCAATCCCAAACGCGTTCGCGCTCCAGGCGATGCGCTCATGGGGAATAAATTCCTCAACTTTGGTGTTGATGGTGACGCCAAAAGTTTTCCAGCGGAACCGCGCGCCATCTGTCAATCGCCCATCCGGCGCATCTTTGACGACGACATTGGCGGCGTTGGGATACCAGTCGGGCCATGCTGACGCTTGCACCAGACACTCCCAAACCGCCGCTGGTGAGATGTTCATCGCCAACTCATTAACAACGTGTACAGCGCAATTTTCAGGCCGGTACCGTTCCGGCCAGTTTATCGTTGGCGTCATCTTATGGCGTCCCATTTTTCTTAAACGGTGTGAATTGTTTCAAGGCTTCAATGCCTTGGCCGGTCTGATCGCGTTCGGCTTCTAAATACTGATAGATCGCGTCGCGGAAGCCGCTATCTTCAATCCAGTGCGCGGAATAGGTGGCGACCGGTTCATAGCCTCTGGTGATTTTGTGTTCGCCCTGAGCGCCCGCCTCAACGCGCGCGAGGCCGCGTTCAATCGCGAAATCCATGGCCTGATAGTAACAAATCTCAAAATGCAGAAATGGCGCATCTTCGCTGCATCCCCAATAGCGTCCATACAGCGTGTCGCCGCCAATGAAATTGAGCGCGCCGGCGACGGGCTCGCCATTGCGTTCGGCGACAATGAACAATAGCTGCTCAGGCATATACTCGGCAATCAGATCAAAAAAACTTCGCGTCAGATAGGGGTGACCCCATTTGCGTGCGCCGGTGTCCTGATAGAAACGCCACATCGCGTCCCAGTGACGCGGCGTTATCTCCGCTCCAAGCAAGCGTCGGATCACCAACCCATCCGACAACGCGCCGCGCCGCTCCCGGCGGATGGTCTTGCGTTTGCGCGATGAAAGCTGGTCCAGAAAATCGTCAAAGGATTTATAGCCGCGATTGAACCAATGATATTGCTCGCCCATCCGTGCGAGAAAACCGGCCTCGGTGAGGGGTTCCTGGTCTTGCTTGGAGATAAAATTGACATGCAGGGAGGATGCGCCCAACTGCGCCGTCATCTGCCGCAAGGCGCTCGCGAGATTGCGTTTCGCGGCGCTGTCCCTGGCCAACAAACGTGGCCCCGGAACCGGCGTGAATGGCGCGGCGCAAACCAGTTTCGGGTAATACCGCCCACCGGCGCGGGCGTAAGCATCGGCCCAATGGTGATCGAACACATATTCGCCCTGGCTGTGACCTTTGGCGTAGAGCGGCGCGGCGGCGACGATTTCGCCGCGTTCTTCCAGCAGGAGATGTATGGGCGCCCATCCGGCTTCATGGGCAACGGATTTCGACGCCTCCAGCGCGGCGAGAAATTCATGGGCGACGAACGGATTGAAAGGCTCGCCAGCAGGGTTTGCCAGCGCGTTCCAGATCGCCGGGTCAATCTCATCGATTGAAGAGACCGTCCGCGCCAGAAATGCGTCAGAGCCGTCGGGCATTATTTGATCTCGAATACGCCGTCGACCTCAACGGCTGCATCCATGGGCAAGGACGGCGCGCCGACCGCCGCGCGCGCATGGCGGCCCCGCTCGCCGAAGACTGCAACCATCAGGTCGGAGGTTCCGTTGATCACCTTGGGTTGGCCGGTAAAATCATCGGTGCAGTTGATGAAGCCGCCAAGTTTTACAACGCGTGCAACCCGGTCGAGATCGCCGTCGCAAGCCGCTTTCAGTTGCGCGATGAGATTGACGCCGCAAGCATGGGCCGCCATCACGCCTTGCTCCACATCAAGCTCGCGCCCGAGTTTTCCGGTGATCAAACCATCCGGGCCAATCGACACTTGACCGGAGATGAAAACCAGTTTTCCGCTGATGACATAAGGGACATAGTTTGCAACCGGCGCCGTAGGCTCGGGCAAGACGATACCGAGTTCGGCGAGCTGGTTTTCAATTTGCGACATAGGACTCCTCATTAATTTTAGTTTTAGCTGATCATATCTTAACCATGAAATTCACCAAATGCGACAATAGCAGAATGCAATGCGGGGCATTTTATCTGCAGGACATCATTTTTACCTGATGTAGGCCTGGAAATGATTTTAAGTGCGATGCGTCTCTCATTTTCAATTTGTAGCCTCGTGGGTTTTGTCCAAATCCCAAATGCGGGATCGGCACGTCCCGTATATTTTTCGGAGTCAGTTATCTCTTTGCTGCGGTCACCGTAGTTGCATAGATGTTGTCCCAAATATGACGCGCCGAAAATAGCACCGGCCCATGATATTAAACATTCAGAAAGCGTCGGAATATCAAACACGATAAAATTTGTGTATTTCGGCTCCGGTACGTAGTCTGGATAATTGGGACATCCATGCATCATCTTGTCATGATGCGTTTGGTTGTATGGTCCATTAGATAGACACAATAAAAATTCGTCTACCTCTGCCTGTGCGGTCAGTCCTCCGACGCCGGGGGCCGCTCCATATACCGTATTCTCGACCATTTTTATGCCGCCGACATACAAGGGCTTTCCCATTTCTTGGCGTCCGCTTCCTAAGTACCTATAGAGAACGCCCTCTTCGTTATCTGACATTAGCCCATTTTTGGCTTCCGCTTCTCTGTAGTAGCTATGCGGACGCAGCCATACTTCGCCAGAAAGGATTGATTCGGCGATAGCAGGTTCACAGTACTTAACGCTAAGCAATTCACCGAAGTTATGATCTTCTCTGTCGCTCACAAATAATGCTCCTCTAATGTCCCTATCTCCGCAACGTCCTTCCAGCCTTCACCGCATCCTTGCCAAATTTCTCCCGGATCGCGTCGATAGCTTTTTCCTGTGCGGCGATGCGTTCGCGATCCTCGCCGAACAGATCAGCTTCGGTAGTCTCGCCCGCGGCGAGCAGGTCGGAAAACCCGACCCCGATCAGGCGGAAGGCGGTTTCGCCTGCTGCCTCGTGCAGCATTTTTTTTGTCGCGGCAAAGGCGATGCGCGCCAGATTGCTTGGCGCCTCAAGCGTGATGCGTCGGGTGATGGTTTTGAAGTTGGCGGTTTTCAACTTAAGGGTAATGACCCGGCCTTCAAAATCACTCTCCTTCATTCGTGCAGAAACTTTCTCGCATAAATCCCACATTATATCTTCAAGCTTTTGCACATCGGTGATGTCGTGATTGAAGGTGGTCTCTGACGAGACGCTTTTGGTCTCGCGCCGGGGCTTGATTCGCCGCGCATCCTCGCCTTGAGACAGGCGCGCCAGACGCAGCCCAATCTCGCCATAGCGCTTGGCGAGCGTTGCCGCATCAAGCTTTTGTAACTGTCCAATCGTGGCGATGCCGTCGGCCTCGAGCTTGGCGGCCATCGCCGCGCCGACGCCCCAGATTTTCGTCACCGGCTGGCGCGCCAGAAACGCCAGCGTCTCGTCTTTGCCGATCACCGAAAAGCCCCGGGGTTTGTCGAGATCGGAGGCGATTTTTGCGAGAAACTTGTTGTGCGAAAGGCCGACCGAGGCGGTGACCCCAAGCTCGGTTTTGATTCGCGCCTGCAGCCTGGCGAGGGTGATGGCTGGCGGGGCGCCGTGCAGCCGTTCCGTGCCGGTCAGGTCCATGAAGGCTTCGTCAATCGACAAGGGTTCGACCATCGGTGTCAAATCGCGCATCATCTCGCGTAAGGCCCGCCCGACGGCGACGTATTTCGCCATATTCGGCTTGATGACAATGGCGTCGGGACAGGCTTTGAGCGCCCTGAACATCGGCATGGCCGATTTTACGCCATAGGTGCGCGCGACATAACAGCAGGTCGCGACCACCCCCCGGACCCCGCCGCCGACAATCACAGGCTTATCCTCAAGCCCCGGATCATCGCGTTTTTCAATCGCTGCATAGAACGCGTCACAGTCGAGATGAGCAATCGTCAGAGCGAAAAGCTCTGGGTGCGACACAATGCGTTGGTCGCCGCAGGCGGTACAGCAGCGGGCCCGGGCGGACATGCGGGCATAGCAAGCCCGGCAAAATGCGTGATCAGCGTTAGCAACCATTTAACAAATGGTTACCAGAAAAGGGCGGAAAAATATGCCCCGGCAGGGCTCAGGATAAACAATCGATTAAGACCTTTGTCGCAATACTTAACACCGGAGCGCTGATTCGGCGCGACCAGAGGCGTATATGCGTATGATGTCTGCAATGGAAAAGCTTGATATGTCGGCGCTTCCAAAGACGGTGCTTATCGTTGAGGACAATGAGCTGAACATGAAATTGTTTCATGATCTGCTTGAAGCCCATGGCTATCAGACGCTTGAGGCCCGCACTGGCCCCGAGGCGCTCAAACTCGCCAACGAACACCGGCCTGACCTTATTTTGATGGACATTCAGCTTCCGGAGGTTTCCGGCCTGGAAGTGACAAGAAAAATTAAGGATAATGCGGAATTGGCGGACATTCCGATCATCGCCGTGACCGCCTTCGCCATGAGAGGCGATGAAGAACGCATTCGCCAGGGCGGATGCGAAGATTACATCGCAAAACCTATTTCAGTGGTCTCATTTCTTGAGAAAGTGAAAAGGTATTTGGATTAGAATTAATCCAACTTAGTTGATTGTTTTTGACGGGGGCTCCGTATGACGGCGCGCGTATTAGTCGTCGACGATTTAGAACCAAACGTGAAACTGCTCGAAGCCAAGCTTCGCGCAGAGTATTTTGACGTATTGGGCGCTTACTCTGGCGAGGAGGCGATCACGATCGCTAAGGCCGAGCAACCCGACATTATTTTGCTCGATGTTATGATGCCGGGGCTTGATGGCTTTGAGACCTGCCGCCGGCTGAAAGCCGATCCGGAGACAATGCACATTCCTGTTGTAATGGTCACCGCACTTGATCAGCAGGCGGACCGTGTCGCCGGGCTGGAAGCCGGCGCTGATGATTTCCTCACCAAACCCGTTGAAGACGTCGCGCTTTTTGCCCGCGTGCGTAGCCTGACGCGCCTGAAAATGATGACCGACGAGCTGCGCGCGCGCTATACGACCGGCAAGGGCCTCGGCGTTGTTGATAGTATTGATGTTGAGGTTGATGACGGCGAAAGCTGTATCTTCATTATTGACGACAATGAGGAACAAACAGAGCGTTTAAAAAGCACGCTCGGCGATGGCTATGTTATTTCGAGTGAAGCTGATCCTGAAGCGGCGTTGGTTCAGGTGCGTTCCGGCGACTTCGATTTGATCATCGTCAATATGTCGCTCGAAGAGATGGACCCGCTGCGATTGTGCTCATCGATCCGGTCTTTTGAAGAGACCAGACTGACGCCGATCCTGGCGGTTGTGCGCAAGGGCGACACGCGCAAACTGGTGCGGGCGCTGGATATCGGCGTCAACGACTATCTTACCAAGCCAATCGATAAGGGCGAGTTGGGCGCACGCGTCGCCACGCAATTGCGCCGTATGCGCTATGTCGATCAGCTGCGCTCTTCGTTCCAGGCAAGCCTGGAGATGGCGGTAACCGATCAATTGACCGGGCTTTACAATCGCCGATATCTGGCCAGCCATCTGTCTGCAATGTTTGATCGCGCGCAATGGACCGGCCGGCCGCTTGCGGTGATGATTCTCGACATTGATCACTTTAAAGACATTAACGACACTCACGGCCATGATGTCGGCGACAAGGTTATTCAGGAGTTTGCTGAACGCATCTCGCGGTCTGTGCGCGGGATCGATCTGGCCTGCCGCTATGGCGGCGAGGAATTTTTGATCGCGATGCCCGATACCGACATCGCTTTTGCATCTGTTGTCGCCGAACGCCTGCGTCAGGAAATTGCGACAGCAAAATTTCTTGTTGGCGATGGCGATAAAGAAATTAAAGCGACGGTGAGCATCGGCATCGGTTCGACCGAAGGCGGGCCGGAAGAGGACAACGCGCAAAAGCTGATTAAACGCGCCGACGAAGCGCTTTATGAGGCCAAGACATGCGGACGCAACCGGGTGATACAAAGCGCGGCATAAAGATGGCCTTGCGCAAGGCCGGACAACAAAAAAGCCGCCCCATGGGGCGGCTTCGTCATTTCAGACAAACGGCAAAATGTCCGTTATTTGATTTTGCCTTCTTTGAATTCCACATGTTTACGTGCAACCGGGTCATATTTCCGCAAGACAAGCTTGTCTGTCATGGTCCGGGTGTTTTTCTTAGTGACGTAGAAAAATCCCGTTCCCGCAGTGGAATTGAGCCGGATTTTGACAGTTGTCGGCTTGGCCATTGGTATCTCCATAAAGCCGCAACCTCATGCGGCGAGCCGGGAAACTACTAATCAAGCCCGCTATGTCAAGGCGTATGCGGTGATTTTCATTGGCCCCGTGAAAAAGCCGCCGCTGGCGTTTGCGGGCGGGTTTTAGACAACGGTCCCGCTGCTGATTCGCCGATATTTAATCCGAGCTGGGAGGCATGGAGCAATCGCGCCATAAAACCTTGGCAAAAGCGCTGATTCGGCCAGAAATCGGGCTCATCACGCTGATGTGAGTGGCGCGCGGGCTGTTGGGAGTATTGGTTGGCACAGATGCTGCGGCAAACTTGCGGACGCTGAGGGCTGCGTTGCGCGGCGCTGGAAAAGAAGAGGCGGAACAATGACGATCTTAAAATGGATTTTGGCTTTAGCGATAGGTGGGTTTTTGATCATGATGGGGGTCATGAAGTTCACCGGCGATGCGCATATTTTTCCCTTTATTGAATATAAAGCCGCGGCGGCGGGGCTGCCATTGGCGAGCCTGGCCTACCCGCTCGGCAATTATCTGACGGGCGCCTTGGAGCTTGTCGCTGGCGTCACGGTGATCTTGCCGATGACCCGGCGTCTGGGCTCGCTCCTGGCGGTGCTCCCGGTGCTTGGCGCGGTGATTTTTCACTTGTCGCCGGCGCTCGGTATCGTTACCGCGGAAGGCTACGCCGACCCGAAACCGGTTGAAGCGCTGGCGGCTGGCGGGCCTTTCAGCGCCGCGGACTTCACCGGCGAGACCAATATGCTGTTCATGATGGCGGCGGGCGGGCTGTTGCTGGCAATCATCAATTTGATCGTTCAGCGCAAATCTTAAAAGCCGGGCTGGAGCGTGATCAGGAAAAGTGGATACCGGTTTTCCGGTTCGATCACGCGACCACTAAGAATCTAGAGCAGGATCTGATTTGCCTAATTGTGATCCTGCACTAACCGAATACACGACTGAAAATCACATCCACATGCCGGGTGTGATGACCAAGGTCGAAAAGCTTATCGAGCTGTGATGGTTCAATATGGGCCGTCACAGCATCGTCGGCTTTCAGATTATCGATAAAGCGTCCTTCGCCGCGCCAGGCCGGCATCGCGGCTCGTTGCACCCAGGAATAGGAATCCTCGCGCGAAACGCCTGCTTGCGTCAGCGCCAGAAGGACGCGCTGCGAGAAAATCAGACCACCGAGCTTGTCGAGATTTTCTTTCATACGCTCCGGATAAACGATCAGGTTTTCAATAACACCGGCCAGCCGGTGCAGGGCGAAGTCGAGATGTATGGTTGCGTCGGGCGCAATCCCGCGCTCGACCGAGGAGTGCGAAATATCGCGCTCATGCCAAAGGGCGACATTTTCCATTGCCGGGATGACACACATACGCACCAGACGGGCGAGGCCGGTGAGGTTTTCAGTGAGGATCGGGTTGCGCTTATGCGGCATTGCCGATGAGCCTTTTTGACCCTTGGAGAAATATTCTTCGGCCTCCAGAACTTCGCTGCGCTGGAGATGCCGGATCTCAACGGCGAGGCGTTCAATCGATGAGGCGATAATGCCGAGCGCGGCAAAGAATGCGGCATGGCGGTCGCGCGGGATGATTTGGGTGGAAACCGGCTCAACTTCCAGCCCCATTTTTTCCGCGACAAAAGCCTCAACCGAAGGATCGACATTGGCGAAGGTGCCGACCGCGCCGGAGATGGCGCAAACTGCGATTTCTGCACGCGCAGCTTTGAGGCGCCGTTTGCCGCGTTCAAATTCGGCGTAGAATGTCGCCAACTTCAGACCGAAGGTCGTCGGCTCGGCGTGGATAGCGTGGCTGCGGCCGACGCAGATGGTGTTTTTATGCTCCATGGCGCGGGCCTTCAAACTGGCGAGAACCCGGTCCATGCCAGCCAGCAAAAGGTCGCTCGCGCGCGCCAGTTGTACTGACAGGCAAGTGTCGAGGATATCGGACGAGGTCATGCCCTGATGGACGTACCGCGCCTCGGGGCCGACAATTTCCGACAGGTGGGTCAAAAAAGCGATGACATCATGTTTGACCTCGCGCTCGATCTCATCAATCCGGTCGCTGTCGAAGGCGGCGTTACGGCCTTTGTCCCAAACGGTTTTGGCGGCTTGATCGGGAATGACCCCAAGCTCGGCCATGCGTGTGGCGGCATGGGCCTCAATTTCAAACCAGATTCGATATTTGGTTTGCGCCGACCAGATGTCGGTCATCTCCGGGCGCGCATAGCGTGGGATCATGTCTTACTCCTGCTGTGCAGGGCGTAAGGTTCAGGCAGAAAAATGTCAAAGGACGTCATTCATTTTTCTGAGGCGGATCGGGTGGGGCGTCGTCGCTTGCGAGCGTACCCATGGTGGTTTCATCGTTGCGAGAGGCGACCGGTGCGCTGCGTGCGCCCCATATCCACCAGCCGACGCCAAGGCCGGTCGCGAAAGCCAGGACCAGAAGAAACCACATATGAAGGGCGAGCCAGAGCATTGGTGTAACCGCGCTAATCCTGATTGCCGGGTGTGAACCCAAATTCTATACGGCGATTCCTCGCCCGGCCCTCAGCCGTTGTGTTGCTGACCAGCGGCTCGCTTTCGCCGGCGCCGCTTGTGGTGATGCGCGCGGCGTCAACGCCCGCGTCGCGGAGATAGTCGCCAACCGCACCAGCTCTGGCAAGGCTGAGCCGGCGGTTTGCCGCCACGCTGCCGGCGGCGTCTGTGTGGCCGGTGATGGCGATCATAAGGTCCGGGCATGAGCCAAGCGCCGCCGCCAGCGCGTCCAGTGTCTGCCGGCTGAGGCCATTGAGGCTGGCGCGGTCTCTGGCGAAGGATATCTGTGAAGCGTCGAGGATAGATCGCGACTGTGCGGCGCAGCCAGTGGCGCGGTCGGGCGTGGCGATTGCGGCCGGCTCGGCGTTGGTGTTGTCGATAATCGGGCTGTCGCTCAATGTTTCGGCGGCTTCTTCAGCCGTGATTTCTGGTGACGCAAGGGTCAGCTTGGCGGCGCCGGAAAGGCCGCTGTCGATCAGCGCCATCAGCCGGTCAATCGCCGCCGCGCCGGCGCTATCGGAGACAACACCGCTGACTTCAAACACCGGACCGTTTGCTTCGACCGCGCCGCTGTTGAGCCGCGCCAGCGCCTGCAGGCTGATCGACGCCGCCGACAACCAGCTCTCCTCCGGCGGCGATCCGCTAGCGATCTCGAGCTCGCCGGAAATATCGGCGCCAGGAAAACGCATCGCCGCGAGGTGAATGATCGCGTCGCGCGCGCTTTGACTTGGCGCATAGCCGGAAAGGACAAGCTGGCCGGCCTGTAGTTCGGCAATCCAGATAAACGGATCGGCCAGCGGCGGGCCGGAGAACACCGTCATATTTGAGCCGTCAACGATGGTAATGCCGCCAAGCGCAAACCCGCCCGGCCATTGTGCGTTGCCGACAGCGGTTTTAAGTTTGTCCAACCCGTCGCGCGATGGCGCCTCGCCGAACAAAATCGCCTTTTGCCCGTCAACCTCCACACCGGCCCAATCGGCGTCCGCCATATCGATTGCGCCGAGCGCCTTGGCGAGCAAATGCTGTTCAGCCGACTGCGCCGAGCCGGGCAGCCTATCCATATGTATGCTGAGTATGCCAATCACTCCAATGACAACGCAGCCGGCAAGAAATTTTATCAACGCTTTCATATTTCAAAAGTGATGCGTTCTACCATTCGAGAATGACTTTTCCCGATTGACCGGAGCGCATGACATCGAACCCCTTTTGATAATCATCGATGTTGAAATGGTGGGTCAGGATTGGCGACAAATCGAGCCCGGCTTGCAGCATCGCCCCCATCTTGTACCAGGTCTCAAACATACGACGACCATAGACGCCTTTAATTTCAAGACCCTTAAAAATGACCTTGTCCCAGTCGATTCCAGCGCCATTTGGCATAATGCCGAGCATGGCGATTTTGCCGCCATGGTTCATGGTCTCCAGCATCGACTGAAACGCTGACGGCACGCCGGACATTTCAAGGCCGACGTCAAAGCCTTCGGTCATTTTCAATTCGCTCATCGTGTCCTTGAGCGATTGGCTTTGCACATTGACGGTGCGGGTGGCACCCATTTTTGCAGCCAGATCGAGGCGATATTCGTTAACGTCGGTCACCACCACATGGCGCGCGCCGGCAAATTGCGCGATGGCGCAGGCCATGATGCCGATCGGGCCGGCGCCGGTAATCAGGACATCCTCGCCGACCAGGTCAAAGGCGAGGGCGGTATGAGTGGCGTTGCCATAAGGGTCGAAGATCGCACCCATGTCGTCGGAGACATCGTCGGGGAGTTTGTAAACATTGAAAGCCGGAACCGCGACATATTCCGCAAACGAGCCAGACCGGTTAACACCGACGCCAACGGTGTTGCGGCACAGATGGCGTTTGCCGGCGCGGCAATTGCGGCAATAACCGCAAGTGACATGGCCCTCGGCCGAAACCCGGTCGCCGATCTTGAAAGTCGCGTGTTCTGGATGCACTTCCGAGCCGATCTCGACGACCTCGCCGGAGAACTCATGGCCAACGGTCATCGGCACGGGAATGGTCGCCTGCGCCCAGTCGTCCCAATTATAAATATGGATATCAGTGCCGCAGATCGCCGAGCGTTTGACCTTGATCAAAACATCATTGAGCCCGATCTCCGGACGCGCAGTCTCGGCGAGCCAGATGCCTTCCTCGCGCTTTGCTTTCATCAGAGCTTTCATGGGCTCCTCTCCGACGGTTGAGATCAGTTAGACTTATTAGCTGAGCGATGCATGGTCTATAGAAATTCTCAGGATAATGAGTGCGCTAACTATGGTATAGGGCGCATATGCCGCTGTCCCTGCCACCACTGAACGCTGTGCGCGCCTATGAGGTCGCCGCCCGCCGCCTCAATTTTTCCCGCGCCGCCGAGGAGCTGGGCGTCACGCAGGGCGCGATCAGCAAACAGGTCATTTTGCTTGAGGATTATATCGGGGCGAAGCTGTTTGAACGCTTGCCCGGCGGGCTGGCGCTGACGGCAGAGGGAGTAGCGCTGCGCAACTCAATCGCGCCGGCGTTTGAACTTCTGGGTGAGGCGTTCGACCGCTTTCATCGCCGGCCGCCGCGGTCAAATGTTTGCCGTATCTCGACGCTGGCGTCATTTGCATCGCAATTTCTCGTTCCACGCTTGAGCTCATTTGAGGAACAACACCCGGATATTAAACTGGAGATATTGACCTCTGATCGCCTTGTGGATCTGGCCCGCGAAGAAATTGACTTAAGCGTGCGTTACGGGCCCGGCGGCAAGGGAGATCTGGTCGAGACTCCGCTGGTAAAAGGCATGTTGGCGCCAGTCTCGTCGCCTCAACTTTTGGAGCGCGGTACCGACGCAACTGATCTGGCGGCATTCCTGTCTTCTGTCCGGCGCATTCAGGTTTTTTCAAATAATGAATGGCGCAAGTGGATGGAAGTGACAGGCGTTGATCTCTCCAAAGCGCGGCGCCCGTTTATCATTGAAGATTTCGTTGTCGCCATTGCTGCGGTGCTTGCCGGTCAGGGGGTTGCGCTGATGCCGGAAATCCTGGTGCGAAAGCACCTCGCCAATGGCGACATGAAGCTGTTTTGCCCGACGCAGATCGAGTGGAACCAGACTTATTATTCCGCGCATGTTCCAGGCGCTGAACGACGGCCGGTTGTTCGCGATGTTCTCGCCTGGCTTCGCAAAGAAGTTTCAGCAAGCGCCAGAAAGAACGAATAGTCACTGGGTGATGAGGCCGCGAATTTTTCTCATGAGGCCGTCGCCAATTTCTCGATTCCACAAAAGAGCCTAGCGCGCCATCTTCTTCTTGCGCATCGGAAAAAGGATGTGCTCCGGAAAAGGAGAACGGACCCATGACGACAACAATAAAATTAATCATGATGCTCGCAGGCGCGGCAACCCTGAACTCTATGTCGATAGAGCCCGCCAATGCGGAAAATCATGAAGTTCGATATGATGCAAACGAACTGTTAACGATCAGCGGCGCTGAACACGTCTATAGCGAAATTCATGCAACGGCGATTGAAGTCTGCGGCGAAGAATATGGCGGTCATCGCCTTGTGAAATACCGCGCCGAACGCGAGCGCTGCATCGTCGAAGTGGTTGATGAGCTTGTGAGCGAAGTGAACCATCCGCAGCTAAGCACAGTTCATGCAGAGGCGACGAGCTGAACGATAGCGACTTTCCGGGCGCGGCTTCGTCAGCGATGAAGCCGCGTCGGGATGATAAAGCCTCACTAGTAAGATTCAGATGATCGCAAGTTGTCGCCCAACCTTGACGAAAGCCTCGACCGCACGATCGACCTGCTCGTCAGTATGGGCGGCGCACATTTGTGTGCGGATACGCGCAAGGCCTTTCGGCACAACCGGGAACGAGAACGCGGTGACGTAAACGCCTTCATCCATCAGCGCTGCGGCCATCTCGCCGGCCAGCTTCGCATCACCAAGCATCACTGGGATGATCGGGTGCTCGCCGGGCAGGAGGTCAAACCCGACCTCGGTCATTTGCGCGCGAAAGCGCTGCGCATTACGAAACAGCTGCTTGCGCAAATCGCCGCCGTTGCGGATTAGCTCAAACGTCTTCATCGTCGCGCCGAGCAGCGCGGGCGTCAGCGCGTTTGAGAAAAGATAAGGCCGCGCGCGATTGCGTAGCAAATGCACGACCTTTTCAGACGCGCAGATATAACCGCCCATGCCGCCGCCCAGCGCCTTGCCGAGTGTGCCGGTGAGAATATCAATCCGGTCGGCGACGCCGCAATGCTCGGGCGCGCCCTTGCCGTTGGGGCCCATAAATCCGGTCGCATGACAATCATCGACCATCACCAGTGCGTCATACTTGTCCGCAAGCTGACAAATATCGTCGAGCTTGGCGATATAGCCGTCCATGGAGAAGACGCCGTCGGTGACGATCAGCTTGGTGCGGGCGCCATCAGCATCCGCTTGTTTCAACTGGTCATCGAGCGCGCTCATATCCGAATTGGCGAAGCGATAGCGCTTGGCCTTGCACAGGCGCACCCCGTCAATGATCGAGGCGTGGTTCAGCGCATCGGAGATGATCGCGTCCTCCACCCCAAGCAGCGGCTCAAAGACGCCGCCATTGGCGTCAAAACAGGCGGCGAATAGAATTGAATCCTCATAGCCGAGAAAATCGGCAATCTCCTTTTCGACCCGGCGGTGGAGATCGCTGGTGCCGCAGATAAACCGCACTGACGCCATGCCGAAGCCATAGGCGTCCATGGTCGTCTTCGCCGCCTCGACCAGCGCCGGATTGTCGGCGAGGCCGAGATAGTTGTTGGCGCAAAAATTTAACACCCGGACGGTCTTGCCTTGATGCAGAACGTCAATCTCCGGGCCCTGGGGCGAGGTGATCTGCCGTTCATTTTTCTCAAGGCCCTGCTCGCGAATATCGGCCAGTGTTGCGTCTATCCGGGCATAGAATGCGTCGCGCATGAGCGTCTCCGTTGGTAGGCCAGTTGTAGTCGATTGCCAGAACGGTTTGACAGCGCGGGGGGCTAAGGTCAATTGCATCCGGCGGCAGGAATTTCAAATAGATGCAGCGTCAAGCTTGCCTTGTTTAGGGCCGCCCGGCACTGTTCACAGTGAATATTGTACAAGTCATTGTTCCGGGCAAACAAAAGGCGAGCACTCATGAAAACCAATCGGCGCGATATTTTGCGCGGCGCGGCGCTGACGGGGGTTGTTGCGGGAGCAGGGGCGCTTGTCGCGTGTGGCGAGAGCGCCAAGGAACCATCGCCAGCCGGCGCCGATGCGGTTGGCGACAAGATTACAGCCCGCACCATTGCCGAGGCTGAAAAGCTTCAGGGAATTTCTTTCACGCCGGCTGAGCGTGAGCAGATGCTTGGCGATCTTGAG
The DNA here is from genome assembly GCA_021776415.1 of Hyphococcus sp. Classification (GTDB taxonomy): domain Bacteria; phylum Pseudomonadota; class Alphaproteobacteria; order Caulobacterales; family Parvularculaceae; genus Hyphococcus. The sequence continues at coordinate 92,731 of JAJFFY010000046.1, forward strand.
AGCAAGCTCGAAGCGCTGGCGCGGTTGCGCGCGGTGGATATGCCCAATACCCATGTGCCGGCATTATTGTTTGATCCCAAGCTTCCCGGAAAATCAGTTGGTTCACAGAAGAATGTCCTGGTTCTGTCTAATGTTGAAAATCCGCTGCCGGACAATGACGCGGATATCGCTTTTGCGAACGTAGTGGAACAGGGCGAATGGCTGCGCGCCGGTGCGATCACATCCTCAAGACTGACGGAAATTTACCTCAAGCGTATCGAGCAACATGACGTGAAATTGCACGCCTTTATCACCGTGACGCCGGGGATCGCTCGCCTGCAGGCGGCCAAGGCTGATAAGGATTTTGCCGCCGGGCGCGTGCGCAGCGCGTTGCAGGGCATTCCTTATGGGTTGAAAGATTTGGTTGACACCAAGGATGTAAAAACCACATGGGGCGCGACGCCATACAAAACACGCATGCCGGACCGTGACGCACAGATCGTCCGCAAGTTGCGACGCGCTGGAGCGGTGATGCTCGGCAAGACCTCATGCGGCGCGCTAGCTTATGGCGATCAGTGGTTCAATGCGCGCACTAAAAACCCATGGAACCCGAAAGAAGGCTCATCAGGCTCATCCGCCGGATCAGCCTCGGCGACGGCGGCGGGGCTGTGCAGCTTTGGCATCGGCACGGAAACGCTTGGCTCTATCATCTCACCGTCGGAGCGCTGTGGCGCTGCGGGCCTGCGGCCAACCTTCGGCCGTGTCTCGCGTGATGGGTTGATGGCGCTGTGCTGGTCGCTCGACAAGGTCGGCGCTATCTGCCGCAGCGTTGAAGATACCGCCGCTGTGTTGGCGGCCATGAATGGTTACGATGCGGACGATCCCTCAACCGCGCGGATTGGTTTTACATATGACAGTGCAGTCGATGTCGCAGGGATGACGGTCGGCTATGTGCCGGCGTGGTTTAAAGAGGGCGACGCCGCCGACCGCGCCGGGCTGGAGGCGTTGCGTTCGCTCGGCGTTGAGCTGAAGGAATTTACCTGGCCCGAGCTTAGTTTCGATGCGCTGATAGAGATTGTGCTGGTGGAATCTGCCGCCGCCTTTGCCGAGCTTACCCTTTCCGATCTTGATGACGAGCTTGTCTGGCAGGCGCCGCAAGCCTGGCCAAATACCTGGCGTGCGGCGCGGTTTATCTCCGCGGTGGACTATGTGCAGATGGACCGGCTGCGGCGCAAGCTGATGCAGGATATGCGCGCGGCGTTTGAAGGGTTCGATGCGCTGGTCGGCCCGCATTATGCTGGCGGGGCCTTGCTAGCGACCAACATGACCGGGCATCCGCAACTGGCGTTACGCGCCGGCTTTGCGCAAAAACCAAACCGAACACTGGTGACGAGTGAAACGCCCGAAGGCGCGGAGACTTTTCGCGTGCCGCGCGGCATCAGCCTGTGGGGCGATCTGTTTCAGGAAGGCAAAATCATTGCGCTCGGCGCTGCAATGGAAAAAGCGCTTGGCGTTGCTGGTGAGCGCCCGCCAGGGTATTAGCAGGATCACAGGTAGGAGAATATTGTGTCTGGTGAGCGTGTCAGCGGGACAGAAGGATATGCCGCAGAAGCTAAAGATCTTTTATGCCGCTATGAAGCCATGCGTTTTGAAGATGTGCATAAATCAGTCCTTCATCTATTTCCTGCAACACCGGGTAGAATTCTCGACATAGGTTCCGGCACGGGTCGCGATGCTGCAGCATTTGCAGAAATGGGCCACTTTGTTGTCGCTGTAGAGCCGACAGATGAACTGCGAATACCGGCGGCCTCGCTTCATCCATCACCTTTGATTGAGTGGATTGCGGATAGCTTGCCAACATTGGCGACGATACAGCGTTATCACGGCGTCTTTGATTTGGTCATGCTATCTGCCGTTTGGATGCATCTTGATGAAGGCCAACGCAGCGTTGCAATGAAGGAAGTATCAAAATTTCTGAAACTGAATGGAAAGATGATTATGTTGCTGCGGCATGGCCCCGTTCCTCCCGGTCGCAGAATGTATGAGGTCACGGCTGAAGAAACGATAGAACTAGCGCAATGTAGCGACATGAAGGTTTTGCTGAATCTTCGGGAGAGTTCATTGCAGGCCGCTAACCAGTTATCAGAGGTAAGTTGGACAAGGCCTGTGTTTGTCAATCGAGGATAAATTTGGCGCCAGTTTTAGGTGGATGTGAATTTGATTGGCCTGAAACTAGGCTTTGTGTCGCGCACCCTTGACGGGCGGGGCCTCCGGCGCGCCGGCGAAACACTGGGCGATCTCCATCCAGCGTGAAGCGTTGTCTCCAATGGTCTCAAGAGACGTGTCTGCAACATTTCGCGTCTGCGTGACGATTTGTGCAAAGTGAACCGCCTCGCCGATCACCGCATTGTTCTCTTGCGCTTCGTTCCATTCCCAAATCGCGCCCGACAGCGCTGTCAGCCGCACATAGGGCTTGGGCAGGGGAACTTCTTGCTGGCGATTTTTAAATGTCCAGCTATAGGTGGTAACGCCGAGGTGACAGATATTCCGGATACGGTCTTTCTCCTCGCGCGCGAGACCGAGTGCGTCAAAGACCCCCTGTCCATGCGCCCAGGTCTCCATCTGCCGGGCGATCATTTTTGAGCGCGTCGTCATATCCGGCCCCGCCCAGGCCACCCGTGTGTTCGGATCGGCTTCGCCATAGGCTCGGGCCAGATTTGGACAATAGCTGCGCCAGGCCTCGAAAAGCGCCTGCCCATGCAATCCGTCTTGCGTCTCATCAAGCCATATTCGTTGCACTTGGCGATGGGTTTTCCCGGCCATCATGTGCTCTGCGATGCCGGCAAAAAAGGCCTGAAACTGATCGCGCCCCGCAAGCGTCAGACCGGCGCCTATATTCCACATATGAAGATGGGCAATAACGTCCTCGATGGTCCAGCTTTTGAAAAGCGTGACCTTGCCAAGCACATCGTCATCGGCGCCTTCAAGAATATCCGCCAGCGCGCAGCTTTCATCGGCGAAGTCTTGCGCTTCTTTCATCATGCGTGGGCAGGCTCCTGTTTTGCGGCGGTGATTTCCATAATCAACGCATTGGCGGTGATCTGTACACCAGCATCAAAGTGAATATCGGCAATGACGCCGTCAATCTCGGCGTGTAACTCATGTTGCATTTTCATCGCTTCGAGAACAGCCAGACGCGTTCCGCGCGCGACTTTCTGGCCGGGCTCTACGCAAATCTCGACCAGCATGCCATGCATCGGTGCGACAACAGAGCCGGCGCCGGCGTTATCGGTCGTTGATGCGATGATTGCATTCAGGTTTTGCAGGTCAAAGTCGCGGCCATTAATCAAGATTTGTATTCTGGCATGGACCTCGCCGTCGGGGAGATTAAACGCGACCACTCGCCGGGCGCCGTCGACCGACAGCATTGCTTCGTAACGGTCAATCTTGACGGTCTCCAGGGCTATCGCCCGGCCTTCATGTTCCACATGATATTGCTTCGGGCCAACAGGTGTGACGGTGAGATTTAGCGTCTCGTCATTGTCGATAAAGCGATACGCCGCTATGATTTTCGTTGCGCTTGACCAGTTCGCGAGCGCCGGTGATACGCTAACCGCTTGCGATAATGCACGCGTGCGTGCGGCTTTATAGAGCAACACAGCGGCGCAAGCGGCGTCCTCGGGCTCAAGCTTCGGGGCGGCGAGGTCTTCGCTCGAAAAGGCCTCCGATATGAAGGCGGTTGTCGCTTCGCCGTTAACGAAGGCAGGGCGCGCAAGCGCGTTGATCAGAAAATTTTTGTTGGTAGCGACGCCGAACAGGGTTGTGCGTTTCAACGCCTCAATCAGCTTGCGCCGCGCTTCGTCGCGGGTGTGCCCGTGGGCGATGACCTTGGCGACCATCGGATCATAATGAGGCGAGACTTCGCCGCCGGTTGCAATGCCGGCGTCAACGCGAACAACAGCCGCCTTTGCCGGGCGCCACAGGTCAACCGGCCCGGCGGTGGGTAGAAACCCATGACCAACATCTTCTGCATAAAGACGGGCCTCGATTGCATGCCCGCTCATGACGACATCGTCTTGCAAAAAGCCCAGCGTCTCGCCTTGCGCGACGCGGATTTGCAGCGCGACCAGATCGCGGCCCGTCACCATCTCCGTTACCGGGTGCTCCACCTGCAGGCGTGTGTTCATTTCCAGAAAATAAAATGCGCCGTCCGGGTCCAGAAGAAACTCAACCGTGCCGGCGCCATGATAGTTGATATCGCGCGCAGCTTTCACGGCGGCGGCGCCCATTTTCTCACGCAGCGCCGGCGTCATCACCGGACAGGGCGCTTCTTCCAAGACTTTTTGATGCCGGCGCTGAACCGAGCAGTCGCGTTCGCCGAGATGGACTACATTGCCATGCCGGTCGGCGAAAATCTGGATTTCAACATGGCGCGGCGTTATGATTGCCCGCTCAAGCATTAAATCACCGGACCCAAAGGCATTCTCCGCCTCACTGCGGGCGGTTTTAAGGGCGCTCGCCAGATCGCTCTCGCACTCAACCAGTCGCATGCCGCGCCCACCGCCGCCGCTTGCGGCCTTGACCATCAGCGGAAACCCAACTTCGCCCGCCGCACTTATCAGCGCGTCGTCTGACTGGTCCGCACCATGATAACCTGGCACGCAAGCGACCCCGGCGTCGATCATCCGGCGTTTGGCTTTGGCCTTGTCGCCCATCAGTTCGATGGCGTCAGGTGCGGGGCCAATAAAAACAATCCCGGCCTCCACGCAAGCCACGGCGAAGGCGGCATTCTCCGACAGAAATCCGTAGCCGGGGTGAATGGCCTCTGCGCCGGTGTTGCGGGCGGCGTCGATAATTCGTGTCGCGTCGAGATAGGACTGGGCCGCCGGCGCCGGGCCAAGCCGGCAGGCGGCGTCGGCCATTTTCACATGCGGCGCATCGGCGTCGGCATCGGAATAGACCGCGATTGTGTGCAGTCCTATGGCGCATGCACTGCGCATGATGCGACAGGCGATCTCACCGCGATTGGCGATCAGGATGTTTGAAAAAGGGGTCGGCGTCGCCGTCATGTTGTAATCCTTACATCCGCGCGATGCCGAAGCTGTTTGGTTTGACCTCACGACGACGCGCTTCCCATACGGTTGCCAGCAAAAAGCCAAGCGTCTGACGGGTCTCGCGCGGGTCGATCATACCGTCGTCGAGGCAATGGCCGGAAGTGTAGAACGCACTCGATTGCCGATCGAACATATGCGCCAGCATTTTTTCCTGCATCGCCAGCTGCTCGCGGTTGACCTCCGCACCGGATTTCGCGGCCGCGCCTTTGGCGACAATGCTCATCACTTGCGCGGCCTGCGCGCCACCCATAACGCCGGTTGCGGCATTGGGCCAGGTGACGCAAAAATCGGGATCGTAGCCGCGCCCGCACATGCCATAATTGCCAGCGCCGAAGCTGGCGCCAATCATAAATGTAATACGCGGCACACTGACATTGGTGACGGCCTGGATCATTTTTGATCCATGCTTGATCATGCCGCCTTGTTCATATTCCTTGCCAACGAGATAGCCGGTTGTGTTCTGAAGAAAGACCAGCGGGATGTCTGCCTGATCGCATAGCTGCATAAATTGCGCAGCTTTCGTCGCGCCATCGGGATCAATCGGGCAGTTATTGCCGATCAGCCCGCAGGCATGCCCATGGACTTCTGCCTGTAAGCACACCGTTGATACGCCGTAGCCCGGCTTGAAATCACTAAAGTCCGAGCCGTCGACAATGCGTGCGGCGACATCGCGCATATCATAGGGTCTTTTATAGTCGACCGGAACGATGCCGAGGATTTCGTCCGGGTCATATTCCGGCTCGCGGAAGGAATTTTGCGGCCGTGTTGGGCAGCGTGTGTTCCACTGCAACCGCGCGACGACCTCGCGCGCCATCAGCGCCGCCTCGCTGTCATTTTCCGCGAGATATTCGACCAGCCCGGTGACCGACGCATGCATCTGCGCGCCGCCAAGCTCATCTTCGGAAGCAATTTCTCCGGTCGCAGCCTTTAAGAGTGGCGGGCCCGCGAGAAAAGCTTTGCCCCCGCCTTTTACGGCGATCACATAATCCGACAGGCCCGGCATATAAGCGCCGCCGGCGGTTGATGACCCGTGCAGGATCGAAATCACCGGCAGGCCTTGCTTGGAGAGGCGGGCAAGATTGGCGAACAGCGTGCCGCCTTCTAAAAATCCGCCTACGGTGTAATTCATCAAATCACCACCAGCGCTTTCAACGAGATGAATGAATGGTAGGTTCTGCGCCAGCGCGATTTCTTGTGCGCGTTTTAGCCGATAGCCGCCAGCGACGGTCATCGCCCCAGCCTTGATGGCGCTGTCGTCATTGACGATGGCGCAGCGTACGCCATTGATAAAACCGACCCCGGACATGATGGTCGAGCCGGGAATAGATTTTTCCTCATTATCCGTATCAAGCAGATAGCCAGCGATGTTGCCGATCTCGAAATACGGCATGCCGGGATCGAGGAGGCGGGCGAGGCGCTCGCGCGGCAGCAATTGGCCACGCTTTTCAAACCGCTCCTTGCGGGTGGCGGAGCGCGCCGGCGCGCGCGCGTTCAGCTCGCACAATTTGTCGACCAGCGCTGTCATGTCGGCGTGGTTTTGCCTGAACCCATCAGACTGAGTATTTATATTCGAACGAAAGACCGTCATGGGAATGCCTTGGTCATGGTTTTTGGGTCATGGATCGCGGTATCGGGATCGGATGGTCAAGCAGGATTTGCGCATAGGCTTTGCCTTGTGGATCACTGCGAAGCGACGCCACACCGCCGCCGCCAAGCACAGTGTCGATGAGGAAGTTTATCGCGTTTGAGCCGGGCAGAAAAAAGCGCTGCACTTTTGATGTGTCGGCGCCGCCTTTGATGAAATGCGCAAAGCGTTTAGCGACTGCCTCCTCGCTCAGCGCCGCCCAGATAAACGGCAGATAAGCGGCGTCACGCGCAATAACGCCGATATTGGCCTTGTCGCCTTTGTCGCCGGAGCGGCCCCAAGCAAGATTGATAAGCGCGGTATCGATGAGATCGTCCTGGCTTGGCGCCGCTGGTGGTTTGGGCCGGACAATCTGGTCGGAATTAAAAGCGATGCCTTGTTTGTCATTGAAATTTGTCGTCTCAGCTTCAAGTTCGACCGTGATCGACACATCTTGTTTCGCGGTCAGATAAGAAAACAATCGCACCACCGGCGTCGGTTTGGGTCGCCCGAACGAAAACCCGCTCAAGCCTGGCGGCGTCGCCAGTCCCATGCCGGCAATTTCCTTCAGCAACAACCCGGCGCCCATGGCGTCATCATGTTTGGCTGCAATTTTTAAAACAACCTCGCGAGCGCTGGCGATTTTAGAAAAGTCTCCATACTGAGATTCTACGCCAATAACTTCAATGCTGGTTTCACTATAGTCAGCGGCGTTGAATTGGCGAAGGATGTCGCGGCTGCGCTCAAAAGCGGCGTCGGCGAATGCGCGCGCTTTGCGGTCCGCGTCGACGCCGGTAAAGCCGAGCAGCATGCCGGCGCGATAGCCGTCGTGATAGGTGAGGGAGGTTTTGTAACTATCTGGCGCCGGCGCGCCTTTCGCGGGCGAGACGCGAACGCGATTGTCGCCATCTTGTGCGATGGTCACATCTGAGAAATCGCAAACCACATCCGGCAGCATATAGGCCTGCGGATCGCCGATTTCGTAGACCAGTTGTTCTGAGACTGTGCCGACATTGACGATCCCGCCGGTATTCTCCGGCTTGGCGACGGTGAAGGCGCCGTCGTTTGAGATTTCGGCAATCGGATAGCCGATATTGGCGATGTCGCCCGCCGCTTCCCAGTCGGTGAAGTTCCCCCCGGTCGCTTGCGGACCACATTCAAGGATGTGTCCCGCGAGCGAACCGCTGGCGAGCTTGTCCCAATCATCCGCGCGCCAGCCAAATTCGTGAATGCAGGCGCCAAGGGTCACGGCGCTATCGACGGAGCGTCCGGTGATGACAATATCGGCGCCGCGATCCAGCGCATTGGCAATCGGGAAGGCGCCAAGATAGGCATTGATGCTGACGATTTTCTCGTTGTCAGGAAATTCGCTGTCGCTATAGAGCTCGCGCGGGGGCGTTGTTGCGATTGCATCTTTGCGGTCGATTAAGTCGTCACCGGTGATGATGGCGACTTTCAAATCGAGACCCTGCTCTTTAATCATGGCGCGGACCGCCGTGCCACAGCTTGTCGGGTTGACGCCGCCGGCGTTGGAAATGATCTTGACGCCCTGGCGGGCAATGTCGCGTAGGTTTGGTTTGAGTACAGAATATACAAAATCCGTCGCATATCCCGCATCCGGGTCTTTGTCTCGCGCCCGCGCCATGATCGACATGGTGATTTCAGCAAGATAGTCGAACACGATATAATCAAGGCCGCCGCCCGCCAGCAGCTGCCGTGTAGCCATAGCGCTCTCGCCCCAATAGCCGCTGGCGCCGCCGATGCGGATGGTTTTTTTACCCGTCATAAGGCGTCTTTCACGAAAATTCCCAGACTTGTAAAATTTAACATTATAGAGTAAAACTCATATATGATGAATATCACTCAGTCATTAAAAGTCAATATGCGCGCAAGCATACAGGCCCGGTGAGCACGATGAAACGGGAACCGAAACGAGCCATGCCGCGTGCGAAGTCGGCGGAGAAAAATGCACGGAGCGCCAAGGCGGGGACACGCAAGCCTTCTCTCGCTCCGACCCGGCGTGAGCGCGTTCAGTCCAAGGAAGATGCGATCATCGCCGCTGCGCATAAAAGCCTGACGACACGCGGGTTTGCGAAAACGACGATGTCGGAGATTGCCCGCAAAGCCGGCGTCGCCGAGGGAACGCTCTATCTTTATTTCAGCAATAAAAATGCTCTGGCGCGCGCGGTTCTGGCGGTGTTTTATAAACGTTTGACCCAGACGGCGAAGACGGGCGTCGCCAAATGCGCAACGACCAGAGAAAAACTTGAATTCCTGGCGCGCCATCATCTTGAAAGCATCATCGGCGAGCGCCGTCTTCTTGAGTTGATCGCTAGCGATGTGCGAAATACTGACGCCTATGAGGGCAGTGATGTTTACAAGATGAACCGGGAGTATGTCGCAGTGTTTGATGATGTTATGCGCGGTGGCGTCTGGCGGGGCGAGATTGAAGACGGCGCCGCGCAATGGATCAAGCGCGATATTTTTTTCGGCAGCCTGGAATATTCGATGCGGACGCTGTTAATGAAAAAACGTTCCAGCAAGAAAGACGTGGCTGCTGTTGTTGCTGAACTGGTGAAGCTCCTGATGGGCGGCGCGGGCGTGCGCACTGAGCCAATGTCAAATCGCGACCTGACAAAGGCAGTTGAACGGGTTGACGCCGCGGCGTTACGCCTTGAACGTCTTTCCGCGGTGAAAATGTGAGCGAATGATATGACGGCTGTGGACCCAAAAGAACTTCGCGAATTTAGCCAGGGCGCAGACGCCTGGTTCCGGGATAATGTTCCCGCCGATCCCGGCTTTATGTTGCCGCTTACCTTTATGGAAGTCGGCACGGACCAGCAGTTTAATTTTCTGCGCGACTGGCAGTGCAAAGTCTGGGAGGCGGGATATCTTGGCGCCGCCTGGCCAAAAGATTATGGCGGCGGCGGCCTCGATCAGTCGTTTCAAAAGGCGGCAACGGAGGCGATGCGGCGCCACAACGCGCCGATCATGTTGAACGCCATCGGGCTTAACTGGACCGGGCCATTATTGCTCGATATGGGTAGCGAAGAACAGAAACAAAATTATATTAAACGAATTCTGTCTGCGGAGGATGTCTGGTGTCAGGGGTTTTCAGAACCTGAAAACGGCTCCGACCTTGGCAATGCACAATTGCGCGCGGTGCGCGATGGCGACGACTATGTGTTGAACGGCTCGAAAATCTGGACCACCCACGGCAGTTACGCAAAACATATGATATTACTGGCGCGCACGAACTTTGACGCGCCAAACAAATATGCCGGGCTTAGCTTCTTCCTGGCGCCAATGGATGCGGCGGGGATTGAAACGACGCCAATCCGCAAGCTCACAGGCGAGTTCGGGTTTACGCAAACCTTCTTCACAGATGCGCGTATTCCGGCAGATTGTTTGATGGGTGAGGAGGGCCAGGGTTGGTTGATCGCCATGCGCACTTTGGAATATGAGCGCGGCGCAAGAGGCGGTCAGGCGGGCGGTTATGTGATCACGCCGCTGGATGCGTTCTCAATCTTGGAACTTGCAAAAAAAGCCCAACGCGATGGTGCGCCGGTCATGGATGATCCGGTGATGCGCGATCGGCTGGTCGAGTTTCTGATTGAAGCACAAGGGTTAAAGCTATGCCAGGAGCGCGGCCGCATAGCGCCGCTCAACACCGATCGGCCGATGGCGTTGTCGCTTACGGGCAAGCTGATGTGGACAGAGTTTGCTCGTCGGCTCAATGAATTTGCGATCACGCTTCTGGGCGCCAAGGGCGGGTATTATGTTGGCGATGAAAGCGCGGTCGATGACGGATTGTGGACCCGCGGCTATTTGAATGCATTTTCGGCAACCATCGGCGGCGGCACTTCGGAAATTCAGCGCAATATTATTGGCCAGCATGTGCTTGGGCTTCCCAAAAAGTAACCATTTGTTCGGAACGACATCATGGAAAATCTTGGCCGCTTAGGCTTCAGCGAAGAACAGGCAGATCTTTTAGAGGTCGCGACCAATTTTTGTCGCGACAAGTCTCCGATCGATAAAGTCCGTAAATTGATTGAGAGCGACAGCGGATTTAACCCGGAGGTCTGGAAGGATATTGTCGGACTGGGTTGGCTGAGGATTGCCATCCCGGAGGAATATGGCGGCGTTGGTCTCAGCCTTGGCGAGGCGGCGCCGGTGATGGAGCAACTCGGCCGTTTCATGCTGGCGAGCCCGTTTTTGTCAACGACGCTGGCTGCGCAGGCAGTGTTGGCTGGCGGCACGGAAGAGCAGAAGCAGCACCTGTTGCCGAAGATTGTTGAGGGCGCGATTGCAACGCTTGCGCTCACCGAGGACAGTGGCGATTGGGACCTTTCACAAATAAGCGCCCGTGCGGAAAAGGACGGCGATGAAATTGTCCTTTCAGGCAAGAAGCTGTTTGTCTGCGACGCTGTATCGGCGCATTGGTTCATTGTCTCGGTCAGTATGGATCATAAACCAGCACTGGTCCTGGTTGACCGCAAGCAGCTGCCGGAAGGCGCATTGCGCCGCGAGACAATTATTGATGAAACCAAGCGCTCTTATGCGCTGACTTTGGACGGCATTCGGGTGAATGTGAGCGCTATGTTTGATCCGCATAAGGTGCGATCAGCGCTCAGCCATATTCACCTTACCGCCAATCTTCTCGCTGCCGCAGAAATGGTCGGCGCTACGCAAGCGGTGATCGATTACACCATCGACTATCTCACAACGCGCAAGCAATTTGGCAGATTGATCGGTTCCTATCAGGCGCTGAAACATCCGACGGTCGATGCCTTTATGGGATATGAGCAAGCCCGCTCGCATCTTTATAGCGCCGCGCACTGCTTCAACGAGCAGGGAACCGGCGAAGTTGCAACGCGAATGGCGAAAGCGGAAGCAGACAAGGCGCTGTCTTATGCCGCCGATCGGTCAATACAATTCCATGGCGGTTTCGGCTTTACCTATGATTGCGATGCACAGCTCTATCGTCGTCGCGCGATCTGGCACGCTTCGCAATTTGGCGATGCGGCTTACCATCGCAAAAAGCTGGCCGAGCTTTTGTTATAAACGCCGTTACCTGAATTTCGCCTTTTCGCGAATTCTGTCTGCAAAATGGATCGCCGCGGCGACGGCGGCATAGTGTTCGCGTTGGATTTCCTCTCCGACATCAACGCTTGCGAAAATCGCCCTGACCGAAGGCGGATCGGACTGGATCGGCACCCCGGCGACGGCGGCGATCTCGCGAATTCGCGCGGCCAATTCATCGGCGCCCTTGGCGATACAAATCGGCGCCGCCCCAGCTTCTCGATCCCATGCCAGCGCCACGGCATAATGCGTCGGGTTGACGATCACCACAGTGGCGTTCGGCACGTCATGCAACATTTTATTTTGGCTGATGGCTTGCGCGCGTTCGCGGCGGTTTTGTTTCATGGTCGGGTCGCCGTCGTTTTCCTTGCTTTCCTTTTTTGCATCCTCATGGGTCATGCGCAGACGCTTTGCGTGTTGAAGCCGGCTCCAGGGAAGATCGATCGCCGCAAGGCCGACGGAAAATATAACGACAATGCCGGAAAAGAGCGTCACCTCCTCCAGCAATCGCCCCGGCAGCGCCGTCGCCGGCATTAATACATCCGCCGGCAAGGTTGAGAACCGTTGCATGAAGAAGGCGCCAAACAGGGTAAAGATCACCAGCAACTTCGTGCTGCTCTTTGCAAATTCGGCGAGCCCCTGGGGGCCATATTTTTTCTTGGCGTTCGACGTCAGTGAAAGCCTGGAAAATTTTGGATTTATTTTCGACGGTGCAAAGGTGATGGCGCGCTGTGCGACCAATGACAAAAGAGAGGCGAATGCCGGCAGCAAGAAAAACAACGACACGGCGTTCATTGTTTTCCCCCATAGCGATTGGATAAAGACACCGTCGGATGCGGTGAGAGCTTGCTCAGTAATTGCAGCCGGGTGTTGCAGCAATGTCGACAACACGCTCGCCAGTCCGGTGATCGCACCGCCAGCGAGGATAATGGCGAGATAAAGACCGATATAGCTGGCGGCGGAGTTTAACTCTTTGGACTGAGAGACATCGCCCTCGCGCCGCGCCTTTTCTAGGCGCGCGGGGCTCGCATCTTGCGACTTTTCCTGGCCGTCGTCTTTTTCGCCGTCGCTCATAGGGCCCCCGCTAGGAAATCAAGCAACACTCGTTCAAACCCGCCAAGCCAGCTGTTAAGAATGACCGGGGCGGCGACGGCGAAAAGCGCGAAACCAGCTAGCGTTATTGCCGGTGCGCCGATAAACGCGGCCATCAATTGGGGCATGGCGCGGTTCGCGGCGGCGAGCGCCATGGTGTAGACAAAGCCGAGCACGATAAACGGCGAGGCGAGGGTGAGTGATTTTGTCAGCGCCGCCGCGACGCGTTGCGTTGTCCATTCGGCGGTCTCACCGGCGCCCGGAAAAACCCCAAACGGAAAAACATCATAGGCCTCGCCAAGCGCGCGGGCGAGGTGGAAATGGATGCCGGCGCTGACCGCGAGCGTGACGCCGGCCATCACCAGGATGGCGGTGAAGGGCGATTCTGAATCGAAGCCGATATTCGGGCCGAAAAGTTGAGAAAGCGACAAATGCTGTGCGATCATCGCGCCGGCGATCTGCAGGGTAAAGACCAGTATTCGCAGTGCAAAACCGATAAGCAGGCCGACCAAAGCTTCGGCTGTGTAGATTTCGACGATATCGGCGAGCGTTGCGATCTCTGTGCCCCGCGCATCCTCATAGACCATTGGCGCGAGGACGATTGTAAACGCAATCGCGATGGTAAGGCGCACGCGAACCGGTATTGCGCGCTCGCCAATGCCGGGCGCAAAAAATGCTATCGCCGAGATGCGCATGAAGATCGCGCCGAGAGCAAATATGGCAGGCGCCGCGTCCTCGACCACGGGCGCAAAATATTGAAGCCCCATCATATAGGTTATGCAACGCCGATAAGCGTTGGTTTAACGGTCGGGTCAATCTCTTCATAGGAGATGACCGGATTGCGAATTTTCTTTGCATGCAGGACCGTGCGGATAAACTTGCGCCGTTTGGCGGAGCTGACGACGGCGGGAAACAAGCTTTGCTTGGCGGCTTTATTGATCTGTGCAAGGACAGCCTGGGCGAAACGGTTGAATTCTTCCGGCGGCAGCGAAATATCGCTATGGTTTGTCTCGCTTACAGTTTCATGTTCGGTAAAAATTTCTTCCCAGTCGGCGCCGATTTGGATTAAGGGCAGATTTCCGTCACCGTCCTGGATTTTCGACACAAATTGCCGGGCAATGCGTTGGCGAACATATTCGTTGACGTCTTCCGGGCTGGCGAACATCGCGCGCCCGTCGGCAATCGCCTCCAAAACAACCGGCAGGTTTTTCACCGGCACCATTTCATCGAGCAGGAGGCGGATTACCGACTGCACGAATTCAACCGGGATTTTGTCGGGCACGAATTCGTCGATCAGTTGGCGGTTGGCTGCTGCGCGGTCGGGATCGGTTGTTTTTGAAAACTCATCGAAGATCCGCCGGATCGAACGGCGGGTCGCAAGCCGCGCGAAATTCTGTTTGATGGTTTCCAGAAGGTGCGTCGAGATAACCTCGGCCGGATCGACTACCGCCAGCCCCATCGCCTGCGCATTATCGCGCTCGGATTTTTCTATCCATCGCGCCGGCGCATGATAGACCGGCTCTTGCGTATCCTTGCCGGGAAAGGGCAGCGCGTCGATATCATCGGCGATGACCAGGACGCGGTCGGAATAGAGCATGCCCTTTGCCGCGATCACGCCCTGAACCTTTATCAGATATTCGTTGGGCGCCAGATTGAGATTATCGGTCAACCGGATCGGCGAGATAATGAAACCAAATTCGCTGGCAATATAGTGGCGGATTTTAACGATGCGCGGCTCCAGCCCATGGACATTGTCAAGCGCCAGCGGGATGAGATCACCGGCAAATTCCAGATGGATTTCATCGACGTCGAGAAGGTCGCCAAGCGGTTTTTGTTTATCAACCGGTTTTATCTCCGGCGCCTGTTGCGCTTCTGCTTTTGCTTTTTCCTGTCCCTGATAGACCCGGTAGGCGCCGGCGAGAAATATCGATGCGCCAAGGAAAAACGGAGTAAACGGAAGCCCCGGCAGAAATGCGAAGGCCGAAAGGATGACGCCGACGGTGCCTAGCGCTAACGGGTTTGTGCCGAGCTGCATTAACATCGCCTTATCGGCGGAGCCAATGACCCCGCCTTTCGACAGCAGCAGTGCAGAGGCAATTGAAATAATCACAGCCGGGATCTGTGTGACCAGCCCGTCGCCAACTGTAAGGATTGAATATGTCGCCACCGCCTCCTGCATCGATAGCCCGTGAACGCTGAGACCCATGCCGAGCCCGACAACAAGGTTGAGCAGCGTAATCATCAGACCGGCGATGGCGTCGCCTTTGACAAACTTTGATGCGCCGTCGAGCGAGCCGAAAAATGTTGTTTCATCCTGCTCGATACGGCGGCGTTCTTTCGCCTCGTCATGGCTGATGGCGCCGGCCGCAACATCGCTGTCAATCGCCAGCTGTTTGCCGGGCATGCCATCAAGGGCAAAACGCGCGCCGACCTCGGCCATGCGCCCGGCGCCTTTGGTGATGACCAAAAAATTGACAATCAGAAGGACGCCAAAAACCACCATGCCGAGCAGGATGTTCCCGCCCATAACGAACATCGCAAACCCATGGATGACGCTGCCCGCTGCATCCGGCCCGGTGTGGCCCTGGCTGATGATCAGTTTCGTTGATGAGACGTTGAGCGACAGGCGCAAAATCAATGAAGCCAGAAGCACAGTCGGGAATGCGGAGAAGTCGAGCGGGCGTTCGGAAAATAATGTGATAGTGAAAATCAGGATTGCCAGCGCGAACGACATCGTCAGCCCGATGTCAACCACCACCGCCGGCACCGGCACGACCATCATCACAATGATCGACATCAGGACGAGCGCAAGCAAGACAGTCGCCTGTCCCGGGATGTTAAAGCTTAGTATACGGTCCATCATGAGTGCTTTCTGGGTCCGGTTAGACGCCAGCGATCACGGACAACACCGTGTCGTTAAAGAGGCGGACCAGAATGCGCGCCATATATCCGGCGCACATCCAGAAAACCAACACCATGACGAATAGTTTGGGCGCAAAAGTCAGGGTTAATTCCTGTATCGAAGTCAGCGCCTGAAATAGCCCGACGACAATGCCGACAACCAGTGCGGCGCCGATCATCGGCGCGCCCATCCACAGGCCGGCCCACAAAAATTCCTGTAAGAGTGCAACAATATCGCTTTCGTTCATTTCAGTCCCGAGGGTTAAACCGGCATACGGATCAATTCTTGGTAGGCTTCAACAACTTTGTCGCGCACCGTGACGGCGGTCTCGACAGCCAGTTCCGCCGCCGCCATGGCTTGCACGACGGAGTGGGGATCGGCGTTGCCGGTCAGCAGGGCTTGTCCGGCCTGTTCGCCCTGGGCGACGGTTTTTGCGAGGTTGTGGACGGCTTCAAAGGCGGGGTTTTGTTTGACCTCGCCCGCTTGCGGCGCTGGCGTCGCCATTGGGCCGGCGCCCGCGCCAGTTAACACCGTCTTGGCGAGATTATAGTTTTGCGTGGCTTGAAATGCTGCAAGTTTCATGGCTGACCTTCCTTATCGGTTCAAAATATCGAGCAGCGATGCGTACATTTCCCGCGCCTGCCGGAGGACCTGAAGGCCGGCGTCATAAGACCGCGTTGCCTCACGCGCGTCGGCAAATTCGGTCATGACACTGACATTAGACATCGTCACATATCCCTCCTCATCGGCGAACGGGTGGGATGGGTCAAAAACCCTCTCGCGCGGCGCCGGATCAAGATATTGCCGGCCAATCTCCACTCGGCTTTCACCAGTCGCCCGATCATAGACGGTATTGAATGTGACCAGCTTGCGCTGATAGCCATGGGTGTCGACATTGGCGATATTTTCGCTGACGACCTGCATACGTTGGGCTTGCACCTGCATTCCGGAAACGGCGAGGGCAGAAATTTTTTCAAACGGATTCATGATTGCCCCTATCGCCGACCGAGACTGGTGCGCAGCATCGTCATCGCTTTTGAGTAGATCGCCATGGCCGTTTCATGATCGCGGAGCGTACCTGCGCTGCGCGCCATCTGGTCTTCCAGCGATACGGTGTTGCCATTTGGCGAGGGATCGCCCGTGGTGATGCGCTCGGCCCTGAAGTCGACCTCGCCGGTCCGTTGCGCGCGCGCAAAAGCGTCGCTGAAAGGCTCTAGGTCTTTCGCCTTGAAACCGGGCGTATCGGAATTGGCTATGTTTTCCGCGAGGACGGAATGACGCTGGGCGGCGTGGCGCGCCATCGCCGATGCGATATCAAGGATGTTGAGATTTTGAAGCATGAGCAGCGCCTCGCATTCATAGTTTGCTAAGCATAACTGCACGTATAAGTTGAATTAAGTATTAATTACTCGTTTTAGTAAAAATGTTTGCGCATGCTACCCGCGCGAGCGCGCATTCGACAGGATCAGATTGATAGTCTGGGCGCCGCCGGAAGGCGGGGCTGACAAGATGCTGAGGGCGGCCATGCCCGGGGTTGATGCGCTTGGCCCGTTCTCGATTTCCTTGCGCAGGAAGAACTGCTGCAAGGCGTTCTCAACCGCCTCAGGGTCGGAAAAGATCGACGGCGCGTTCGATCCAAAAATCGCTTCGGCCTTGCGCATAAAAATATCGCGTTGCTGATCGATATCCACGGAGCCAATGGATGTGGGTAATCCGAGAGCTGTCTCCATGACCGTGCGCAAGGGTCGCTGGCCCATGATCTGCAACCATTTCACCCTGTCCGGCGAAGAATTTTCCGCGATACGTTCAATCTCTCGCCGAAAGTTCATGGCCAGGCGAATGTCTGTATCTACTTCGCCGACGCGTTCTTCGAATGTGCGATCTACATATTGAGTTGCAATTTCCTCGCGGAAGGCAGAGAGCAAAATACGCGGGCCGGCAAAATTGCCATAGCCGAAACGCTCGGAAAAATCGCGCCAGCGCTGGTCGTTGATGCGATTGGCGAAGGCGTTGCTGTCTTCCGTGCCTTCTTCGAGGATGCGTCGGATCAGAGCTTTTTTATCGATCTCATCTGAAAGCCCAAAGGCGCCGAGCGCGACCGTCAGCAACCGGCGGTCAGTAACGAGATCTGCTGCGGTCGCAGCGCTGGAAATGTTTTCTTTGAAATAGTCGACATTGCGAAAAGTTGTGGCGTCATTGGTGAAAATTTCTCTCTGGCGTACTTCCGTCTGGTTGAATACGCGCCAGCCGAGAAAACCGGTAAGCGGAATGGCGGGCGTAAAGCTCATGGCGCGCCTCCGCGCCGGGCAAGCATCGCCCTTTCGACAGGGAAGAGTTTTCTGAGCGCGCGCATGACAAGAAAAAACTTTTCCTCGCCGGCGGCTCTTCGTGCGCGATCCAGCTCTTGCGCGGAATGGCCAGTAAAAATTTCAGACAGCTGGTCAATCCCGTCTCTGACCTGACGCATCGCCTCGTCAGGCTCAGCCTGACCGGCCATCGCCAGCTGCGCAATATAATATATCCGCGTCAGCGGCGTGTTGGCCTCTTGGGGGGAAAGCGCGTCTCGGCTGCGCAGGATGGAAACATTGCTTGAGCGCACCCGGATCCGCGCCGCACGATCGCCGTTCTGCAACAACACGCCGTTGACGAGAACTTTTTCGTGGGGTTTGAGTTTCAGCACAAGCCCGGTCATGGAACCTACTCACTCGCAGAGGCGTTAAGGCCGGTCATCACATTACGATTGATTTCAATCAACGGTTCGGCGGAAAGGCTGGCGTCGCCGCTCAATAATCTTTTTGTATGATGTTGAGTGAACTCGAACAAATAGAAAAGTTGTCCTCGCAAGGACGCGGGCAGGGCGTTTTCGCTACTGGATACATCGGCGCCAATGGTTGTCCAAAGCTCAAGGTTCTGGCTGAGCGCGTCAATATAAGATGAGTGGTTGTTTGATCTGTTTTCTTCAGCGGTTGCGAGCGCGCTGGTTAGTCTCATAAACAAATGATACTCGACGCTGCGCGGCGTGCCGGTCGATTTTGCCGAAGTCTCATAAGCGCGGCGCGCCATGCTCGTATTTCCTGCCATTTATAACCCCATTATCCTGATACAGACAAAGAACCCGCGAAAGCTGGAGCCTTCGCGGGCGTTAGTATTATCGGAACAGCCCAAGAATGGCGTTCGGCGCCTGGTTGGCGATGGACAGCGCCTGAATACCGAGCTGTTGTTGCACCTGTAAGGATTGCAACCGGGCGGAAGCCTCTTCAAGGTCGGCGTCAGTCAAGGCGCCGATGCCGGTTTTGAGAGCGTCCGTCAGATCTGAGATGAAGGTGGTTTGAATGTCGATGCGTTTTTGGGCCGAGCCAAATTCCGCAGCGGCGTCAACGGCAGTTTGAATCAGACCTTCAATCGATACCAGCGCAGTGCTGGCGCCGGCGCTGGTGCTGACGTTAAGGCTGTTCAATGCGCCAAGACCGCCGCCTGTGCCATCGTTGGCGGCGACTTCAATGGCGACAGTGCCGCCGCTTGCGTTGGTAATATCGACCTGCGCATCGACGGTCCCTGCCGTACCAGCAGTAAAGGCGACGGTTATACCGGTCAGGCCGGCATTGTTGATCAGGTTGATAATGCCCTGGCCGACATCGTTCAGATCATCGCCGGTTTGGACTTCATAGTTGAAGCGGCGGCCTTCAATTTTCACTTCATAGATATCGCCGGCGGTGAAGGTTGCACCATTGTCGATATCGAGGGCGAACACATTGGTGTCGGCAACGAGTTGTGCGGCAGAGTCGCCGCCGACATTAACACCGGTGGTCGTGGCGGCAAGACCGGCAACGGCGACGCCAGCTGCCGTTTCCAGGCTAACACGGGCGATTGAAATCGGGGCCGCCGTCACGGTGCCGTTGGAATCCCGGTTCAAAGAGGCAAGGATATTAACATTAGCGCCGGTTTTCAGAAGATTAAGCCCGTTAAATTGCGCCGCATCAACAATCGACGTGATTTGCGCTGACAGTTGGCCGACATCGGTCTGAATCTTTGTACGGTCAACATTTTCTTCCTGAGCGGCAACGATCAACCCTTTCATCTCTGTCAGGAGTTCAGTGATCTGCTCCGCCGCTCCTCGCGCAACAGCAACCGTTGATGAGCCGAGATTAAGTGAGCTGGCAATTGCCTTAAATCCTTGAACGTCGGATTGCATAACGGTTGAAATGGCGAATATCGCAGCGTTGTCTCTGGCGCTGCCAACCTTCTTACCGGTTGAGATTTGCTCCTGCACAGTCGCAAGGCCTGAGTTGATTGTGCGAAGGTTTTGTAGCGCGATCATGGCGCTGGTGTTTGTCAGTAGGCTCATTTTGATACTCCGTGTAGGGTCGGTCAGTTGAAAAACTGGTGATTGTGCGCCCGACCTCGCAAGGGAGTTGCCGGTTACAAGTCTTTGCTTGTAAGAATAAGCCGTTCTGACGATACGGCGCGCCGTTTAAGCGCGTCCGTGAAAACCATTCAGGTTGTATATTGTTATGACTACAACCAATTGCATAATAAGCTGTTAAAGCCTAAGCCTTTGAGGAGAACGTCGCCGCATCGGGGTTCACCAAAGTCGCCCCGCCAGGCAGGTAGACGCCCGTCGCCAACTCCTTTTCGTTGATTGATTTCAGCCTTTGCAAGGCGTTTCTAGCGCCTTCAGCCATGGCTTGCAGCGTGGCGGCATTTTCCTGCGCCGCAATGCGCACCGCGCCCAGTTCGTCGATCAGCGCTGCCGGCAGGTTATCTTCTTCCATGGCGGCGACAATGGCGTCAAATTCCCCCAGCAGGGTTTTTTTGTGTTCCGTTAGCCCGGCAATGCCGTCAAAAGCGCGCCCGTTAATTGCGGTTCGCTCCAATCCGATGACACGTGTAAGGTCGCTGATTATAGAACTCAGCTTTGCAGCGGTATTTTTCATTCTCGATTATCCTTAAGCTGATTATAGATTTTGTCGGCGAGGCCAAAACCGCCGGCGTCGGCAATGCTTTGAGCATAGCTATCCACCAGCATCCGGGAAAATGTTTCGCCGCCGAACCCGGAATCACCCGATAGCGCTTTTTCAAAACCCGCATAAGACAGCATTTCCCCGATAAAGGCGGCCTCGAATTCACGTGCGGTTTCGCGCAGCGCCTCGGTTCGGCTTTGCTCCGCCAAGGGCTTTGTAGGCGCTTGCGGTTTTACCGGCGGTAGGGGCTGCGGCATGGTGTTTTCTATCGCGGACATGGCAGTTTCCTGGAAAACTTCAATAGCAACCATAGGTAGAGTAACTAAATAATAAGTTATCATAGGTAGTGTCCGGGTTATGGAGACTTTTGCTCAAGGTTTGGCCGCGAATTTGTTCGCCGCCCCAATGCCGCCCACGGGATCGGCGTCGGCAGGTGCTGCGCTTGTGGGGTCTGGAGCGGGGTCAGCCCCTGCGGGCGTCGGGCTCGCGGGCCTGTTTGGTGAGGTTTTCTCGCCTGGCGTAACCAAGAGCACGAAGATAGAAGAATTTCTGGGTGTCCTTGACGCAAGCGCGCCGCCGCTTGATCAGGAGCTGAAAGACCTTACGGCGTCGCCGGAAACTCTTGTGGAGTTTATGGATCGCGCGCCAGTGCAACCGGCTGAAGCTTCGAGCGCGACGTTGGTGCTTGCGAATGTGGAACGCTTGAGCCTGAGAGGCGCCGGAGCCGTCGGTGAAGACGCCGAGAGGACAATCCAGTTTCCTGCCGAAGATCGCGCCGGCCCGCTTCAAAGATTTGTCCGCCCTGATGTAGGCCCGTCAGTTGATATCGTCAACGACGCCAACCCTAAGACGGTTGCGGCGCCTACAGACAAGGCGCAAATTGCCGATCTTTCCGGACGCGCAGCACTGAGCGAGGATGGATTGGATTTGTCGCGGCGGTTTGAGCCTCAACGCTTTGAAGCCCAACGTAATGAATTTCTAACGCCGGCATTATCTGCAAATAAATATAAAATCGCCACGCCGCAAATGGCGGTTGCGTTCGCGGACAAGATGGCAACGGAACCAGGGCCCATTGTCCGGGACGATAACTTGGCGCTGATCCAAACGCTGAGCCTCGCCAATGAGCGCGCAGCCTCTGCGATAACGATGTCGCCTTTATCCGAGGCGGCGACAAAGCCAGCCGCGCAAATCGTGGCGGCGATCACCAGCCGCGGCGCGGATGCGAGTATCGAAATCCGGCTCGATCCGCCGGAGCTTGGCCGCGTGATGATCGATTTTGAGGGCAGGGGCGGCGATATCATCCGCGCGACAGTTGCCGCAGAAGCGCCCGATACGCTGGAGCTGATGCGCCGGAATATCGATATCCTCCAGCGCGAACTTGAAAAGAGCGGGTTGGAGAATATTGACCTGCAATTTCGTGAACACGGCGCGCAGTCCGATGAGAAATTTGGCGATGAGCCATTCGGCGCCGGGCGCCAACATGATGATGCTGTCGGCATAGAGATGAACGACCCATCGAATTATGTTGCAGCGTTGAGTTTAGACGGGCGCCTCGACCGCTTGTTGTAGATTTATCTGAGGAGTTAGTGCAATGGAAGCACAAGCCATCGCATCGCAACAATCATCCGGTAGCGCAACACCGGCGCTCGGCGCATCGAAGGACACCGCCGGCGCTACAAATGTCAACGGCGTCGATTTTCAAAACTTTCTGACCTTGCTAACCGCGCAGCTGCGAAACCAGGACCCGTTAAGCCCGGCGGACTCAACGGAGTTTGTCGCCCAGCTTGCGAGCTTTTCATCGGTGGAACAACTTGTGCGCGCCAATGGCCAGTTGGAGACGATTGCCTCGGCGATCACCGGTGGCGGAATTGACCAATTTGCCGACTGGATTGGCCGGGTCGCTGAAGCGCCGGGCGGGTCGGTTTATTTCAGCGGCGAGCCGGTGCGTTATCGCTTGTCGGGGGAGCCGGGCGCGACCCGCGCCGAGGCGATCATCTTTGATCAGGCCGGGGTTGAGGTTGCAAGATTTGATGTTGCGACAGGCCGGGAAGTGCAGATCTGGGACGGCCAGGCGAGCGGCGGCGCTGTAGACAATGGCGTCTATAAAGTTACAGCGGCCTATTATAATGACGACGGTCTGATCCGCACCGATAGCGCAAACACATTTGGCGTTGTCAATGAAATCAGGCTCGATGGCGGCGCGTCTTCATTGCGGCTGGACGGCGACATTGAGATCGACCCATCCGATGTGGTTGCGCTATCGGCAGCCCCATAATCAATATTGCTGAATACCGACACCAAGGATCAAAATATCCTTGGCGTCGTCGCCCAATATCGTATGCGCAGTGTTTAGCAATGTTGATTTCGCTTTCTCCATCGCCTCCGGGCTTTCAACGATGTTCGCCAAAATGTCGGCGCTGCCCAGCCGCATCAGCTGTGCGAGAAATGCATCGCGCAGTTTTGGCTCGAAGGCGTAAATGTCGCCGGCTAGAGACGGGTCAACCTCAATACTGATCTCCAAGATCATCATCATTTGCGGTGCGCCGTCTTTGACCACCGGGACAACAAACTGGCGCCCGAACTTCAAATAGGCGGCGTCAGTGTCAGCGGGGCCATGACCATTCTTCTTTTCTTTCTTCTTCTTTTCCTTTTTGTCTTTGTCGTCTTTGTCAGGGTGGGCTTCATCCGTCGCTTCGTTTGCGGGTTTTTCAGTCGTGCTGGGCGATGTCGTTTGCTTCAAGAAAAACCCTCCGCCGCCGCCAAAGGCGCCGGCGATCAGAATAATGACTATGGGCAGAAGTTTTTTCATGATTTAAAATGGCGAGACAATATCGATAATCTGCTGGCCATATCGCGCCCGTTGCAGATCGCTGATCTGTCCGCGCCCGCCATAGGAAACGCGTGCGTCGGCGATTTTGTCATAGGTAATGACATTGCTGCGCGAGATGTCTTCGGGACGGATGATGCCGGCGATCAATAGCTCACGCAGCTCATAATTGACCCGGATTTCCTGACTGCCGGAGATGGCGAGGTGACCATTGGGAAGCACCTGCGTCACCGTAGCGGCAACACGCAAGGTGATGCGTTCTTCGCGTTTGATGAGGCCGTCGCCGGAAGATGTTGACGTCGAGGAAGTGTCAATCGCCGGGTTGAGCGCTGCGCCGCCGGGCAGGACTTTGGCGGCGAGTGAGTTGACGCCAAGCAACGCCGGCACGGACAGGTTCTCCGCGCCGCTGCGGCTGCGATCGGTGCGGTTGCGGATTTCCGCTTCTTCATCGATTTCAATCATTACCGTGAGGATATCGCCCTGGCGGCGCGCGCGGCGGTCGCCAAACAGCGATTGCGGTCCCGACCGCCACAGCGATGCCGCCGTCTCGGGCGGCTCGGTGTAGGAAACGGGGCTCGGCGGCACGCTCAGCCGCGCCAGCGCTGGCGCCGGTGCGGCCGCTTTCACGTCACCGGGCGCGGTCATGCTCGGCGGCCGCAACATATGATCAAGCCGGTTCGAACAACCGGCTGCGGCCGGCACAAGAAAGCAAAGAGCGATTTTGAGCGTACGGTTCATCTTGTTCTGACCTTGCTGCTGCTGACGACAATGGCGGAAAGAATGACTTTGGAAGAAAGGTTCATCACCCGCACGGTCTCGCCGATGGCGCCAGGATCGAGGACGCGTGCTTCGGTGGTGATGAGGAGCGGGCCTTTTTTGAATTCCATCGTCACAATCGCGTTGCGTTTTATCGCCGTCGGCGGGGCAACATCTTTCGGCATGATGGTTTTGCCTGCATAGATCGTGCGTTTGACCTCCATGCCGACAATGTCTTGCAACGCCGCTTGTGCAGCCTCGCCGCCGCTGATGATAATGTCGACGCGCTGGAGGATGGTTCCGGCGCGTAAATGCCGGCGCGCGTTGATGGCGGCGGGCGCGTCATTCGCTGCCGCCAAATCGCCATTGGCAACTACAGTGGCTGGCGCCGTCGGCGCCTCGGCAGATGCGCCAGCCGGCGTCAGAATTATTGCGAGCGCTGTAAATATTGTCATCGATTGTTTCATGTCACTACCGGATCTGCGTCGCCGCGCCGAGCATCTGGTCGGCGGCGGAAATCACTTTAGAATTTAGCTCATAGCCGCGTTGCGCCTCGATGAGGTCGGCGATCTGTTGCACGACATCGACAGAGCTGTCCTCAAGGAAGCCCTGGCGGATGGCCCCGCGACCATCGATCCCGGCCTCGCCCGGTATCGGCGCGCCGGAGGCCTCGGTCTCACGAAATAGATTGCCGCCCAACGCTTCCAGGCCCTTTTCATTGACAAACAGCGTTAGTGGAATGGCGCCGATAAGCTGGCCGTTTGGTTGGCCGTCAAAAAATGCAAACACTTCTCCATTGGCGTTGATGGTGATGCTGCGGGCGTCTGCGGGAATCGTTACGTCGCCGCCAAGCGGGTAGCCGTCGGAGTTAACGATCAGACCTTCGCCGGTGCGCTTGAAACTTCCGTCGCGGGTAAATCCTATGTCGCCTGACGGCAGCGTCACTTCAAAAAAGCCACGGCCCTCAACGGCAAGATCAAGATCACTGCTGGTCTGTCGCAGCGCGCCTTGTTCGATATTGACGCTGATCGCCGACATTCTGACACCAAGGCCGAGCTCAATACCGGCCGGCGCAATCAATCCGGTTGAGGAGGAAATCGCGCCGGGTGCGCGGATCTGTTGGTAATGAAGATCGACAAACTCCGCCCGCCGCGCCGAAAAGGCGGTCGTGCTCATATTGGCGATATTGTTGGATATGACGGCGACGCGGCTTTGTTGTGCGTCCATGCCGGTAGCGGCAATTCTTAATGCGTCCATTTCATCCTCCTGATATTCGGGCTTAACGCGGCCCCATGGCTTCAACGGTTTTTGTGATTCGATCGTGTTCTTGTTGCAGGAGCTGTTGCCCCAGTTCATAGGCGCGCTGCACTTCAATCAGTCTACTGAGCTCTACGACAGAATTGACGTTGGAGCCCTCGACAAATCCCTGGCGCAATTGCGCGTGCTCAACCGCTTGCGTTGGCTCGCTCGCTTTAAACAGGCTGCCGCCTTCGCGCTGAAGCGCGGTTGCGGGGGCGGCCACCAGCGTCAGGCGGCCAAGCGGAACGCCGCCGCCAGCGATCGCGCCATCGGCGGCGATGGTAATTTCGCCGGCGTCGGGAGGAATGGTGATCGGGCTTCCGCCTTCGCCGAGAACGCTATAGCCTTGGGGTGTTGTCAGTTGGCCTTGGCTGTTCAACATGAAGGACCCGGCGCGGCTCAGGCGTTCGCCGCGCGGTGTTTCAACGGTGAAAAACCCTTCGCCGTCGATAGCGACATCCAAAGCCCCGCCGGTCTTTGTCAGGGCGCCGCCGCTGGCGTCAAAAAAATGCCCGCCGACCCGCGTTTGCGACAGGCTGCGTTCGCTGGAGCCGAGCGATTTGACATATTCAGAAAACAAAACCCCCTCGCGCCGAAAGCCGGAAGTGTTGGCATTGGCGATGTTGTTGGCGACGCTGGTCAGTTCCTTCGACAGCCCCGCCTGACGCGACATGATCACATAAGATGTATTATTCATCGCGCATCCCCTGACGGAAGAATTCCGTTTCCCATGACACGCCGGTGATGAACGCATCGATTGTTGCAGCATTGCGAAAGTCAAAGACCGGCGCTGCCGTGAACATATGTTCCAGCGCGCGGGCGTAGGATTTATTGGCGCCGAGCGCTTGTCTGGCTGACGCGGGCAGCGACTTGCTTCCCGACTTCAAGGCCGCGAGCGCGTAGGCGTTCGCCATATCGATGTCCAATTGCTTCGGCGGCAGCGCCGCAAAACTGTCGGCGGCGATGCGCCATTCTTCTGCGCGCCACAGGAGGCGTGTTTTGCGCGCATCCATTTTTTGACGCTGCAACAGGTGGCGCGCCGTCTTGCGGATGAGAGCCTTGTCGGCAAGCTTTGCGCCGGCGCGCAGGGCGACTTCGGCAAGGCCGTCATGTTCGGGGCTCTTCGTTGCCAGGGCCAGCGCCGCTTTTGCGTCACCTGCGACAAGATAGGCGCTAGCGACAACCACATCAGCGTCGGCGCGCAGCTCGGCGGTAATTTCCGCGGTCGCGCGCGCGGCTAGTTGCGGTGCGCCCATGGACGCCAGCATGCGCGCGATGGCGAGCCGCATTTCGTGATCGTCCGCATTAGCTCCGAACAAATCCGGATACTGGAAATAAAAATCAACCGCCGCCAATCGTTGCGCCGGTTCATCGCTGGCCAGCGCGGTTGCGATCATTGCGCGAGCTATAAAGCCGGTCGCTTGCGCTGTTTCAGGTGCGATTTCCTTGACGTTGCGTAATTTTTCAAAGGCTGCGCCAATGCGGCCAGCGGAGGCCAGCGCGCCAGCGCCCGAAATTGCGGCGTCTATTTCACCACGGCTGGCCGCGCTCATCAGCGCTTGTTCTGACAGGTCGTCAAAAAATCCCTCATAGGCTATTGTCGCCTTGCGGTCGAATTCTTCTGCGAGGACGCCAAGCGCGCGCGAGCGATAGGGACCGGGTGTTTGCGCCACGGCGGCGAGCTTATCTTGCACGCGATCATCTCGAGACGGATGGTTCTCGGCGCCATCATCGGGCAACACCGCACGGAGAATAACCAGGCCGGGCGTTTCTTCCCCGTCATAGGCGACCGCCGCGATATCATAATGCCGCCTTGCCGCCGGCAGGTTTTCCTGCTCAAGCGCCTTTAGCGCCAGCAGTTCCGCCACCGGTCCACGCAAGCTTTTTGGCAGAGTATTGAGGGTGCGGTACTGCGCGTTGGAGTAGGATTTATCTTGCGCCGATGGAGGCGAAGCGGCTCTTAAAAGCAGATCGTAAATCCCACCGCATGTGCTGAATGCTTCAAGTTTGTCTTGCGCGCCGACGGCGTCGCCGCTGCCAAGCGCCGCCAGCCCGCCAATCACCATAAATTCTGGATCAGCGGCCTTATCCTGTGCGGCGGCCAGCGCCGCGGCCTCAGAGAAAAACCCAAGCCGCAAATAGCCATGTCCAAGCGCAATCTCCAGCGCCGCCTGATTGGCGCCGTCGGCGTTTTCGAGGCGTTGGCGTAGATCAACAGTTTCTGCATAGGTAATATCGCCGGCGCCCGTGGCACTGTCGGTAAAGCGCGACGGGTCGATGCAAAGTTTGCTCGCATCAACGCCACTCAAGGTCGGCGCAGCGTTTGTCTCAAAAGAGGCGTTGGCGACGGGGGTGAGGCCGGCGTTCTCGGTTGCGTGATCGGGAACCAGATTTGTGGGCTGCCCGGTTCTGCTTTTGAGTGCGACGACGCCCTGGTCGTTCGCGGCGGCAAGTAGAGCAATCATGCGGTCACGCGCGGCGCGTAATTCATCAGATGACGGTTTGCGCCGTGACGGCGTTGGCGGCGAGGCGGCTGTTTTTTTGGTGGGCTGAGCGACAGGTTTTTGTTTCTTGATCGGCCCGAGCGGCTTATCAAAAATGTCGATGATCAAAGAATTGTGCTCGCTGCGCTCAGCCCGTGCGGTGCAATCGCAGTTTAGCGTCAAGATGAGTTCATTGCCGTCGGCCGTGGTTTTGCTGCTGGTATTGAGAACGCGATGGGCTTTGCGGTTTTTGTCGACGCCCGACACGCCAAGGCGCTGTGCAGAGTTCGAAAAAACCACGGTGACCATTCGGTTTTCGGTCTTCAGCACCCATGCCTCCGGCGCATTGGGAATAACAATCCGGGAGTAACTGCCATGCTCGCCCGCACGGACCGTCAGGGGTTCGCCAGCAGCGGCTGGGGAGGGCTCTGCGGCATTCGCCAGGGCGGCAATAGCTATGATGGGCAGGATGATCATGCGGCTTGCTTCTTTAATTCTTTCAAGGCTTCTTCGATATCTGAAAAGCTTGGACGTTCCGCACGGGGGACATTGCGCCGTGCGACTTCGATGCACATCTGCGGAGTATGATGTTGCAGATGTGCGACAATCGCTTCGCGAATGAGCGCGTAAAAACGTTGTTCATGCTCACGTACGGCTTTGACTTTTTCGGCAATGGGTCCGACCAGGCCATAGGCCAGAAAAACGCCGAGAAATGTGCCGACAAGAGCGCCGCCGATCATCTGCCCAAGAACTTCGGGCGGCTTGTCGATGGACGCCATGGTTTTGATGACGCCGAGTACGGCCGCGACAATGCCCAGCGCCGGCAGGCCATCGGCCATAACTTGCAAGGCATGCGCGCCATGCATGCTATCTTCATGGACCGCCTCAAGCTGTTTTTCGAGCAGTTCCTCAACCTGATGGGGATTGTCAAAATTCATCAGTATCGAACGAATTGTGTCGCAGATAATTTCGGTGGCGACCGCGTCATCGGCAATTTTACTATAGCGCGCGAATATTGTGGACTCTTCCGGGTTTTCAATATGCGCCTCGGCTTGAACAGGACTGTCCTTGGCAAGCCGTAAAAGTTCGAACATTAAACACAGCAGATCCTGAAAATCGGCGCGTTTCCATTTCGACCCGACGACCGCCTTCATGATGTCGCCGCCGACATGTTTGATGACGGGAAAACCATTGCCGAGCACAAAAGCGCCGATCGCCGAACCGCCGATGATCATCATCTCATAGGGGAGCGAATGGAGGATTATCGCCATCTTTCCGCCGGCGATAATATATCCGCCAAAGACCATGACGACCGTGATTGTGATGCCGACAAGACTTCCCATGAAAACAACCAATAATAGCGTCAATAAAAGATTACCCGTATAACGGGTATTTCATGAATAGGTTAAAGATGGCTGAAACAGCAGCGCTAAAGGCTTTGCGAGCGATTGGCGAGAATGATGCTGATCAAATAGGCTTTCTTGGAATCTAGCGTTGCGACGACTTGCGCGGCTTGTTCTGCGTTCATCGCCGCCAGCAATCCGGCGGCAAATTTCGGATCCATCTCATTGATGATGTCGCCGGCCTGTTTGGGTTTCATACCCTCATAAATGGCGGCAAGTTTTGCAATATCGGCGTTTTGCGTAGCGCGGTGTTCATCCATCGTCGCGCGCAGATTATCGTTGACGCCTTCCAGCTCGCTGAGGCGCTTTTCAATTTGAGAATCATAGACGGCAAGCTTGGCCTTGCGTTCAGAGAGCGCGGTCTCTTCTGCATCCAGCGCAACCGTGCGCGCACGCACAGCTTCGGCGAGCTCGCCGTCTACGCACAGTTGCGCGTCTGTCGCGTGCGTCGTTTCCATAGGCGCAGGCTGTGATGCTGCATCGGCGATATCAGACGCCATGACCGCAAGACGGCCAAGAAAGGAGCCGGAAAAAATTATGGCGAGAACAATAAGGGCTCGGTTTTTCATGACTTATCGTGTGCTCCGCCTGGCGGCAATCCACGCACCCGCAGCTCCGGTGGCGCCTTGCGGCGGATTTTGGGCTGGCGCTTGTTGTTCGGGGTCGGAGAATTCAATGCGGTCGGCGTCGCCGAGTGGTTCAGCGCTCGCCGTTATGTCGTCATCTGGCGCGGATGGGGCTTGGTTGTCATCCGTCGTTGATATGGGCTGAACCGGCCCGGCGGCGTTGAGGCAAACGGCGATCTCTTTGGTCGCCGCCAGCGCCGCCTCATTGATATTGGCAATCGTCGAGTCGGCGATGCCGCCAATAGACTCCGCCAGAGATGTCAGCTTGGGCAAAAATTCTCGCGTTTCCGCCACCAGAGGGGCAAGCTCGTTGACGCTCTCAGTGCTGCTTTTCTTCGCTTGTGCGACGGCGGCTTGCGCCTGCTCCACTGCCGCCGCCATTGACGCGATGGTCGCGCCAAGTCCCTTTTCGGTGTCTTTAAGTCGTTGCAGTTTGCGGTTGAGAACAAAACAATATACGGCGGCCGAGCCGGATGCGGCTAGCAACATAAAATCGAAGATCATTTCCATGACGGGCCTCAGGTTAGAACGAATTCGGTAATTAAAATCTGGTCGATGGCTATGCCGGGCGCGACCGCGCCGATGCGTCGGCGAACCTGCGCGCGCAGGCGCGACATCGCCGCCGGGTCTTCAAACTCATCGCTGTTGACGGAGCGAAGATAGGTGTTGAGCACATCCTTGATGTGATAGGTGCGCGATAGCAGCGTGTCCGCCTGCTCGCTGGGGGTTTCGATGATGAGGGCGAGTTTGAGATGGCGCCTTGAGCCCATGGGTCGTATGGAAATGACCATGGGATCGAGCACCAAATACGCCGCCTCGCCGTGATATTCTATTTTGCCGCCCTGTATTTCAAAACTTTTCGCACCCTGCTTTTGGCCGTGTTTATTATCTTTTTTAGATTTGTGGCCTGACGGTTTCGCTTCGGCATGGCTCTTCTGGTCGCTATCATGGGCGTCTTCTTCTTCGGTGATTTCGGCGCCGGGCTCAGCGCCGGGCGCCAGAAAAAATACCCCCGCCGCCGCGCCGCCCGCGACGATCAGCGCGACAAAGGCAATCAGAATGATACCGACGCCCTTTTTCTTTTTACCGTCGCCGCCTTCTTCTGTTTCCTCGGAAGCGGGGTTTTTTTCTGCGTCGGCCATGGTTACACCTAAAAGTTGTACTAATGAATATAGACAACTATTCGTAAACTCAAAATTAATAATGAAAGCGGAAATTAACCAAGAAATTTGAAGTGGCGCGCTGAGGTGCGTCTTCCATTGGTGGTAATGTGTAATGTCAAACCTGGCGGCGTACTGGAACCAGTTGTCGATGCAGAAGAAGCTGGTGCTTACCGGCGTTTTGCTGGCGACGATTGCTGCATTCTGGTTGCTGATGAATGTGGCGTCCAAACCGCATATGGCTTTTCTCTATGGCGGGCTGGACCCGGCGGCGGCCGGCGAAATTCTAAGTGCTTTGGAAGGAATGGATGTTGCCGCCGAAGTGCGCGGCGATGCGATCTATGTGCCGCAACCAAAACGCGATGAAGTGCGCATGGCGCTTGCACGCCAGGGGTTGCCGCAACAGGGCCAAGCGGGCTTCGAGCTGCTCGATGAGATGAACGGTTTTGCGGTGACGTCGGATATGTTTGACGCCACCTATTGGCGCGCCAAGGAGGGCGAGCTGGCGCGCACAATTTTAGCGACGCCGGGCGTGAAGGCGGCGCGGGTGCATATCGCCGCGCCCAAAATATCGTCGTTCTCGCGCCAGAGCCGCAAACCCAGCGCATCGGTGACCATCACCATGAGCCGGGGGCGGATGGACCGCCAGCGCGCCGTCGCCATTCGTTATCTGGTGGCGCTTGGCGTGCCTGATCTCGACCCGGAACAGGTGGTGATTGTTGATTCCCTCAACGGCGTGGTTTTAAAGCCCGGCAGCCAAAACGCGCTGGAAGAAATAGAGACAAGCGACACCGACCGCGCGCGCAAGATGGAGCGCGCGCTTCTCAATATGCTTGAAGCTCATGTGGGGCCGGACAATGCACGAGTGAACATATCGCTGCGGGTTGATCGCGAGCGCGAGAGCGTATCGGAGCGGATACTGAAACCGGAAAGCCGAGTGCTGATGGCGCGCGAGACCACTGAGATACAACAATCTGATAGCGGCGCCGGCAATGCGGTGACGGTTGCCAGCAATTTGCCCGATGGCGACGCCGCCAGTGGACCATCGGGATCAAAGTCTGAACGCAACGAGGCGAACCAGACAACCCGCTTTGATATTTCCGAGGTTAACCGTAAGCGGGAAAAAATGCCCGGCGCGATTGCGCAAGTCCATGTCGCGGTAATGATCAATGAAACCGAACCAACGCCGCGCAGCGAAGAAGAGCTGAGCGCGCTGGGTGATCTTGTCGCCACGGCGATAGGGTTTGATCAGGCGCGGGGCGATAAGGTTACCGTGAAAGCGATGTCGTTTCATCAAGCCGAGGTGATTGCGGACGATCCGGTGACCGGCGGCGCGATGGCGTTTCTGCAAGATAATCTGATCTCGATGTTACAGATTTTTATTCCGGCAGTTGTTGTGCTCGCGCTGGCGCTGTTTGTGTTGAAGCCAATCCTGACCGCAGGGCCGGCAGCGCAGATTACGAGCCAGGGCGCGGCGTCTGAAATCGTCGGCGCACTCGAAGCCCCAACGGGTGGTGCGGATATGAAAACCCCGGCGGTTGCATTGCAAGACCTGGCCAGCGCAGACACCGGCGCCGCCGCCACAGTCCTGACCTCCTGGCTCGATGAAACCGAGGCGGCGTGATGACGGGCTTCTGCTTGATGATTTTAAAAACTATTTCGGGAGTTAAAAAATGAGCGAAGAAAGCGCAGCCGCGCCGCCAGAAACTGATGCGGATAAAGATGACGTTGTGATGACGAAAAATGTCGCGGCGCCGGGCGATCTTCGCAATCCGAAAATTATGTCGCTGCCGGTGCGGATTATAGTGTCGGTCGGCAAGGCGCAAATGACGGTTGAGCAATTGTTGAATCTGTCGCCCGAGGCGGTGATTGATCTTGATGCGCAAATTGACGATCCAGCGGAGATTTTTGTTGGCGACAGGTTGGTGGCGCGCGGCGAGCTAGTTGAATCGGACGGCAAAGATGGCGCAATCGCCATTCGCCTGGTGGAAGTTTGCGACGCTGCGGCTTGAACGGGTGATGCAATTGCGCAGGATATGCAGCATATTATTGATCGGCGGCGCCTTTGCGGTGTTCGCCAGCACCGGCGCCGCCGCACAGGAAAGCGCCGCACCGCTTCTCAACGCGCTCGGAAACGCGCCGGAGGGCGGCGGCCTGACGGCGCGTATCATTCAGATATTCATTCTCGTGACCGTGCTCAGCCTTGCGCCGGGCATCGCGATGATGGTCACTTGCCTGCCATTTATGATTATCGTTCTGTCGATCCTACGCCAGGGCGTCGGGCTACAGCAGGCTCCGCCGAACATGCTGATTGTCAGTGTGGCGATGTTTTTGACTTATTTCGTAATGGAGCCGGTATTCAAAGATGCGTGGAGCACCGGCGTCCAGCCGCTATTGGATGGTGAGATTTCACAAAGCCTGGCTTTTGAAAACACTATGACGCCTTTCCGGAATTTTATGGAGGCGCGGGTTGATGATGAGGCGTTGTTCATCCTCAGCGACGCCAAGGGCGACGAGCCGCTAAAGCCCGGCGAGGCGCCGCCATTGTCGCTTCTGGCGCCGGCATTTGTGCTTTCTGAAATCCAACGCGCGTTTGAAATCGGCTTTGCGGTTTTGCTGCCGTTCTTGGTGATTGATCTTCTGGTGGCGTCAATTTTAATGGCCATGGGCATGATGATGGTGCCGCCGGCGATTGTCTCGCTGCCTTTTAAAGTGGCGTTCTTTGTTCTCACTAATGGATGGGTCGCTGTCTCCGGCGCGCTGGTCAGAGGATATTCTTGATGATGGAACGTAAGATAGAAAACCAGCCGGTGCTGGCCAATGAGGTGTGGATCACCAAGGCGCATAAAGCGGCGGTCATCCTCGCATCGCTCAGCGAGGAAACGGCGAAGGCGATTGTCAACGATATCAGCGATGCGCATTTGCGCGCCTTCGCCAAAGCATTCAGTGAGTTAAAGTCGGTGCCTCCGCAATTGCTTACGGCGATCGCTCATGAGTTTGTCGAAGAGGTGCAGGGTGGCGGCGGCTCTTTCGTTGGCGGCATTGAAGAGGCGCGCCGGGTCCTCGGCGCGTTGACCGAAGAAGAGCGCATCAACCGAATATTGTCGGAGCTTGCCGGCGGCGGTGCGGGCTCGGTGTGGACGCGCATCAATGATATCGACGACAAAATGCTGGCCGATTATGTGCAAACCCAACGCCTGTCGGTGGCCGCGGCCATCATCACCAAACTCTCGTTTCAGAAAACTGCAGATGTCCTCGCTCAAGCAGAACCTGACTTTTCGCAAAAAGTATTGCTCGAACTGGCGCGGCGCTCACCACCAGGAAATGCGGTGATCAATGCGATTGCCGAGGCGATCAATGAAGAATTGCTGGCGCCGATCGCCGCCAAGCCGTCGATGTCCAATGCTGGCGTGACGGTTGGTGAAATCATCAACTGCCTGCCAGCGGCGAAGCGCGACGCGTTTATGGGCCATCTTTGTGACGTCGATCCGGAAATTGGCGAGGCCGTCAAAAAAGCAATATTGCTGTTCGAAGATTTGCATCAGCGCCTGCCAGAATCGGGCGTACCAATAATCATGCGCGAGCTGGACCGCGATGTATTGCTGGCGGCGCTGAAACATGGCGCGAGCAATGCGACCGAAACGGTGGACTTTCTATTCGCCAATATCTCCAAGCGTATGGCCAGTCAGTATCGTGAAGATATTGAAGAGCTGGACGAGCTCAGCGAGAGCGATGGTGAAATGGCGCAACGCGCTTTCACCTCCGCCGTGCGAGGACAGGTCTCGGCCGGAGAGATCAAGCTGAACGCGGTTGTCGAAGAGACCGACGTGGCGGAGGCGGAGTAGCTGCTGCGCAATCTATAGTTAAATAACCACCAGCTCGGCATGCAGTGCGCCAGCGGCTTTTACGGACTTTAAGATGTCTATCAACTCGCGCGGGCCGACGCCGAGCGCGTTCAACCCTTCTATGAGGTCAGACAGAGAAACGCTTTCATCGACAATGGCGATCCGGCGTTCGTCGTTCTGATCGATGGTGATGGTTGTGTCGGGCAGGACGATGGTCTCACCGTTGCGCGAAAACGGGTTAGGCTGCGACACAATAGGCGTCTCGCGCACGGTAATGGTGAGATTGCCTTGAGTGACGGCAAAGCGCGAGATTTGCACATCCGCCCCGAGGACGACGGTGCCGGATTTCTGATCGATGACAATGCGCGCCTTCTGCTCCGGCGCGATGCGGATATTTTCCACTTTGCCGAGCAGATAAACCGCCCGCATTGGCGCGTCGGCGACGTTGAGCTCAATCGTTCCGGGGTCAAGCATGCGCGCAATCGGCTTTTCAAACGATTTGTTTATCGCGGTTTCAATCCGTGCGGCGGTGGTGAAGTCCGGCGCGCGCAAGGCAAGGCGTATGGTTTTCATGCTCGCAAAGTCAAACGCAATTTCGCGCTCAACCCGTGCGCCTTGAGGAATTGTGCCGGAGGTTGGCGAGCCGAAGGTGACCGCGGCGCCGGCGCCGTCGGCGCTGAAGCCGCTGGCTAGAACCGGGCCTTGCGCCACTGCATAAATCTGGCCGTCACCGGCATTGAGTGGCGTCATAATGAGCGTGCCGCCAAGCAGGTTGGTTGCATCGCCAATCGCTGACACAGTAACGTCGATCTGCGATCCGGCGCGTGCATAAGGCGGTAAAGTCGCAGTAACGACAACGGCGGCGACATTGCGCGGGCGAAACCGTTCGCCCTGAACATTGATGCCGAGGCGCTCGAGAAGGCTCGACAGCGCTTCTTCTGTATAAGGTGAATTGCGTACGCTATCGCCAGTACCGTCGAGGCCGACAATAAGGCCGTAGCCGACCAGGTCGTTGCCGCGAACACCCTCGATATTGACGACGTCTTTGATGCGGACATCGGCTACGGCAAATTGTATTGGACAAAATGACACGATGAGGATGGCGGCGATTAGTCGGGTGAATTGTTTCATAATACTAGCGCAGGAAATTAACCAGAGAGAGCCTGCCGATGCGGGCGGTGAGGGTGAAGGACGATTGCAGTTGTGACTCGAGCTGTTGTAATTCGAGTGCGGCTTCAAATGGATCGCGCGTGGTGCGTTCGTTGAAGATCGATGCAAGGGCTGCCGATTCGGCATCGAGGCTGGCGAGAGCGGTTTGCATACGCTCCTCAACAACACCGATACGCGCGCCGATTTGCGTCAGCCGCGCTTCGGCCTCAACCAGACCAATCGCGCCCGTGTTCAAGGTGGCGTCGCGGTCGGTGGATGGCGCGGCTGCTGCTGCGACGACAATGGTTGCAAGCCCGCGCAGTAAATCCTTGACCGACTGCTCGTCGGCCTTGGCGCTGTAGTCGATAAGTTCGCCGTCAGAGATTTCAACACGGGCGGCATTGCCGGCGCCGCCTAAATAGATGTTCGTCGCAAAGCCGCCGGCGGGATCGTTGAAATAAGTATCAAGATCGGTGTCAAACTGCGCGGGAGTTGCGGCGCCCGAATAGAGCGCGCTGATATCGGCGATCAGGGTTTGCGCATCAGCCAGCGACGCGCTGTCGACGGCGTCGCCTGAGAATAATGCACGGCCTTCAAAACGCTGGTTGAAGCTCGACATTGTCGCGTTAAGCTCGGCCTTGGCCGCCGTTGCTGTGGTTGCGGTGGTCATCTCGTCGGCGCGGCCAAGCCCATCGAGGAGGGTTGCGCCGATGCCGTTTGCGCCTTCGGCGGCGCGCCGCAACACGGTCTGCGCGGCGCCGGCGCGGCCAAGTGCGCGCGCGGTTGCGCCCCGGAAGAAGCTGACATCTTCAAACGCCTTGCGCAAAAGATGCAGATCGCCCGATGTCGCATCAGCAGCGGATTTTAACGCCGGGTCGTGTCCGGTCACCAGCTCAACCCGGAGCACTTCGCTGCGCTCTTTGATGTCGGTGATGGCGGTGCTGAGCCGCGTGAACTGAAGAATGGAGGGAAACCCGGAGACATTCATGGCAAGATCTCCATCAGCCGTTGCAGCATCCGGTCGACCGTTTGGATGACGCGGGCATTGGCGGCAAATGCCTGCTCAATAGTGATGAGGTTTTGCAATTCGCGGTCGGTGTCGACGCCGGTCTCGAGTTTTTCAGATTCGGCCAGACTGACCGCCAGGGTTTGCGCGCCCGCAGCTCGTGCAACGGCGGCGGCGCGGCCGGCGCCGGCAAGCGAGGTGAGTTGCGCGGCCGCCTCAGCGGCGTTGACATCGCGGGAGGTCTGGAGCGCGGCGTTGACGGGGCGTTCGGTGTTGAGGACGCCAATCAGTTCACGAACGAAAATATCGGAGCCCGCAACAGCAGGCCCCGCAGCGCCAAGACCATCGCGCAGGCGTGACGCCAGGCCGCCATTGGAGGGATCAACGGCAGCGTTAATTTCAATGCGACCGGCAAGGCCGGTGAGCATTGTCGGATCAACAAGGGCGCCGGCGTCGCTAAACAATCCGGGCGCCCCGGGGGCGAGTGTCGGATCAAGTCCGGGCCCGGAAAATCGTTCCGCCAGATCAAGCGCCACGGCGTCGAGCGCTAACGAGGTCTCTGGGACCAGACTATCGCGGACGTCAAACAGACCGGCCAAAGCGCCTTCGCGCACGGCCAACGTCGCGGAACCGCCGGGGGTGACGTCGTCGCCGTCAACCGACAATCCAGAGAGCGCGCCAGCGCCGTTATTATATGTGCTCTGCGGCGTAATTACCGGCGCCGGCGTAAACTCGACCGTGCGCGCCGTTCCGACCAGGAGAAACACGCCCTCCTGGGTCATCAGATCGATCTTGCCGCTGTTGCGCTGTAGCTCTCGCACCGGAATGCTTTCATTGATGCGGTCAACAACCAGCTGGCGCTGGTCAAGCAGTGCAGAAACATCTGCGCCCGTGCCGCCGCCGCGACTGATTGCGGTGTTGAGGCGTTCGACCTCCTGCAAGTCGGTGTTGATGGCGCTGACCCGGCGGGAAATCTCAGAATCAGCGTTGCCGCGGATGGTTTGAAATTCTGTCGCGATCCGGTTGAGGCTCGATGCCAGATCTTTAGCTGCATTGACCGCGGTTAATTGCGACGCCGCACTGTCGGGCGTATCGGCGAGCGTTCGGAGCGTTGTTTCGAGCTTTGTAAAGCGCTGAAACAATGCGTTTGGATCATCAATGCCGCCAAGCAGGTCGCCAATTTTCGTAAATGCATTGGCGCGCGCATCGCTGGCGGCAAATTCTGCATCCGCGCTGCGCCGCTCGAAGGTGACCGCCGGGTTTGTCGCCCGGGCAATGCCGGCAACCGCAACGCCGGCGCCGGCGCCGCCTACGGCGCGTTCAACGATACTGACATCGCGGCGGTTGAACCCGTCGGTGAGCGCATTGGCAATATTGTTGGACGTAACCCCGGCGCGCCGCGACGACACCGCGAGCGCGGAAGATGCGTTTGCGAGCGCTTGCGAAAGTGTCATAGGCGCGCCTCCGTATTGTTAAACGCTAAGCGGGATCACATCAGGCGCGGAACGCTCGGCCTAACGGATGATGTCGGTGGTCTCTTGCAGGATCTCGTCGACCGTCTGAATGATTTTCGCGTTTGAGGAATATGCCCTCTGGGTCTGGATCAGGTCGGTGAGTTCGTCGGCGATGTCGGTAGTTGATTCCGTCAGTGCAAAGCCGATGGTGGTGCCTACCGGCCCGTCGCCGGCATCCCAAAGAAAGAAGTCGCCGCTTTCTTGAGAGACTGTAAAGGCCTGATTGCCCACGGCATTGAGGCCTTTGAAGTTCGGCACATTGGCAATCGGGATTTGATAAATGGTGCGGCGGAAACCGGTGTCGAAAATTGCTTGCAGGAAGCCGCTTTCGTCGATCTCGAGGCTGTTGAGATTGCCGATTGGCGCGCCGTCTTTGGAGATGGCCAACGGCGCAAAGCTTGCGGACAGTTGAGTTAATGGCGAGGTCTGCCCGGCTGTGCCGACCACGATATCGATTGCGCCACTGGCGGCTGCGATGGATACCTCGCCGGTTGCCGCATTATAGGTTGCGCCGGCGGCGGCTGTGACCGTGGCGACCGAGCCGCCACCAGTGGCGCTGGCGTCAAAGGTGACATTGAACGTGCCGACTGGAACCGCCGGGTTGCCGGCATTGTCAAAGATTTCGACATCCCATTCATTACTGGAACCGGTCGCGGGAACCACCGGTGTGAATACCATATTGAGAGTTTGCGAGCGGCCAAGACTGTCGAAATATTCAATGGGTAGGTTGAGTGCAGCGCCGCTCGAACCGTTCTGGGTCTCCGACGCCGGCAAATTGAGACCAAGCTGGATATTGCTTGTGGGCGAGGCGGCAAACTGGTTGAGATTGACCCTGACCGGTTCAAGACCGGCGACGCTGTCGCGCGGTTGTGCGCCGACATTGCCGGCAGTGTCCGCCGGCCAGCCGAGCAGATGCAGACCGCTCAGCGTGCGAAGGAACCCGCTATCGTCGGTTGAAAACGATCCCGTTGATGTCAACATCATCGGCCGGTCGCTGGCCGCTGTCGATAATCCGCTTACGTCGGTTACCGGCAACATGCCGCGTCCGCTGATCGAAATATCCATGGCGTTTGATGTAGTGATCAACGCGCCCTGAGCGCCGGCTTCGCGAAAGGTGATCGCGCGCACGCCGCCAGCGGAGAAGTTGCCGCGGGTTTGCGCCAGCACCATATCGGCAAATTCCGTATCGGCGCGCTTATAGCCAAAGGTCTGGGAATTGGCGATATTATTGGAAATTGTGCCGAGTTTGACGGCGTTGACGGACAACCCCATAACCCCGGCGTTCAGTGATGACGAAAGACCCATGCGACAATCTCCACGCGAATAAAATTACTAACACTACCATAGGTAGTAATCGATTTTAGCTTAATGAAGGT
The DNA here is from genome assembly GCA_021776415.1 of Hyphococcus sp. GTDB lineage: Bacteria > Pseudomonadota > Alphaproteobacteria > Caulobacterales > Parvularculaceae > Hyphococcus. The sequence goes on from JAJFFY010000046.1 coordinate 132,929, forward strand.
CTAACAAAGCGCAGAATCTTTGTTCTATGGCGTCAATAACGTGATCGCGATGCGCCGGTTCTGCGGCGCATAAGCGTCCGTTGATATGGGTTCTTTGTCGGCTTTGCCGGTGACTTCTGCGATTTGGCTTTGGGGAATACCGCTCTTGATCAACAGCCGGCGCGCGGCGAGGGCGCGGTCGGCCGACAGCTCCCAGTTGGAATAATTCTCAGTATTGGCAAAATTATGCGCGTCCGTATGGCCGACAATCGCCATGTCGTTGCTGACGGTAGCCAGCACCGGCGCAATAACTGAAAGCAGATCACGAAGAATTGTCGATGGCGTCGATGAACCGGCATTATATAATGGCGCGCCGTCAGCATCGATCAGTTCGATGACCAGGCCGTCCAGCGTCATCCGTGTTTGAATATGTTTGGCGAGGGCTTCGTTCATGGCCGCGATTTTCTGATCGTTAATCGCGTCTTCTATGGCGCGCAGTTTTTCAGCTTCCGCGGCTTGCGCTTTGTCGTCGTCAAATTTCCGGGTTTTGGGATATTGGGCGGTGGCGCCGGCGCCGTCCTTGATGAGCGTGTCTTCGGATAACACCGAAGTCCCGTTCAACGCCCCCTGACCGCCGCCGGAAATTTTGCTGATCGGGATGGAGGGGTTGAAGTAATCGGCCAGACCCTTGCGCTGGTCTTCGGTGGTGGCGTTCAACAGCCACATCAACAGGAAGAACGCCATCATCGCGGTCACGAAATCCGCATAGGCGACTTTCCAGGCGCCGCCATGATGACCGGCCGCCGCCGCTTTGCGCTTCTTCTTCACGATTATGATCGGCGCGCCGGATTTTGGATCGGTCATAGATGGCTTCGCTGCTGGGCTGGTCGCCTGTTGGTAGCAAAATAATCTTTCAGCAACTTTTACGGGATTATAAAATTTGCGACAATTATAAGTAGAGTTTGGGGTTTTCTGATCTATGGCCAAAGTCGACGGAACAATATTGCGGCGCAAGATGAAACGCCGGGGCGCCAGCGATGGCAGTGCGGCGCATCTTGAACAGATCGCCACGACCCTCGCTAAAGAGATTGCGGCGACGTTCTGCGTTGCGCTGGATGCAAAGATTGAGGCCGAAAGCCGTGATCCGCAGACTGACGCATTTGGTGAAATTTTACAGGCGTTGGATAAGACGCTGACGCCGTACCAGTTCCATTACCCGTCTGGCGATGAGGTCATCATCTATCTTGACCCATCTGCCATGGCTTTGGCGGTGCGGTGGTCGCTGGATGGCGTTGTCGATGAAGAGGAGGAATGCGGTGGCGACGATGGCCAAGCAGAGGTGGTATTGTCGTCATCGGATGAAATGGATGCGCCGGCGGGCAAGAAAATTTCCATCACCGACCGGCGACTGGCAAAATTGCTTGCAGAAAAATTTGCGATGGGCGTCTTTGGCAACAACGAGCACCATGGATTGTTCGCCAACACCGCTGCGCTGGAATTTGAGACGCTGGCAGAGAATGGCGAGCAGCTGGAAATAGGCGAGCCGGATGTGATCGCGCATAATTTCATGTTCGATTTGAATTTGCGCAAGGGCGGCCCGCTGGGCGCTATTGGTTTTGTCGCCGCCGCAAGTATTCTCCGGCCGCCGCAACAAGAAGACGCCGGCGCAATGGCGGTGGCGCAAGAGGCATGGGCGTTGAAATTGCGTGAGCAGGTGTTGCGCTTGCCGATCGCGATGAATGTCTGCCTTGCCGGTGAAACGCTTGATGTCAAAACTATTGGCGGCTTTGCGATTGGTCAGACCGTTCCGCTGAAAGGCGCATCACTGGCGGCGTCGACGTTGGTTCCCGCAGCGCGGAGGACGGGCGCGCCCGTAGCAACCGGCGCCGTCGGCGCGCGCAATGGCGCCAGGACCTTTGAGGCTGGCGCTGGCGGGTGAGCCTATGAGGATTCTGATTTCAGTTGTTGCGCTAGCGCGCGATAAAAACGCGGGGTTTTGGTGGCGGCGCGGGCATAGATGCTTTCCTGCGCATGGCCCTTGTTACGCATCATAACAACGACAGATCGCCGTTCCGCGCTGCTCCAACTGGCGAGATCTGACACAATTGAAACGGCAGGCGCCAGCATTGCGAAAGCGCGGCGTTCGGCCGCCGGCCAGTTTTTCATCGAACGCACGCCAAGGGCGGCGGCAAGCTTGGCCGCCAATTGCTGCTCGGCGGCGCCTCGTGAGGCGAGGGGTTCCGCCGCCAGCTTTGCCGCCGCGCGGGCGCCCAATTGCGGCAGCAAGGTTTCGTCAAAATAATCCTCCTCGTCGAATCCCGGCAGGTCCAGCACAAGATCGCCCATTGCCAACGCTTTCAACATCGCGACAGAGCTTCGCTCCGCGCCAGGTTTTGCGAGGCGGCTCGCTTCTCGCGCTGCGAGCTTTTTTTGTGTGGGCGAGACCGGCCTGAACCCCATGCGATAATAAAACCAGTAGGCGCCGCTTCTGATCGCTTCGGCGTTGCCCTCGCCGAACTGATAGCCATTGACGATGAAACGCCGCACGCCGAACAGTGTTTGAAATGCGCGCAGCATCTCGACCCAAAGGAACGCCGCCTCGCTGCCGCGGAACGGATCAAAGATGTTGATGCCGGTATTGGCCTGGCGAAAGAATGCCGTCACGCCGCCATAACCGATCGGCACGCCATTAGAGAGAAGCAGATAGCCGTAATTGGCTTCAATGCTCATCCGATATCGCGGCACGGCGCCGATGACAGCGAGCGCGGCGCCTTGTCCGAGATCGCACAAGTGGACTTCATTTGGGTTGGCGTAACTTATGGAAACAACTTCGCGGCAGCGCGCTGTAAGCGCCGCGCGGGTAACGTCAATGACTTCGCGCGCCTGGCGCGGCGCAAGCGTTCGGATGTGCTTCAGAGGCGTTGCGATGTGGCGGGCCGGATCAGGCAATGGGCGGCGCATGGCGCGTCGCATCACGCGATGCTTAGCGCGCAAGGCGTTATGCGTGACCGACCAGCGTGATCGCTTCAGATCCCAGACGATAGGTGGTTCAGCGGCGGTCCAGAGCTGATCGGCGTCAAATCCCGTTGCGGTATTCAGCGCTTCGATCATCCATTGAAGATCAGTCTGCACATCCCGTCGGCGCGCGATGTTAACCCATTCGCGTGTCGTATATTCTCCACTATCAAAACCGTCGCGCTCCGTGACGCGTGCAAACGCTCGCAAAGGCAGGTCGAGCCGTGAGCAATTATCGTAATTACGCCAGTCAACTTCAACCTCGCCTGCGGCGCGGCGCACCAGCCATTGCACAATCGGAAAGGGGAATACATAGCGCGCTTTTGAACCAATGGCGCCTGTATCATCGAGCGTTGCGCGATCGCTCCGCCGTGTTTTGCCGAACCACGTTTCAATCTGCTCCAGCGCATGCAACACCAATTGCAGCGTCTGCGGTTCCCCAGGAAAGGCGCGCAGGAACAGAAGGTCTTCATGCAATTGCACCAGCGCTCGCATCGTACGTGGCGGTTGCGTCGTCAATGCTGTAATTAATTCACGTTTGCGCTGCTCAATGTCCGCTCCGTAGCGATTGCGGATAGATCGAAGTTCGTTGCGTCCCTTGGCCATCGATTTTAACCGGTCAGGCATGCGGTTCAGCCATTTATGTGCGCGCCCGCATAATGCGAGGCAGTAATCACTACGATTCTAATGCAGTTTCATCGGTCGATGTGAGCATGGAGAAAAGTGAAGTTCAAGGCCTTGGGATGTTCGTGATTGACGCATGCCATTGTTGCGGCCGACATTGGCGCGGGTGGTTTTTGGCGCCAAAAATTCTTTATCTATCGCGTGGAATGCCGCGCGCAGTTTTCTTTTGCATCAGATATCTTCTCGTCGCCTCATCCTGGGAGAGGCCAATCGCGCGCTCATAAGCGCCAAGCGCGTCCTGCTTGCGGGCGAGCAGGTCCAGAATATGCGCGCGCACCGCCCAATAGGCCTGATAGTTTTCAACCCGCGCCGCTTCAAGCGAATCGAGAAGATCAAGCGCTTCACCCGCGCGCGCCGCGGCGGCGAGAGCGCCGGCGTAACCGACATAAGCGCCGATGGTTGGCGCGAGCTCCGATAGCTGGCGATAGAGCATGACGATATCATCTGAGACATCGCGGCCATGCAGGCGGGCGGCGGCGTGGGCGGACTGAATGGCGGCTTCGATTTGGTAAGGTCCGGGTTGGCAGAGCCGCCAGGCATGCGCCAGTGCGGCCTCGCCATGGGCGATCATTTTTTTGTCCCAGCGTGCAATGTTATGATCACTGAGCGGAATATAGGCGCCGTCTTCGCGGCGGGCGTCTTTGCGTGCTTGCGCATGCAACATCAACGAAAAAAGGCCCCAGCATTCGGCTTCACCCGGCAATAACTCTGTCAGCAGGCTGGCGAGATAGAGCGCCTCGCCGGTGAGGTGATGATGGTCTGCTTCCGCGCCGGTCTCATGGTCCCAACCGGCGCCAAACGCAGCATAGATGGCTTCAAGCACCGCCGGCAGGCGCGAAGCGAGGTCTTGTCCGCCGGGCGCATCAAACGGAATGGCGGCGACTTTTATTTTGCGTTTGGCCCTCACCAGCCTTGCGCTCATGGCGCGCGGCGAGACCAAAAAAGCCGAAGCGATGCGTGCGGCGTCCAGACCGAGGACGGTTTGCAGCATCAATGGCGTGCGGATGGCGGCGTCGATGGCCGGGTGCGCGCAAATGAACAGGAGCTTGAGGCGCTCATCGGGAAATGGCTTGTCGGCGCGCATTGCCGCCTCGGCTTCCTCAGCGGCGAGGGTTAGCGCGGGTGTACTTAAGACGCGTGTATTTTTGCGGCGCGCGCCATCGATCAGCTTTCGCCGCGCCGCCGTTAACAGCCAGGCCTCCGGCGAGGTCGGCGCGCCAGTTTTGGGCCAAGTCTCCAGCGCAGCCCGGAACGCATCGCCAAGCGCATCTTCTGCGGCGGCGACATCACGCGAGCGCGACGACAGCCAGGCGAGAAGCCGCCCGTAAGAAGCGCGGGCGGTCTCCTCCGCAATCGCCCGCGCGTCGGTCATAATTTAGTCCCCGATGTTCCAGATCGGGCGAACCTCAACATGGCCGAAGGAAGCGCAAGGACAGCGCGCCGCCCAGTCCAGCGCCTCGTCAAGGTCTTTTACCTCAACCAGATAAAACCCGCCAAGCTGTTCTTTGCCGTCGGCGAAGGGGCCATCCTGGACGCCGCCTGTGCGCACGCGTTTGCCTTCGCGAGAATGCGTTAGCGGTTCGCCGGAAATATGGACGCCGGAATTTCTTAAAGCACCCGTATAGGCCATATAAGCGCCGAAGATATCATTTCTCTTGGCGTCTTCCATGGTGTCCCATGCATTCTCATCATCGTAGAGAAGAAATACGTATTTCATGACGCCTCTCCGCCTTGAAGGTTGAGAACCGCCCGCACTTCGACAAAACCGTTTTTGGCCGCCGGGCATTTCGCGGCCCATTCTTGCGCCGCCGCCATGCCGGGCGCATCGATGATGCAAAACCCGCCAAGCTGTTCTTTGGTGTCCGGGTAGGGGCCGTCCTCTACGGTGCGCGCGCCGTCGCGAACGCTAACGACGGTAGCGGTTGAGGGTGGCTCAAGTGCGTTGCCGGCGTCATAAATATTTTGCTCGCGCAAAGCTGTTCCGAAGGCGTACCATTCACCCATATAGGCGTCGGATTTCGCGAGGTTGTCGCGAAGCGCAAAATCTTCGGGCGCCTCATTGGCCAGAAGCATGAATTTCATTTTTATCTCCTTGTATAAAGGCAAGCCCATCAGCCTCGCCATCCTTATGACGCATATCCACTGCCGGGATCGACATAAGCGGCGTCTTTTCCCCCCTGGCTGGGAGAATTGAATTTTGCATTCAATGGCTTACTGCGCGGCTAGCCTACTATAACGCCGAAATATCACAATTTTTGATATTATCGTCGCGCCGGCAATCGGTCGTTGGCAAATCTTTCAATGGCGAATATCATGGGCCAGACGGATATTGAGGGGAGCATGGCGCAAATGTTTAAGGTGCGGCCTGGCTTGCGACTGGGCCTATGGCTCGGCGTTGTCGTGATCATGCTTTCGGGCTGCGACGAGAAAGCGGCATCAGAGGCGGTGACCGAAGAGCCTGATGCCTCGCCAGTCGTTATCTCCAGCGATGAAAAAGTCGCTGAAGCGCCTGAACCGATCGCCGAAGACATACCTGAAATCCGCAGCGGCGATCCGGCTGATGACGACGTTGAGTTTATCTATCGCCTTGGCCTTATTCGCGGGCATCTGTTGTCGTTTATCGAGCTTTACCGCGCCGACGCCTTCGAAATGGCGCAGACCCATGTGAAGCACCCCGGTAGCGAACTCTATGCAGCGCTCATTCCCGCATTTGAAGCGCGCGCATCGGGTGGTTTTGCCGAAGCGCTAAACGCACTTGGCGATGCGTCAGTGCAGCGCGGCGATGTCAGCGCGCTTTACGCCGAGCTGGTTGTCGCGATCCGTGCGACGGCGCCGAAAACCAGCGTTGCGGTCAAGCTATTGGCAATATCGAAAATGGTGGCGACGGCGGCGGAAGAATTTGACGCCGGCGTTTCCGAGAACGGCGCGATTGTCGATGCCCACGAATATCAAGACGCGTTCGGGTTCTTGTCCGTCGCCCGCGAGATGCTGGCCTCGGAAAGTTCAAACGACATCAATGAGGCCGAAGCGATCGCCGTCGCTCATGAGCAGCTTGATCTTTCGATCAATGCGTTTGCCGGCCTCTTGGCGCAGACCACCGAGGGCCAGGCCGAGACGATATACACCGCCGCGGCGCAGATCGAACGGGCGGCGCTGCGACTGCAATAGAGCGGCAGATACGGCAAGGATTGGCCCATTGTGGATATTTCACTTTTGAACCAGAGCGATAACAGTCGGGCTTTTAAAGGTTCGATTTGGTGTTAGACTCTAGCAATGAGACGCGCGCTTATCAGTTCCGAAAATGCACTCTGGCGAAACATTCTTGGGGCTCTGGCGACCATCGTTATCGTTCCCATAGCGATCATCATTAAACTGATTCTTTTGCCTTTTGAGCGCCCAGTAAAACGCTCAGCGGGTGAGGTTGTTAAATATCTTCAAGATTTTATTGGGGGCACGGGGGATGATTGGGATTGGGATGATTTCACTTCGATACAAATTGATGATCCGCAGTTAGAGGCAATCCGGATTCGTGCAGCCAACATAGAATTTCCGGTTTGCGAAAAGGGGCTGGATGTTTTGCGCGCTCTACTAAGCGAGGCCAAAACACTCTGCTCATTCACTAGCGAAGAAGTGTAGTACGGATTTCGAATCAAATCAGCAATTGCTGCTTTTGGCGAATTTTAGCCGGTTGTCGTGACGCGCCTTTACGACTGGATGGCGGGCAGGCGCGGTCATTAGAATTCGACGGGCGACCGGGCGTGTTTGGCCCTTTGGCGACGGTCGAGCCTCGCATAATGAATGGCAATTATTGGTTCTATGAAAGCCATTCGAACATTCCTATAAACTTGAAATCGAAAACATTGGGGGACACTCGTGCTTCTTCGTCGCATTACCGAACACGTCAAAGCCCAGAACTGGCTCGCTGTTTTTCTTGATTTCCTGATCGTTGTGGTTGGGATCTGGGTTGCCTTAATGGTAAGCCAATGGTCAGAGGAGCGGCAGGCGCGCATCGATTTGGCGCGCGCCGAAGACGACATCAATAATGAGATCGCCTCAGTTTACTATTACGCGTATGAGCGGCTTGCTCTCGCGCAATGCCGAAAAGCTCGTTATGCGGAGCTTTCGGAACTGTTGCTGGCGCCAGACCCGCAATGGCCGGGCTCGCCCGGCCCCTATGGCGACGGGGAACTAACAAAACACCGAGTTTTTCCGCCTGCTTTACGATCATCCAGTCGTCCATGGATGTCACTGGCGTGGGACACAGCATTGAGCAAGGGCACGCTTGATATAATGGATCTGGAAAGGCGGCGCCTCTTGGCTGCCCATTATGATGCTGTAATAGGTGCCGCTATTACGCAGGACGAAATATTCAAAATTGAATCGCGGCTTCAGGTCTTGTCATACCCGGTCGAGATGACCATGAGCGAAAGGTTACGATATTACGACGTGTTGTCGGAGGCCGATGCGCAAAGCGCCGGGCTGGAATTAACTGCCGAGCAGATAATCGACGGGATCGAAGAAAATGGTTTGCTGGTTCTTAGCGACGATATCAGACGGATTCTTCGTTTCTTCGTCGAGGGGGAGCGCGCCGGCTTTGATGACATTTATGGCGTGTGTGCTGGCCAAATTGAGCTGCGGCTTCTTGCTGATATCACGCCAGATAATCAGGAGAACGACTAATGCTTCTGCGCCGCATCACAGAACACATGAAAGCCCAGAACTGGACGGCCATTGGGCTGGATTTTCTGATCGTTGTTGTCGGCGTCATCATCGGTATTCAGGTCGCTAATTGGAATGATGCGCGGGCTGACGAACGCGCTTATCAGGACGCAATGGGCAGGCTGAAGGAGGAAAACACCGAGACGCTTAGATCTGCTGGTGAAGTCCGTGCCACTATTGGCGGAATGTTGTCCGATGTTCAGCCAGCGATTGAAATTCTTGAAAATTGCTCTACTACAAAAGACGCTGAAGCGATTGTAAATCGAGCGTTGATAACTATTCGTTCCGGCCGTGCTATGGGCGCTGCCACCATGGCGATCGATCAACTGGTTGAGGAAGAGCGACTTCTCAATCGTCAAAGTGATGAGCAACGGGTGGCGCTTCGCCAGTATCACAGCGACTTACACAGCAACAATGATACTGCGGCACTCGTTTTAGATAAGTTGTCTGTGGACGATTCCCATCCAATGATTGGTTTCACCGGGATTGTTGATCCGGATGAAACTTTCAACAAGGTTGATGTCCGGCGTGCGCGCATGGTCAGGCCACTAGCCGAAGCCTGCAAAGATCAGACTTTCCTGAAATTGTTCTACCGTTGGGAGCGCGGGCATGTTTTTCAATTGCATCTCATTGATCAACTCGAAGAAATCGTTCGGGAAAATTCGCGCTTGATGAACCCTGACGGAAACAAAACCCCGGAAAGAGTTGAAAAATGACCCTCCGACTTATTACCGAACAGGTCATAGCGCAAAACTGGACAGCGGAAAAGCAACCGTAACCCGGCATTCGGTTTGAAGGACCCTACGTCGCATTTTGGCGAATTTTGAACTTTCGGCTTTTCTGTCACGGACGGCAGGTTTTGTGGAAACGGTCACTGGGGTTTTAAACTGAGATACTACCGGCGGCGGCGCGGCTGGACAGAACCGCACAAGTGTTCTACATTTGTTCTCATGCGCTCAACCCCAGAAACACCCCCGGATATCTACCATCCTGCGGATGGGCTCAGCTACCTGTTTCTTGATTTCAACGCCTATTTCGCCAGCGTTGAGCAGCATGACCACCCGAAATTGCGCGGCCGGCCGGTGATCGTTACGCCGTTAAAGTCTGAATATACCGGCGCGATCGCCGCCAGCTATGAAGCCAAAGTCTTTGGGATAAAACGCGGAACCAAGGTGCGCGATGCGCGAGTGCTTTGCCCCGACATCGCGGTGATGCCGGCGCGCCATGACCGTTATGTCGCGATGCATAAAATCCTGATGCAGGAAATCGAGCGGCATTTGCCGCCGGTGAAAATTTATTCGATTGATGAAGCCGCTTATCGGTTGTCGCGGTCGGAACGCAAACCGGCGCCGGCGATTGAGACCGCGCGGCGGATCAAACGCGCTCTCGCCGACAATGTCGGACCGGCCTTGCGCGCCTCGATCGGGCTGGCGGCGACGACGCTCCTGGCCAAGCTTGCCGCCGAGCGGGTCAAACCGGACGGGCTGACGGTTTTGGAGTTGGACGACTTGCCCGGCAGGCTGGCCGATATGCCGCTTACGGACATTCCGGGCGTCGGCGCGGGCGTCGCGGCGCGGTTGGCCCGCGCGGGCGTGACCGATTTTACCGAGCTGTGGAACCTGCAACCCAAACATGCGCGCGCGATTTGGGGCTCGGTCATGGGTGAGCGTTTCTGGTATGGGCTGCACGGATATGACACTGCGGACGAGCCGACAAAAAAATCGATGATCGGCCATAGCCGGGTTCTAACGAAGGATCATGAACCGCCGGATCGGGCAAGAATTGTGGCGCGGGCGCTGCTCCTCAAAGCCGCGAGCCGGCTTCGCCATTATGAGATGCATGCCGGCGGGCTGAGCGTATCTTTGCGGTTGCGGCCCGAAGGGCGGTGGGAGGCGCGGCGGCGGTTTATCCATTCGCAGGATTCCTTCCGATTTTTGAAATCTCTCGATGAGATGTGGGCGGATTATCTTGAATATCGTCAGGCGGATAACGGCGCGACGCGCATTGGCGGCGTTACGGTTTATCTCCACGGGCTGGCCAAGCCGGAGGATATGGCGATGCAGCAGGGGGATCTTTTTGCCAGCGCCGCCAGCGAGCAAAGCAATGATAAGCGCGCCCGGCTATGGCGCGCGGTTGACCGGATGAACGCTGATCAGGATGCGAAATTTCGCAAGCTTAGCGGCGCGGGGCTATCAGCGCCGCATCGCAAACAGATCGGACTGGCGAGCCAGTCCGGGTTGGACCTCAACTATCTCGGCGCCAAGATTGCGTTTGCACGGGTGCCGGATGAGGCTGAGTTTTTATATTGAACAGGAGCCTCAGCGAAGGCGCGCGCTTACAACAGTTTGCGCCACAATGGCCGGTCATCTTTATCCGAGCGGCGCGGTTGCTTTAGCTCTTTCGGATTCCACGGCCCATAGCTGAAGCTGCGCGCGCCCTGTCGCGGCGCATAGCCGGTCATGGTTACGCGATGCGCATTATCACCAATAGCCTCTGCCTCCTGTTCCACATATTTAACCCCGGACGTGCGGCGGACAGTATCAGGAAACAGCGCCATCAGCTGCATGATTTCCTTCGGCATATCTATGGAAACATTAAGCCCAAGCTCGCGCGCTTCGGCGTAGTGTATCGGGTGATCATGGGTCCAGCGCCCGGAAGACAATTGCTCGGCAATCGAGATCGCCGCGTTTTCAGACACCGTCCCTGACAATAATTCGCGCGCCGCAGTTTGCAGCTGGTTAATTGCCATAGCGCCGACATCGGCGAGGATGAGCGTATAATCATCCGTCGCCTGAATAGGTTTTTCCTGCGCGACGCGAACCAGCGAGGCCGCCGGCAACCCATCGATCTGCGGATCGATCGGTCCGAGGACGGCGTGCTCACTGAGCACAATATTGTCGGCGGCCAGGGCGATAAGCGTGCCGCCGGACATCGCGTAATGAGGTACAAAGATGGTGGTGCGGCCAGGATGGGCCTTGATTGCCCGGGCGATTTGCAAGGCCGGCAACACCAGACCGCCCGGCGTATGCATGACAAATTCTAGCGGTTTATTCGGCGGCGTTCTGCGGATCGCTTCGAGAATATCTTCGGCGTCATTGAGATCAATATAACGCAGCATCGGAATGCCGAGCAGGCCCATAGGTTCGGTGCGGTGAACCACGGCGATGATCCGGCTTTTGCGTTTCTTCTGGATTTTAGAAAACGTGCTGACGAGTTCCGTATGGCGCTGGCGGTTGGCCAGCCCGCGCGACAGAAAGAAGAGCACAATCAGTATTATGGGCAGCGCGCCCCAGAAACCTTCCATCCCCGAATACCCCTTTACTCACAACAACTAAGTGAGCTTAGGGGTTTTTAAGGCGGGTGAAAAGGGCGCGGTTTATGGCGTGTTGCGCCAATGGCGGATCAGTGCTTCGGCGCATTCATGCGGCTTGTCGGCGGCGATCCAGTGGCTGGCGCCATCGATCCGCTGATAGCGCCATGGCGCCTCGACATAGGTTCTGGACAATTTCATCTGTTTTTCAGTGAGATATTTCTCACCGTCGCCCCATAGGCCGAGGGTTGGAATGCGCACGGTTTCCTCGCCAACCGCGCCCCATTTCGGCGGGCGGATCATCCGCGCGATTGAAAGATTGCTCCGGTACCAGTCGAGCCCCGCTGTCAGTCGGCCCGGGCGCTTGAGGTTTGCGATTGCGCCGTCAATGTCGGGATGCGCCGCCCAGTGGCGCCGCATAAACATCCAGTCGTTAAAACGGTAGCTCGCCTCGCAGACGCCTAGGAGTTGGTGGAACAAAATGTACCAGCTCATTTTTAATTGTTGCGGTCCGGCGTGAAGATAAGCCCGCGGATGACCGACGCAGAGCGCTGCCAGAGTTGCGAACTTTTTCGGATATTGCGCCGCCAGGCTCCATGCGACCGGGGCGCCGAAATCATGGCCGACAATATGCGCGCGCGGTATATTCAGTATATCCATGATCTTCAAAATATCAGGGATCGCGCCGGCGTTGATTTCATAATCGGCCGTGCGCGCGGCCATGTCGGTCTCGCCAAACCCGCGCAGATCCGGCGCGATTATGCGAAACCCCGCCGCAACAAGTTTTGGCGTTATCGCCGCCCAGATCTCGGAAGTATCGGGAAACCCATGCAGGAGGATCACCACCGGCGCGGCCTCATCGCCGCTGTCGCGAACGAAATGGTTCAGGCCGTTAGCGTTGATGCGATGTGTTGTGTTGCGCAAGTAAGACTACACGCCTTCGCGGTAAGTTAAAGTTAGCCGCCTTCGCGGCGGGACAAAAACGCCAGTCGCTCAAACAGATGCACATCCTGCTCGTTCTTCAACAGTGCGCCATGCAGCGGCGGGATCGCCTTGCGCGGGTCGCGCTCGGAGAGGATGTTGTTCGGTACGTCCTCAGACAGGAGTAGCTTCAACCAGTCGAGCAGTTCCGATGTCGATGGCTTCTTCTTAAGGCCCGGAACCTCGCGCACTTCATAGAAAACCCTCAACGCGTCGGCGACAAGACGTTTTTTAATGCCGGGGTAATGCACCTCGACGATCTCTTCCATGGTCTTGGCGTCAGGAAATTTGATGTAATGGAAAAAGCAACGGCGCAGAAACGCGTCGGGCAATTCTTTTTCGTTGTTCGAGGTGATGATGATAATCGGGCGTTGCTTGGCGCGGACAGTTTCTTTGGTCTCGTAGACAAAGAATTCCATACGATCGAGTTCCTGCAACAAATCGTTTGGAAACTCGATATCGGCCTTGTCAATTTCATCGATCAGCAGCACCGGGCGTTCATCAGACGTGAACGCGTCCCAGAGTTTGCCGCGCTTGATATAGTTGCGCACATCGCGTGCGCGCTCCTCGCCTAGTTGACCGTCGCGCAATCGCGCCACTGCATCATATTCATAAAGTCCCTGATGGGCTTTGGTGGTCGACTTGATGTGCCATTCCAGCAGCGGCGCGCCGAGCGCTTTTGCAACCTCGATGGCGAGCACTGTCTTGCCGGTGCCGGGCTCGCCCTTGACCAACAGCGGACGCTCCAGCGTCACCGCCGCATTGACGGCGACTTTCAGATCTTCGGTTGCAATATAGTCACTGGTGCCGACAAATTTCACGACAATGTTTCTCCTTGGCGATGTTCGAAAAACCTATCGGCGCGCGCCGCTGCCTGCAAGACTTTAACTCAGCGGTTTCGCCAAAGCCTTTGATCTTATAAGGAAAATCCGGCAGATTGGCGCTTCGGTTTTTGCCATGGAGAATTTGATGCGTATTATCGCAGCTATCTTGGTCCTCGCTTTGGCGGCAACGGGCTGTTCTGAACGTACGACGACCAGCGATGCGCCGGCGCCAGCGGCTGAGGCGGATGAACTAACATCGCCAGAGCCGAGCGAGGCCTGGCCCGAGGCCGTCAACGGCATGGATCGCCGCGACGGCTTCATCAAACTCTATGTCGATGCACCGGCAGGAAAATTATATGCGGCGTTCCCAGCCGCCGATGAAAACGCAATTTCACTGCGCACGATCTATTCAGCGGGCCTGTCCGCCGGTCTTGGCTCCAATCCCATCGGTCTGGATCGCGGGTTGTTTGACGAAGGCGCGATCGTCGCGTTTCGGCGCTATGGCAACAAGATCATCGCCGAGCAGGAAAACTGGAATTATCGCGCCAGCGCCGAAAATCCGTTGGAGAAAAAAGCCGTAGAGCAATCCTTTGCCCGCTCGTTCATCTGGTCGGGCGAAATCATCGCCGAAGGACCAGACGGCGAGATGCTGGTCGATTTTCAAAATTTTGTGTTGCGTGATGCGCTGGATGTGGTCGGGACTTTACAACGCCATGAACAAGGCGGCGCTTTTTCGATCGCCGCCGATCGTTCCATGGCCGACTTCAATGAGGTGCTGGCGTTCCCGGACAATATCGAGATCGATGCATTTTTGACCCTGACCAGCGCTGAGCCGAAGCGCGAGGTCGTCGCCACCGCCGCCTTTCCGCGCGCCATAACCCTGACCCAGCATCACTCTTTAGCGCGCCTTCCGGCGGATGGTTACCACTCTCGCAAGTTTGACCCGCGTGCAGCCGCAATTGATGTGCCGTATTATGATTTCTCGGCGCCGCTGATGGGCGAGGTGCGCCAGGCCTTTGCCCGCCGCTTCCGATTGGAAAAACAAAACCCGGGAGCCGCGCGCAGCCCGGCGAAAAAGCCGATTGTGTTTTATGTGGACAGCGGCGCGCCGGACCAGATCCGCGATGCGTTGATCGAAGGCGCGTCATGGTGGGCGAGCGCGTTTGAGGCGGCGGGATATACGGACGCCTTCCGGGTCGAGCCATTGCCGCAAGGCGCGCATCCGCGCGACATTCGCTACAACACAATTTCCTGGACCCATCGCCAGACCCGCGGCTGGTCCTATGGCGGCGGCGTTCATGATCCGCGCACTGGCGAGATGATCAAGGCGAGCGTTATTCTTGGCAGTCAGCGGGTGCGACAGGACCGGATGATTATTGAAGGCCTCGCCGGGGCCGACAAATCAGGAACCGGCGCCGATGACGACCCGGTGGAAATCGCGCTTGACCGCATCCGGCAATTATCCGCACACGAAGTAGGCCATACGCTGGGCTTTGCCCATAACTTCGCCGCCTCTACCAATGATCGCGCCTCGGTGATGGACTATCCGGCGCCGCATGTGACGGTGACCGGCGATGGCGGCCTCGATTTCTCGGCTGCTTATGGCGTCGGCGTCGGCGCCTGGGACAAGCTCGCCGCGACATGGCTTTATGCTGAGTTTCCGCAAGGTGCAGACGAGGCGGCGGGGTTAGAGAAAATCCTGCGCGATGGATATGCGGGCGGCTTACGATTCGTTGGCGATCGCGATGGCCGTGTCGTCGGCGCCGCGCACCCCTATGCCAGTGTCTGGGACAATGGCGAGGACCCGGTTGCTGCGCTCGAACAGACGCTTGCCGTGCGGGCGATCGCGCTTAGCCAGTTTGGCGAGCGTTCGCTACACAACGGCGAGCCGCGCGGGGCGTTGCGAAAAGTCATTGTCCCGATCTATCTCTATCACCGCTATCAGGTTGCGGCGGCGGCGAAGCTGGTCGGCGGATTTGAGTTCAACTATGGCGTCAAGGGCGACGCGCTGGCGCCGGGGCGGGTCGTCTCAGCCGATGACCAGCAACGCGCATTGACGGCGCTGGCGGCAACGCTGGACCCGGCGATGCTCGATCTGCCTGACGCCTTGCTGGACCAGTTGACGCCGGCGGCCGGCGGCGAGCAGTTCGACGGCGATACCGGAGCGTTGTTTGACGTCATTGCCGCGGCCGATACCTCGGCTGCGATCACCATGCGCGCGGTTTCACACCCTGCGCGCGCCGCACGTCTGGTTGAACAGGCGCGGCGCAGCCGGGATGCTCTCTCTTTAAGCGATGTGTTCACCGCGCTTGAGGCAAAAGTGTTTGCCGCGCCCGCCGCGCAACGCCAGCGGCGCATAGCCGAGGTGTTGCAAAGCCGGTTTGCCTCGACACTGATTGATCTGGCTGCGGATGAGACAGCAAGCCCCGCGGTGCGCGCTGAAACCGATGCGTTCTTGCGCTCGTTGCGCGCGCGGCTGGCGCCCGGCTTCCGGCTCGGCCAGGCGGCGAACCGGGCGCATCGCGACTGGTTGCTGGCGCGCATTGATGCGCATCTTGCCCGCCCGGCGCCGAGCGCTGAGGCGAGGGTCGGCGCGCCCGAGACACCGCCGGGAAGCCCGATTGGAAGTGTTATGGGCGCTGGCTTTTTAGAAACCTGCTGGCACTGCGACAGCACAATCAGATAGGACCCGGCAATGGCGGAAATTTATGACTTCGATGTCAACCAACTGAACGGCGAGGCGAGTGAGCTTGCCGACTATAAAGGCAAGGTGCTGCTGGTGGTGAACGTCGCCAGCAAATGCGGGTTCACGCCGCAATATGAAGGGCTGGAGGCGCTCTATCGCAAGTACAAGGATCAAGACTTTGAAATCCTCGGCTTCCCCTGCAACCAGTTCGGCGCGCAGGAACCGGGCGACGCGGCGGAGATTGCGAACTTCTGTTCCACCAGCTTCGATGTCAGTTTCAAAATGCATCAAAAAATAGCCGTCAACGGCGCTGACGCCCACCCGCTCTACAAATGGATAAAAGCAAAAAAACCGGGACTGGCGGGCACCCGCGCCATCAAATGGAACTTCACCAAGTTTCTGGTTGATCGCAACGGCAAAGTCATTGCGCGCTTCGGCCCGCAAGACACGCCGGCGATGATTGATAAGCATGTGGCTCGGTTGGTTTAAGTCAGGTGCGAATCCCTCGTCCAAAAAGTGCAGAAAATCCGATCAACAAATGCCAGACAAAACCTGCCATCATGAATGATCCACCGATACGTAGATTGTCCCAGTTCTCTCCAGCAATGCCGAAGAGGTATGCGCTCGTTGCGCCAACGGCGATGAACATGCCCAATCCGCCAAGCCAGCGGGAATGAATAAATCCATGAAGCATACGTGACGATAAAACGCCCATAGCGACAAACATAAAAAATGTTGCTGGCGTGAAAAACTGGAGTGCGCGAGCATGTACGGCATCGACATTTTCGAGGCCGTACTCTGAAGGCGCCGCAAGATAGGTAGAGATTGTTGAGGGGAGCGCGAAGCCGTCAACAAAAAGAGCAATTGTAAAACCGCCAAAAGCCAGTGTGGCGATAATCGCAGCCGCCGCGCCTACGGTTTTGTGACCTGCAGCGCCGAGCGCCCGCGCATGAGCCCAATAACCGAAAATGAATAACCACACCGCGACAAGCCCCATCGCATGGGAGAGTTGCCATCGCAGCCCGGCAAGGTCAGCAAGACGCACAAGGTCGGCAGCTGTCTCCGGTGGGAATGCCATGTCCTCCGGCAGTATGGCAAAGATCGGTCCCATGCGTGCGAAAAAAAGAAACCCGCCTAGCGCCATGCCAGCGCCAGCCAGCCTTAACAGTCCATTCATCTCAATCTCCGGTTTTGCGGAGGTGAGTGTGGGTAGAAATTCTGTGCCTTACCAGGGACTTGGGACGAATGGCGCAATCGCGTGATGAATGGTCTTAGCGGGTAGCCACCTCGCGGATGGCGGTGTGGAAATTGCGTGATACGGGCACGCGTTCGCCCTCGGCGAATTCGATTTCCATTCGCCTGCCCTCGCTGATAATTCGCTGGGCCGCCATGAGATTCACAAAATAGGATCGGTGACATTGGATTAGTTTATTGTAGCCTGCTTGACGGGCGATGCTGGCGAGGGTCCCGCGCAACAGCGCTTTTCCCGGCGCCCCGTTTTTTAGATAATGAACGTCTACATAATTGCCGCCTGCTTTGATGAAATGTAGCTGGTCCGGTGTAAGGCGCAGGATTTCTTTGTCGCTTTCATCGCGCAATATTATCAGCTCGCTTGCTTCCGGTGATGGTCGGGCGCGCAGCTCCAGGACTTCGCGGTGCAGCGATCTCTCGCGATTCCACAAGCCAAGCGCCGCAATAACCAAAAGACTGACAAGGCCAACCTTTACACTACTTGCGACGTTGGCGCCGCCGGTCAATAGTGAGATGTAGATGATATTTACGAATGTAATTGCGCCTGCGCGTTGGGCAAGCACAATCCAGCCTTTGCGCGATGGCGCCATATGAAGGAAAAGGATTGTCATAAAATTCAACGGGGCGAGGCCGAGAATAACTAAAAACGCCGCGGTGCTTGTGATCGCAATCCCGAAGGGGCGGAACACCAGCATAAACCCCGCAATCGCCGCGCCAATTAACGCAGCACGCCAGACAGGAAAGTTAGATTGTATTCGGTGCTTGCTCATGCTGCCCAGCTTAGCCGAGATTGGCAGCGCGGCGAAGGCCTTTCATATCGCGAATGATTTCTCGCGCCGCGTTGTGTCCGGGGGCGCCGGTAACGCCGCCGCCGGGGTGGGTTCCTGAGCCGCATATATAGAGGTCTTTGATCGGTGTGCGGTAATCGGCATGGCCGAGCGCCGGGCGGGCGGAGAACATCTGGTCGAGGGACAGGCGGCCGTGGAAGATATCGCCGCCGGTAAGGCCAAAGACCCGCTCCAGATCGAGCGGCGTCAGCACCTGCCGGCCGAGCACGGATTGCTTAAAATTAGGCGCATACTGATTAACTGTCTCGACGATGTGATCGGCGACTTCTTCGCGAACGTCGTCCCAGCTGCGCCCTTGGTTCAGCTCCGGCGAGAATTGCTGGCAGAACAGGCTCGCCACATGGCCGCCTTCGGGGGCCAGCGTCGGGTCCATGGTCGAGGGGATCAACATCTCCACCACTGGCGCGCGCGACCAGCCGAAATTTCTCGCATCGAGATAGGCGCGGTCGAGATAGTCGAGATTGGGGCCGATGATGATGCCGGCGCGGTGATGGTCGGCGGCGCCCTTGCCAGGCAGGCAGGTGAAATCCGGCAGCTCCGACAGCGCGACATTCATGCGCAACACGCCGGAGCCGCAGGCGAAATTTTCCATCCGGGAACGGAACGGCGCCTCCAGATCCGCCGCATCGGTGAGCTTGGTAAATAACAGCTTCGGATCGACATTGGCGACGACGGCGCGGGCGTAAATCATCTCGCCGCTCTCCAGCTCGACGCCGGCGGCGCGGCCGTCGGATACCAGAACGCGTTTGACCGGCGCGTCGGTGGTGATTTGAACGCCGCGGCTCTGCGCCACCTTTGCCATCGCTTGGGTGATCGCGCCCATGCCGCCAATCGGATGGCCCCAATAGCCGCTCTTGCCGTTGAGATCGCCAAACACATGATGCAGCAACACATAAGCGGAGCCGGGCGAATGCGGTGAGGCGAAATTGCCGACGATGCCATCAAACGCGAAGGCGCCGAGAATGGTTGGGTGTTCAAACCACGGGGCCAAAAACTCCGCCGCCGATTTGGTGAACAGATCGAGCAATAGCTGCTGGTCGGCGAGCGACAATTTGCGGAACTTGTTGCCGGTGCGGATCGCCCGCCAGATATCGCGCAGGCCGCCGCCGGCGTTGGGCGGGGTTTGGAGAACCAGACTGCGCACTACCTCGGCGGCGCGCTCAATGGTCTCATAATAGCCGGGAAGGGCGGCGGCATCGTGTTTGGAATAGCGCGCAAATTCTCTTTGGGTCTCGGCCATGTCGTAGGAAAGTTTGAGATACTCACCGGGGCTTTGTCCGAGCGGCCAGAAGTTCGGCATCGAGCGCTCAACCAGTTCAAGGCCGTTATTATAAAGATCGAGATCGGCGATGACTTTCGGGTTGAGGAGGCTAACGGTGTAGCTGGCGACGGAGTTCTTAAAGCCGGGATGAAACTCCTCGGTCACCGCCGCGCCGCCGACAATTCCGCGCCGCTCAACCATGCGGACCGTCAGCCCGGCCTCGGCGAGATAAGCCGCACAGACAAGGCCGTTATGGCCGGCGCCAATGATGAGAATGTCGGTGGGGGAGGCGTCGCTCATGTCAGTTTTCTCAGCTAGTCGCGCGGCGGTGAGGGCTCGCCACAATAAGATAAGTCCGCCCCGGCGGTTTACCCGCCTCGCGAGCCGGACACAACGGCGCCAGACACAGGGGGCGCCAGACAGAGAGGGGGCAGGCAGGAACGCCAGCAAAGACTTCTATGGCGGTGATTGGCATTGACGCGCAATCGGCGCCCGCGCGATAAGGCGATGATGATGAAACCGGATGCAACCGACCGCGAGATTGAACATGGCCACGCGCCGCAAGCGATTGCCGAGCGGCTCGAAAAGGGCCCGCAGGCAAGCTATGTCCGCGACTGGGTGTTTGGCGGCATAGACGGCGCGGTTACGACTTTCGCGATTGTCGCGGGCGTCGCCGGGGCGCAGCTGTCAACGCCGATCATCCTCATTCTCGGCGCGGCGAACTTGCTGGCCGACGGGTTTTCCATGGCCGCCGGCAATTATTCCGGCGTGAAGGCCGAAAAGGACGACTATGAGCGCCTGCGGCAGATGGAGATCCGCCATATTGCGGTGACGCCGGAAGGCGAGCGCGAAGAGGTGCGGCAGATTTTTGCGGCCAAAGGCTTTGCAGGCGACGACCTCGACCGCGCCGTGGAGATTATCACCGCCAGCCAGGAGCGCTGGGTGCGGGTGATGCTGGAGGAAGAACACGGCGCGCCAAAGGTCGACCGCTCAGCGGTCAGGGCGGGGCTGGTCACCTTTGCGGCGTTTTTTGTTTGCGGCGCGGTGCCGCTGCTGCCGTTTTTGTTCGACACTCATCTGGCGGTCGGTGACAACGCGCTGATGGCTGCGACGGTAATGACCGGCGCAACATTTTTCGGGATCGGCGCGCTAAAGGCAAAATGGTCGACCGCGCAGTGGTGGCTGTCGGGGCTCGAGACCTTCACCATCGGCATGATCGCCGCCGGCGTCGCCTATGGCGTCGGGGCGTTGCTTCGAGGCTTGGTTGGGGCGTAGGGCTTTGGATAAGGAAACATCGATGAACATTACCGACCTCATGTCGCGCCTCGGCGTAAACGAAAGCGCCTATACCAAAGGCGCGCTCATCGTTGAAACGCCGATTGACGGCTCGGAAATTGGCCGCGTTGCTATTGATGACGCCGCGTCGATTGATGCGAAAATCACTGCGGCGCAAGCCGCGTTCTTAAAGTGGCGCGCGGTTCCGGCGCCGCGCCGGGGCGAGTTGGTGCGGCTGCTTGGCGAAGAGCTTCGTGCGCATAAGGACGACCTCGGGCGGCTGGTGACGATTGAATGTGGCAAGATCCTTTCTGAAGGCCTTGGCGAAGTGCAGGAGATGATCGATATTTGCGACTTCGCGGTCGGTCTGTCGCGCCAGCTTTATGGTCTGACCATCGCCTCGGAGCGCCCCGGACACCATATGCGCGAGACCTGGCACCCGCTGGGTGTCGTTGGCATCATCTCGGCGTTTAATTTCCCCGTAGCGGTGTGGTCATGGAACGCGGCGTTGGCGCTGGTCTGCGGCAATTCATGCGTGTGGAAACCGTCGGAGAAGACGCCGCTGACGGCGCTGGCGGTGCAGGCGCTTTATGACCGTGCGGCGGCAAAGTTCGGCGATGCGCCCGAGGGCCTGTCGCAAATAATGATTGGCGCACGCGAGGCTGGCGAACAGCTGGTCGATGACCGGCGCGTCGCGCTCATCTCTGCGACCGGCTCCACGCGCATGGGCGCCGGCGTTGGCCCACGCGCGGCATCGCGTTTTGCGCGCTCGCTATTGGAGCTTGGCGGCAACAACGCGGCTATTGTTGCGCCCTCGGCTGATGTTGAGCTCTCCGTGCGGGCAATCTGTTTTTCCGCCGCCGGCACCGCCGGGCAGCGCTGCACGTCGCTGCGGCGCTTGTTCGTACACGAAGATATTTACGACAGCCTCGTGCCGCGCCTTAAAAAAGCTTATGCGAGCTTGCCGGTCGGTGATCCTCTGGATGAGGGCAGTCTGGTTGGGCCGCTGATCGATCACGCAGCGTTCGATCAGATGCATTATGCGCTCGATCGGGCCAAGGCGCAGGGCGGGGCGATTACCGGCGGCGAGCGGGTTGGTGACAAGGGTCTTTATGCCCGCCCGGCGATTGCCGAACTGGCGGCGCATGAGGGAATTGTCTGCGAGGAGACCTTCGCGCCGATCCTCTATGTGATGCGCTACCGCGATCTCGATGAGGCCATCGCCATGCAAAACAGCGTCGTGCAGGGCTTGTCGTCATGCATCTTCACGCGCGATCTTCTGGAGGCGGAGCGTTTTCTCTCTGCTACAGGGTCTGATTGCGGCATCGCCAATGTCAATATTGGGCCGTCGGGCGCAGAGATCGGCGGCGCTTTTGGCGGCGAGAAAGAAACCGGCGGCGGGCGCGAGAGCGGCTCCGACGCCTGGAAGGCCTATATGCGCCGCCAGACCCAGACGGTGAATTACTCGCCCGACCTGCCGCTCGCCCAGGGCGTTAAGTTTGATGTTTGAAAAATAAGTTTGATGTTTGAAAAACTCGGCCGCCGCCCCTTCCCTTTAAATTTTAACGTGCTAGAGCGGCCTTCTTTGAGCGCCTAACCTGGGAAGCACCGCCATGGATCACGGAAAAAATGAGTTCGCCTCGAATGAAAGCCTGAAGGCGCGCCGGGACGAGGCTTGCCCGGTGGGGCTGCCGTCGAAATCGGGGATTTACGCCGCGCGCGCGCAAGGCGCGGAGCTGTGGGACGTTGAGGGCAAGCGCTATATCGATTTCATCGGCGGGATCGGGGTTTTGAATGTCGGCCACGCCCACCCGAAAGTTGTCGCCGCAATCAAAGAGCAGGCCGAAGCGTTCGTTCATACCTGCTTCGGCATTGCCCAATATGAAGGCTATGTTGAGGTTTGCGAAACCCTGAACCGCCTGACGCCGGGCAAGACGCCGAAAAAAACCGCGCTGTTTAACGCCGGCGCCGAGGCGGTTGAAAACGCGGTCAAGTTTTCCCGCCAGATCACCGGGCGGTCGGGGATCATTGCGTTTGCCGGCGCCTTCCATGGCCGCACGCTGTTGGCGACGACGCTTACCGGCAAGTCCACGCCCTATAAGGTTGGCTTCGGGCCATATGTTCCCGCGATCTTCCATGCGCCGTATCCGGATGAATATCATGGTGTCTCAGTCGCCGAGGCGATCGCCGGCATTGACCATATCTTTAAAACCATGATCCGCCCGGAAGAGGTCGCGGCGATGATCGTCGAGCCGGTGCAGGGCGAGGGCGGGTTTAACCCCGCGCCGAAGGAATTCCTTCAAGCCTTGCGCGCGAAATGCGACGAGCACGGCATTTTACTGATCGCCGACGAAATCCAGTCAGGCATGGGCCGGACGGGCAAGTATTTTGCGTTTGAAAAAGCCGGCGTCGAGCCCGACTTTGTCTGTATCGCAAAATCGATTGCCGCGGGCCTGCCGCTGTCGGCGCTAACCGGCAAGGCTGAGCTGATGGACAAAGTCGTGCCGGGCTCCATGGGCTCGACCTATGGCGGCAACCCGGTCGCCTGCGCCGCGGCGCTTGCGGTGTTTAAAATCTTCGAAGAAGAGGGCCTGCTGGCGCGCGCCGAGGAAATTGGCGCCCGGACAGAAGCGCGCTGGCGCGAGCTTCAAGGCGGCGTCGCCAAGGGTGTCATCGGCGACATTCGCCGCGTCGGCGGCATGTGCGCGCTGGAGTTCGTCAAAGACGGCGATGCGTCAAAACCCAATGGCGAGATCGCCGGAAAGATCCTGCTAGAAGCGCGGGCACGCGGCCTGATCATGACCACGGCCGGCGCCTATGCGCAGTGCTTGCGCTCGCTCGTGCCGCTGGTGATCTCCGATGAGATGCTCGACGAAGGCCTCGACATTTTCGCCGAAGCGACCGAGGCGGCGCTTAAAAGTTAGGCTAGCGCCCTTAGCGCTGGCGCCAGGCGCGCCATGTCATCGGGTGTGTTGTAGAGCGCAGGCGTGACCCGGATGCAATCGCCAGCCGCCGGGCCAGTGCGCCGGACGGTGAACAGCCCGTGTTTTTCCGCCAGCGCGCGCATGATCGCGTTGTTATCTTCTGTCGTCATGCGGTTCCTGTATCGGAAAGATGTCATCGCCGCGACCATTGCCGGATCATCCGGCGTTAGGATCTGGATATCCCGGTTAGTGCGCGCCTCGCCAACCCAGAGGTTGCGCAGGTAACGCAACCGCGCTTCTTTTGCGTCAATCCCGATCGCCTCATGGAAATCGAGCGCGTCCGGTATTGTTAAATGCGCCGCGAAGTTGAGCGTTCCCGTATGCGCCCGGGCGCGGATATCATCCTCGTCGCCGGGCTCGTTCATGAAGCGGTCGATATCGGCAATGCGGGGCTTTTTAATATAGACGAGGCCGCAGCCGATCGGCGCGCCGATCCACTTATGCAGATTGAAGCCGACAAAATCGACGTCGAGCGCTGACAGATCAAAGTCAATCTGGCCGATGGCGTGGGCGCTATCGACAATGACATCGATATCATGCGATTTCGCCAGCGCCGTAATCTCGCGCACTGGATGAATGAGCCCGGTGAGATTATTCACATGGGTGACCAGCGCCATCTTTATGTTTGGGTGGGCCTCAAAAGCGCGCGCATAAGCGTCTATGACATTGTCCCGGTGTGCTGGTTCCGGCAGATCAATCTTGATGACTTCTACGCCGCGCCGGTCAGCAAGCCACTGCATTGCCGATTTCATGGCGGAATAATCAAGATCTGCATAAAGAACGGCGTCGCCGGGTTTGAGCTTGTTGTAACCGCCGATCAAAATTTGCAGCGCTTCGCTGGCGCCGCGGGTGAGCAGGAGCTCGTCCGGTGCGACGCCTAAAAATCTGGCGAGGCGGGCGTATATTTTTTCGATGTCCTGGATATAGGCGCCGCGCGCGTAATAAGTATTCTCGCGATTAACCTTATCCGTATGCGCCCGATAGGCGCTCATCACCGGCGCAGCCATAATGCCCCAATAGCCATTCTCAATGTTATGGATGGCTGGCGTGACGGAATATTGTGCAGCGATTTTGGCCCAGTAAGCCTCGTTGGTTGCCAGTTCCTGGGCGGAAATACCCGGGCGGGCGGGTAATTTGGGCGCGTCGGCGGCGTGGGCGACGCCCGCCAGCCCCGCGCCTGCAGTCAGTGTCAGGAAAGTTCGGCGGGAAGGGGCGGTGAGAACAGTCATTGGTGCGGCCTCGGTGTTTGCAGCACAAGAGTAGCCGGAAAAAATAGACTTACGATAGCATACAAGTCAACGAAAGAACGGCTAGTGAATTTTACGCGAACTTTCCTCTTCATTGTTGTTTGACAACAACAACGCTTCTCCGCCGCGTATCTCCGCAATACGGGATTCGCCTTCCTTTATGCTTAGAACCTTCTGTTTAACTAGCCATTCGACCGTTGTAACTTCACGTACCGGGTCATCTTCAAAATTCATACTCCGATACCATGCGAGTAGTTCGACCTTTCGGCGCTCTTTGATCGTCTCGATGATCTCATCATGTTGTTTGTCATTGAGGATCCAGATGCTGCCTTCCTCGGTCTCGATCACCGAGTACTCGGACCAGGTGAGGCGGTAAAATGCGAGGCATCCAAAGCCAATGAGCAACCAGAAACCCGAGCCCGCAAGCTCGCCCGACCCGATGAGCGCCAAGCCTATATTGATGAGACCCAACACACACCAAATTAGACCAACATTTCGCAGCCAGTTATTGCGCTCAAAGACAGACCGCGTTGCGGCGGGAATGGAACCGTACTCAATGGCGAATTCAACATCTCCGTTATTGTCGCGAACGCGGTGGTGAAGTTCTTTTTCTTCGAAATCGAACCAAGCCTGCGTGGCCATTCTTTTTTGCTGAAATTTCAATGCGCCAAACCTCACCTGAGTAAAGTGGTTACTAGACCTTGTTCCAAACGCTTCCCTTACGCAAAGCATCCGCGACTTTCCCCGTCCGCTTTCCTTGCGTGGCATGTGTCGCCCAGAAGGCGTCGTCGAAGGACTGTGTTGGCGCGCGATAGATGACGCCGAGCGGCATGGGGTAGGTTTCTTTTGGCAGGGTGAGAAGCATTTGCGCGAGGATGGCGTTGGTCTCGTCGTGGACCAGAATGTCGCTTTCCGGCGCGCCGCCTTCGCCGACCTCAACGATTTCGAGCGCCAGCGTCTGCGGGTTGAGTTTCAGCCCCTTGGTCCCGTCGGCGAACAATAGCGGTTGGCCGTGCTCCACATGAACTTGCGTTTCCTTCGCGGTTTTTTTACCGACGAAACTTTCAAATACGTCTTTGTTGTAGACGATGCAGTTCTGAAAAATTTCTATAAAGGCGGCGCCGTTAAATTCTTGCGCGGCTTTGAGCACCGGCGCCAGTTTTTTTGCGTCGGTGTCGATGCCGCGGGCGATGAATTTGGCGCCGGCGCCAAGCGCGAAGGCGCCGGCGGAGAGCGGTGCGTCTATTGAGCCGGAAGGGCTGGTCGGCGTGCGCGTGCCGAGGCGGGATGTCGGCGAATATTGGCCTTTGGTGAGGCCGTAGATTTCGTTGTTGAACAGCAAGATTTGCAAATTCACATTGCGCCGGATGACATGCAGTAGATGATTGCCGCCAATCGACAGCCCGTCGCCATCGCCGGTGACGACCCAGACATCAAGCGCGGGATTGGCGAGCTTTAAACCGGTCGCAAACGCCGGCGCGCGGCCATGGATAGTGTGGAAGCCATAGGTATTCATGTAATAGGGAAAGCGCGAGGAGCACCCGATGCCGGAAACGAACACGGTGTTGTCCGGGTCAGCGCCGATATCGGCCATGGTCTTCTGCATGCACTTCAAGATCGCATAATCGCCGCAACCAGGGCACCAGCGCACTTCCTGATCGGTCGCGAAATCTTTTGCGGTGAGGGGAGCGTTCATGGTTTTTTCCTACTCCGCTGCCTGTTTCTTGCCCGGATAATTCTTTTTTATCACATCGACAATCTCGGAAATCTTGAACGGTTGGCCGGAGACTTTGTTGAGCTGGATCACCTCCAGCCCGAGCTTGTCGCGCAACAGGGTGGCGCATTGGCCCATATTCATTTCCGGCAGGATTACCTTGTCATAGCTGGATAACAGTCGCCCGAGGTTTTTCGGCAGCGGGCTCAAATAGCGCAGGTGAATTTGCGCGACGTCGTAGCCCTGCTCGCGAACATCGTTCACCGCGCGCCAGATCGCGCCATGGGTCGAGCCCCAGCCGACGACGGCGACGGGCCCTTTGGTCTCGCCCTGGATAACGTCCTGATCAGGAATAAAATCGGCGACTGCCTCGATTTTTTTCTCGCGCAGCTCGCTCATCGCCTGGTGGTTATCGGCGTCATAGGAAATGTCGCCGGTGGCGATGTCTTTTTCGAGCCCGCCAATCCGGTGGGCGAGACCAGCCATGCCCGGCGCGGTCCATGGCCGGCCAAAGCTCGACGGATCGCGGCTCCAGATCGCGCGCTTGACTGCGGTCGGCTCGCTCGTCGCGTCGCCATTAATCACCGGCGGCGTGTTCGACAGGATTGGCTCAAAGTCCGCCATGTCCGGCAGCGCCCACGGGCCGGCGGCATTGGCGATATAACCGTCCGTAAGCAGAAAGACCGGCGTCATATGACGAACCGCAATCCGCGTTGCTTCAATTGCCGCATCGAAGCAGTCGCCCGGACCGGCGGTGGCGATGACCGGCAGCGGCGCATCGGCGTTGCGGCCATAGACCGCTTGGTAAAGGTCGGACTGTTCGGTTTTGGTCGGCAGACCGGTGGATGGTCCGCCGCGCTGGGAATTGACGATCACCAGCGGCAGTTCCGCCGACATCGCCAGGCCAATCGCTTCGGTCTTCAGCGCGATGCCGGGCCCGGAGGATGAGGTGACGCCGATCTTGCCGCCGAAGCTGGCGCCAATGGCGGCGCAACAGGCGGCAATCTCGTCCTCGGCCTGAAAGGTCGCAACCCCAAGATCGCCCATGCGCGCCAGATGATGCAGTACCGGCGAGGCCGGCGTGATCGGGTAGGAACAAAACATGATGTCGCGATTGGCCAGCTCGCCGGCGGCGGCAAGACCCAGCGCGAGCGCCTCCGCGCCGGTGATGGTGCGATATTCGCCGGCGTTCATTGGCGCCTCGCCGATCACGAATTGCGGGATCTCGGCGGAAAGCTCCGCAGTCTCGGCAAAGGCGTGTCCGGCATTGAGCGCGGCGAGGTTGCCACCCAGAATTTCCGGTTTTTTGGCGAATTTCTTCTTTGTCCAATCCTCGATCGGCGTGCGCGAACGGCCAAACATCCACAGCACAGCGCCCAGCGCCCAGAAGTTTTTTGACTGCTCCGCATCAGACTTGGAAAGCCCAAGCGGTTTGACCGCCTCGAGCGTCTGCGTCGACATGTCGATCTCAACGACCTGATAGTCGTCAAGCTCGCCGGTCTCGCGCTGGTCAGCGGCGATATGCGCCTTGGAAAAATTGCGGGCGGTAAAGGCGTCGGTGTTTAAAATGATCAGCGCGCCCTTGCGAATGAGCGGTAAATTGACCTTCAGCGCCGCCGGGTTGAAGGCGACAAGAACGTCGGGCTCGTCGCCGGCGGTGGAGATGCGGCGCGCGCCGAGGTTAATCTGGAACGCGGAAACGCCAAAGGTTGTGCCCACAGGGGCTCTAATCTCGGCTGGAAAGTCTGGAAAGGTTGAAAAATCCGCACCCGCAAGGGCCGTTGATTCCGCAAATTGCGCGCCCAGAAGCTGAACGCCGTCGCCCGAGTCGCCTGCAAACCGTACAACGACGGACTGGTTTTCAGGAGTTATTTTGCCCATTAAGAAGGCCCACCCGTAATTCGTTTGTGTAGCATGACCAAATCGCCAGCAAAAACAAGCCGCTACTCGAAAAAAGCCGGGCAGCGCCTGTGGTGAATTGTGGCCGGTGATATCACAATCCTCGCCGTGAATTACAAGCACTTTCCCATATCGCCTCGCAACATGGTGAACTATGGAGCGCGTAGAGCGCCACAGGCTGACCGGGGTGACGCATATGATTTCCGGTTGCGAGCCATCGCCTGCTGTGCGACTCCCTGCATTCACCGGAGCGCATCCGTGTGTGGTGTGAATGAAACACGCGAGAAGAAAGATTTGAGATGAAATTTTTTGTCGATACCGCCGATATTAATGACATTAAAGAGCTGTTGCCGACCGGGCTGGTTGACGGGGTGACCACCAATCCCAGCCTGGTGATGAAATCGGGCCGGGATTTTCGCGAGGTCGTGGCGGAAATTTGCACGATCGTCGACGGGCCAGTGAGCGCCGAAGTGACCGCGCTTGAGGCGCCGCAGATGATTAAAGAGGGAACCTCGCTCGCCAAGATCGCCGGCAACGTCACCGTGAAACTGCCGCTGACCATGGAGGGATTGATCGCCTGCAAGGCGCTGACCGGCGAGGGGATCATGACCAATGTCACTTTATGTTTTTCGGCCAATCAGGCGCTGCTCGCCGCCAAGGCGGGCGCGACCTTTATCTCGCCATTCATCGGCCGGCTCGACGATATTAATATCGACGGGACGGAAGTGATCCGTGAAATTCGCGCGATCTACGACAATTATGAATTCCCCACCGAGATTTTAGCCGCCTCCATTCGCAGCGCCAATCATGTGAAGGACGCCGCGCTTTTTGGCGCCGACGTCGCAACCGTGCCGCCGGGGGTTTTGAAATCGCTGGTGAAACATCCGTTGACCGACAAAGGGCTTGAGACGTTCCTCGCCGATTGGGAGAAAACCGGCCAGAAGATTTTGTAAATAGCATTCGCGTCCAGGCTGGAATCTGTTTCCCTGCCGTCGGGCCGCGACGGATATCATTTTCAACCGGCATAAGGATACAATCATGACGACTAATCTCATTGTCACCGGCGCCGCTATATTTTTCGTGCTTGGCGTTTTGCATCTCCTATATACTTTCATCGACCTGAAGCATCCGAAGTATTTTGCGCCAGCCGACCCGTCTTTGCTTGCGCAGATGCAAAGCACGACGATCCGCATGCGCAAGGACGCAAAGAATTTGTGGCTGTCATCATTGGGTTTTCACTTCAGTCACAGCACTGGCGTTTTATTTTACGCATGCGTTGTGGCTTATGTCGCCGCTTATTACCCAGCAATGCTGGCTGACCCGGTCATTGCGACCGTGTTTATCGGCGTCGGCGCCGCTTATATAGTGATGGCGCATTTCTTCTGGTTCATCATCCCGTTCGTCGGCGCCTCTGCGGGCACAGCACTGATCGCGGCGGGAATTTTGATGAAAACTTTTTCATCGTGAAAACTATCGTATGACATATGTGATTGATCCACCCCTTATGTCTGTCGTTCCCGTCCATGGCGGTGGATTGTTCCCGGTGCGGCGTATTTTTTGTATCGGCAAAAATTACGCCGATCACGTCCAGGAAATGGGCGGCGACGCCAAGTCCGACCCGCCGGTGTTCTTTACCAAGCCGGCTGATGCGGTGGTTGAGAGCGGCGCGTGCATCCCATATCCCATGGCGACCGATAATTTGCATTTCGAAGGCGAGCTGGTCGTCGCGCTTCAGCGCGGCGGGCGCGCCCTCGCGACGCGTGAACAAGCCGGTGCGTTGATCTTTGGTACGGCGGCGGGGTGCGATCTGACCCGGCGCGATCATCAGGCGGCGGCCAAGAAAGCCGGCGGCCCTTGGGATACGGCAAAGGGGTTTGATCATTCTGCGCCGATGGGAGAAATTGGCCGCACCCAGGACTTCTTGCCGGACAGTTTTGACGACGCCCATCTTCTTACCACCGTGAATGGCGAGACGCTTCAGGACGCGCCGCTCAGCACGATGATCTGGTCCGTGCCGGAGATCATCATTGAGCTGTCAAAGCTGTTCGAGCTTTGCCCGGGGGATCTCATTTTCACTGGGACGCCGGCGGGCGTCGGTGCGCTGAATGAGGGTGATCGTGTCGCCATCAAGATTGGCGGTTTGCCGGAATGTCGTTTTTCTATTGGCGGCTCATGACGGACGCGGATGCTGTGCGTAAAGACAAAGTGCGCGGCCATCTGGCGATGGCGCTATTTGCGCTGTTGATCGCCGTATCCTTTTCCATTGGCCACCGCGCTGTTGATCATGTCGAGCCCGGCGCGCTGAACGCGATCCGGTTTTTCTTCGGCGCGGCGATCATGGGCGGCGTTGCTTATGCGCTCACTCCGGCTCGCGCGCGGCATACGTTTTTTCGCCCCGTAGCGGTATGGCGCTACTTCGTTCTTGGCGCGTTGATGGGGGTTTATTTCATCACCATGTTCGAGGCGCTGAAAACCGCCAGCCCGGTTTCGGTCGGCGCGCTGTTTACATTTATGCCGTTTATGAGCGCCGGTTTTGCCTATTTATTCCTGCGCCAGATTTCCGGACCGGTGGTGCTCGCCAGCCTTACGGTTGCCGCCATCGGGGCGATCTGGGTGATCTTTCGCGGCGATCTCGATGCGATTATCGCTTTCGATATCGGGCGCGGCGAGATCTTCTTTTTCTTCGGCGTGGCGGCCCATGGCGCTTATGCGCCGCTGGTGAAGAAATTCATCCGCACCGAGCCGGTGACGACCTTTACCTTCTGGACGCTTGCCGGCACGTGGGTCTGCATCATGATTTACGCATTGCCCGAAATCGTCGCGACCGCATGGGGCGCGTTGCCGGCAAGTGTGTGGCTCACCATTGCCTATCTCGCAATCTTCACCACCGCCGGCACGTTCTTCCTGCTGCAATATGCAGCAACGCGCATTCCGGCGGGCAAGGCGATTGCCTATGGTTATTTGACGCCCATATACATCATCCTTATCGAAGGTTTTGCTGGCTCCGGCTGGGTGAGCATCAGCGTGGTCGCGGGCGCGCTCGCAACCGTTCTCGGTCTGGTGGTTCTGGCGTTTACATCGGACGGATGAAATGATGACGGCTGCTGAGAAAAAACAACGCTACGCAGAGCTTGCAAAAGAAATTGCCGCCGTGCTTGACGGCGAGGACCACCTCATTGCGCGGATGGCGACGGTGTCAAACATTCTCCACCATGCCTTTGAGCATTATTTCTGGACCGGGTTTTATCTTGTTGATCCCAAGGCGCCCAATCAGCTGGTGATCGGTCCTTATCAGGGATCGCTTGGATGTTTGCGCATAGCATTTGGAAAAGGCGTATGCGGAACAGCGGCGGCGACTCGCCAGACGCAGATTGTCGATGACGTGCAAGCCTTCGCCGGACATATTGCTTGCGACGCTCGTTCCCAATCGGAAATCGTTGTGCCGGTGATAACCGCTGCTGGCAACCTGATTGCGGTGTTTGATGTCGACAGTGATAATAAGGCCCAGTTTGACGAGATCGATCGGGATGGATTGGAACGGATCATCCAGGCGTCTTTCGCGTAACCGGCTGAATGTCTCGCCTTGCGCGGTTAGAGTGACGTTTCTAAAAATCAATGCTAGCCTTTGAAACATAGGGATTTTAGCGCCTTGCGACGCCATTTTCCCATATTTTAAGGGAGCGGCGACCATGAAGCAGATGCAAGGCCTGGACGCGGCTTTTGTGGCTTTTGAGCAACCCAACGCACCGATCCATATCGGCTCGGTCATGATTTATGATCCGTCTACGGCGGCGGGCGGGTTTGTTCGGTTCAAGGATATTTTAAATTTCATCAAGGGCCGCCTGCATATGGCGCCGGTGATGCGCCGTCGCATGGTCAAGTCGCCGTTCAATATCGACTATCCTTACTGGATTGAAGATCCGCGCTTTGACCTTGAATATCACGTGCGCCATGTGGCGCTCCCCAAGCCGGGCGATTGGCGCCAGCTCAATATTCTTGCGGCGCGAAATTTTGCGCGGCCTCTGGACCTGACGCGTCCGCCCTGGGAAATTCTGGTGGTCGAGGGACTGGATAAGGTCGAGGGCGTGCCGAAAGGCTCCTACGCCATGCTCACCAAAATTCATCACGCCGCTATCGACGGCGTTTCTGGCGTTGATCTGATGCAGGCATTGCACACCGCCGCACCGGAGATCGACGAGCTTCCCAAACCCGATCCCTGGAAGCCGGAACGTATGCCGAGCCAGCTTAGGCTTTTAACCCGCGGATATGCGCGCGCGCTGACGCTGCCCTGGCGGCAGACCGGCGCCGCGATAAAGTCAGCGCCCGGAATGGCGCGCGCCGCCAAGGGATTTTTAAGCGGTAATTTTGACATCAAAGGCGCCATGAACACGCCGCGCACGCGATTTAACCAGGTGGTCTCGCCACACCGTGTGATTGACGGCAAGGCTTTCTCGCTAGCCAAGATCAAAGCGCTGCGGGGTCTGGTGGAAGGCGCGACGGTCAATGATGCGGTGCTTTCCATCGTCGGCGGGGCGATGCGCAACTATCTCATGGCTCACGGCGATCTGCCGGAGGATACGTTGTCGGCAATGGCGCCAATTTCGGTGCGCGACGAGACTGAAAAGAACGCAATGGGCAATCAGGTGTCGGCCATGCGCGCGCCGCTCGGCACCCATATCGCCGACGCGACTGAGCGCCTGGCCTATGTCCACGAAGAGACGCAAAAATCAAAAGCCATGACCAATGCGCTTGGCGCCCGGCAGATGACGGAAATGTCAAAAGTCTCGCCCGCGCTGTTCATGGGGCTTGGCGCACGCGCCTATAGCCAGTGGGGTCTGGCCAATCGCATGAAGCCGGTCTTCAACACCGTCGTTACCAATGTGCCGGGGCCGCCGATCCCGATATATTCCTGCGGCGCCAAACTGATTGGTCTTTATGGAAATCTTTGCCTGCTGGACGGGGTCGGTTTGGGCCATGTCGTGCATAGCTATATCGATGAAATAACCATTGGCGTCACCGCCTGCCGCGAAGCGATGCCGGACCCTGAAAATTATATGCAACACCTGCAAGATTCCTATGACGCCCATATAAGTGCGCTGGAGCAGGTTACGGATGAGGCTGCGTAAGGCGCCATTGTTGCTTGCAACATATGGCAGCGCGCCCCATGTTTGGAATCGGTAAGAGTTGAATGAAGGCGGAACGCTCTATGGCGCAGGTTGAGAACATCGCAGCTGATGACAACGCAAAACCGCCGTCCTTGTTCTGGACACTGACGGAAGGTCGCGCGATTTTTGAACTTGGCTGGTTCTTGTCGCTGCGCCCGCTCATGAACCGGTTGCCGAGCGGCGACGGGCATCCGGTGCTGGTGCTGCCGGGCTTCCTCGCCAGCGATGCGTCCACCCGGCCCCTGCGCGGCGTCCTGAAGGGTTTGGACTATGCGCCCTATGCCTGGGGGCTTGGCCGCAACCTTAAATTTGATGATGCCCGCGAAGCGGAAATGCTCAGCTTGCTCGACGAAATTTACGAACAACACAATCGCAAAATTTCGATTATCGGCTGGAGCCTTGGCGGGTTATTTGCGCGGGAAATCGCCAAGGCAAGACCGGAGCTGGTGCGCAGCGTGATCACGCTTGGCAGTCCGATCTCGCCGAACCGGAACCATTCAAATGCTCGAAGCTTGTATGACCGTATGAATGGCTCGCCGGACGTCGCGCAATCCGAGCGGATGGCGCAGCTCAATGTGCCGCCGCCGGCGCCGACAACGTCGATTTTTTCCAAGACCGATGGCATTGTCGCCTGGCGGGGATCGGTCCAGCATGACCATCCCGACCATCCCCATACGGAAAACATCGAAGTCCCGGCGAGCCATTTTGGCCTCGGCGTAAACCCGCTGGTGGTCTATCTCATTGCCGACCGCCTGGCGCAAACAGAAGGCGATTGGACGCCCTTTGACCGTGACGGTCTCAAGGGCGTCGTGTTCCGCGCGCCCGGACCACATTCGTAAATCATCGAACGCGGTCTAGTTTTTATCTTTACGCGCATTTTTTCGCAAAACCGGTTCCCACTTTTGCGAATGCGCTTTACTAATCAATAATCGTCTTCGTCATCATTGATGCGCTGCCGCTGGCGCTGGTCTGTGCGCAGCGCCGCCTTGGTGTTTTCGATAATCCTGCGCAGGCGGATTGGATTGTCGAGATCGGGCAGGGTGATGACGCCGACGCCGGTGCCGCGCATCACCAGTTTGCCGTAACCGAGAAACCGGCCCCAGACAGTTTGATGCAGGGTAATTTCCTCAATCTTGTTGAGGCTCACCTCTTGGGTGTGGCGTGCAACCAGCCCGGTCTTGTAAACAAACCGGTAGGTGGTCACGACAATTTCTGTCGTCACCAGGATGATGATGTGGTTGGTTAAAATAACCGTGCCAGCCGCTGCAGCCACTATCCCCGACCACCAGCCGATTTTCAGCGTCTCGTAGGGAACGCCGGCCGCGTATTGGACGAAGAAAATAAACACCAGTGAGGCCGCGCCAAGCGCAAACCAGAAAACCGGAAAGAAACTATAGGTCCAATTGTAATTCGCGCGATGAATGACCTCTTCACCGCCCGCTAAAGTCTTTTCGACATATCCTGCCATGACGCCCTAACCCCGCAACTCTTCTTATTATACCCACCATATAGGCAATCTTCGCCCCGGGAAAATGCTCTTTAGTTGAAATGAGCCGGTTTGCGCGATAAGACGCCGCGCTGTTTCCCCGTAGCAACGATTCTCAAAGCCCAGGAGCGCGAATAACCCGATGGCGAAGTACCAATATATCTATTTCATGCAAGGCCTGACAAAGCAGTTCACGGGCGGCAAAAAGATATTAGAAGACATACACTTACAGTTCTTTCCCGATGCAAAAATCGGGGTTGTCGGGGTCAATGGCGCCGGGAAATCGACGCTTTTGAAGATTATGGCCGGGATTGACCAGGAATTTTCCGGCGAGGCCTATGCGGCCGATGGCGCGCGGATCGGATATTTGGCGCAAGAGCCGGTTCTGGACGAAACCAAGACAGTTTTTGAAAATGTGATGGAAGGGGTCGGATCGGTCAAAGCCAAGATCGATGCGTTTAATGCGGTGTCGGTGGAGCTTGGTGAGAATTATTCTGACGAGCTGATGGAGAAAATGTCGGCGCTGCAAGAAGAGATCGATGCGGCCGATGGCTGGGATATCGATTCGAAAATCGAGATGGCCATGGGCGCATTGCGCTGCCCACCCGGCGACTGGTCGGTTGATAAATTATCCGGCGGCGAAAAGCGCCGCGTTGCCCTGGCGGCGTTGTTGTTGTCGAAGCCGGATTTGCTGCTGCTGGACGAGCCAACCAACCACCTCGATGCGGAATCGGTAGCCTGGCTCGAACACCATCTTCGCGAGTTTCCGGGCGCCGTTGTTCTGGTGACCCATGACCGGTACTTCCTCGACAACGTCACCGGCTGGATCTTAGAGCTCGATCGGGGCAGGGGGCTTCCGTTTGAAGGAAATTATTCGTCCTGGATCGATCAAAAACGCAAACGCCTGGAACAAGAAAAACGCGAAGACGGCAATCGTAAAAAGACGCTCGACCGCGAAGTCGACTGGATCAACGCTTCTCCGCGCGCGCGCCAGGCAAAATCCAAAGCCCGGATCAACGCCTATGAGGAACTGCTCGCCAAAGCGGGCGCTCAGGACATTGGTCAGGCGCAAATTCAAATTCCGCCGGGCTCACGTCTTGGCGGCGTTGTTATTGAGGCGGACAATCTCAAAAAAGGCTTCGGCGACAAGCTCCTGTTCGATGGGTTGAGCTTTCAGCTGCCGCCTGGCGGCATTGTCGGCGTGGTCGGCCCGAACGGGGCCGGCAAGACGACGCTGTTTCGCATGCTGACGGGGCAGGAAGAGCCAGACAACGGCGCCTTGCGGATCGGCGAGACGGTTAAGATGGGCTATATCGACCAGACCCGCGAGAACCTTGATGGCGGCAAAAATGTCTGGGAAGAAATTTCCGGCGGCAATGATATTATTCAGCTCGGCATGCGGGAAATCTCAAGCCGCGCTTATGTCGGCTGGTTCAATTTCAAGGGCGGCGATCAGCAAAAGAAAGTTGGCAGCTTATCCGGCGGCGAACGCAACCGCGTGCAGCTGGCGAAGATGCTGAAAGAGGGCGCCAATCTTTTGCTGCTCGATGAGCCGACCAACGATCTTGATGTCGATACGCTGCGCGAGCTTGAGGGCGCGCTGGAAGATTTCGCCGGCTGCGCCGTGATCATCTCTCACGATCGGTGGTTTCTGGATCGCATCGCGACGCATATCCTCGCCTTCGAAGGCGACAGCCATGTGGAATGGTTTGAAGGCAACTTCGAAGACTATATGGAAGATAAAAAAAGCCGCCTGGGCCACGACGCCGACGTCCCCAAACGCATCAAATACAAACCCCTGACCCGGTAACGGTCAGGTACGGCGCCGCCAGCGGACATTAATCAGGTCGTGCAGTTATTGGAATTGTCGCAAAGCTGCACCCGGTTGACGAGGCGGGGCCAGCGGATTGAGGTCTTCGTAAACACCACCGGGGCGCTTACAAAGTAGCTCGTGAAGGGCGGCGAGTAGGGATAGGTAATCTCTACAATAATGAGCGAGCCCAAGGCGCTCAGCACCGCATCATCGCCAAGTTTAGTATATTGGTCGCCCGGCGTGTAGGGCTGGGCGCCCAACTCATCCCGGCTCCAGTGAACTTCCGGACCGTTCACTGGGTCGGAAATGACGCTGATAATGTTCACATTAAGGGTGGCGCTTGCGGCTGGATCGAGGATTGTCAAAGCGCCGTCAATCAAATTGGTGACGTCGTCATATGTAAGCTCGGTCG
Organism: Hyphococcus sp.; assembly: GCA_021776415.1. GTDB lineage: Bacteria > Pseudomonadota > Alphaproteobacteria > Caulobacterales > Parvularculaceae > Hyphococcus. The sequence goes on from JAJFFY010000046.1 coordinate 170,482, forward strand.
ATTGCGCGGCGAGGTCGGAGATGGTGTTAACGGCGATAGCAACCCGCCGGTTCTCCGTCGCGACGTCAGATGTCTCAAGCATGCCGAAAAATAGCGTAATCAGCACCGGCAGGAGCAAAGCAAATTCCGTCGCCGCCATGCCTTTTTTGCATGCAGAAAGATTTCGCACTGTTTGGAAAAATGTTTTCATACTCATGTTCTGTACCCGCCTATGGAGCATTTGACTGATAGGGCTCGTTCCGGAAAATCATTGACGAAACGAGCCGCCGTTTGCTTGTGCCTGGCTCAGATACGTTAATCCCAATAGCGGGATTAATTGTGTCGTAGATATAACATATTCGTACACGAACAATCTGAAGTTCATCGCCAGGGGTGAAGGGAATAGCGCTTATGTCAGCCGGAGGCGCGTCAGCGCAGGTCGGAGGCGTGGAGTCCGCGGCAAGGGCGTTAAAGGTTGCATAGGTCTGCACCTCGACGGTCAGGCGTGTGCTGCACGCGCCAAAAGTATCAAGTACATCGCAGACTGTGTCGTAGATGACGTCGAATTTTTGTTGTTCAGTGCCCGCCAATTGTTGGATCTGGCCGGTTTTGACCAGCCGTGCGGCTTCCGAGACGGACGCGTCGACAATAGAATTGGCGTAAAAGAACCAGCCAACCTCAAAGGTTGAAAACATCATCAATAGAAATATTGGGGCGACCATGGAGAATTCCACAGCGGCTGCGCCGCTGCGGTCTCCGGCAAAGCGCCGCCGCCTCGGGAGCAGGCGAAGCCAGCGTGAGCGCTTTGGGTTCATTGGTTTGGACAAACTCATCGCCAGCCGCCTTATTTACTGATGTGAAGTTTGACGAGGTCGTCGGCGATATCGCCAAACGCATCCGCCAGCTGATCGCCATCCGGCGCATTGAAGAAATATGGCGCGGTCGGTTCTGTCGCACAGGACTTGAATATATTTTCGATAGTGCTTCCCGGATTCACATCAAAAACAATTGTATAAACGAGGACATTGTCCTGTTTCATTCGGCGGCAGAGACGAAGGATTTTATTATCGGCTTCGTTTTCCATTTCACTGGTTTGATCAACATTGTCGCCCATGCGTTCTTCAATCTCATAACCAAATGCCGAGATCGACGATCCCCAATGGGTGTTGCGACCACTGAAAACATTCTCGCCGTCCGTCATAATGACAACGGCCTTCTGCCAGTCTTCAAATACGGTGCTGCCCGGCCCGTTCTCGCCAGGGCCAATGGCTTCCGTAAAGGGGGCGTCTGGAGAAACAGCACGCCAGCCCCAAACCACGCCAGCGGGAATGTTTGTGGCGCCGGTGGCGACCAGGCGTTCCATGATACCGGTGCCAACCCCGTCGATATCGGCGCGTGTGTCCGTTAGGGGGAGAATCGCTTCTGGACAGGCGCTGTAATTCGGACCTTTTGATGCGCTACCCTTGGGCAGGTCATAACGATGATTGTAGGTCTCAGTTATCGGATCCCACCAGCCGACATAACCTGTCCGCATGATGTATTCTTGTGTCCCAAAACCAGTGGCTGGCTGAACGCCCTGCTTTGTCATCCAGTCCATAAATGGCGTATCGGTGATGTTGCCCTGATTGACTTCTCTGAAGTGGCTGACAATCGGCACATATTTATTAAAGGGCGTACCCTGATTATAATTGGTGAAACGGTGGTCGCTTATGTAGGATCGATTTGAGTAGGAAGATTCTTTAACCCAGGTCAGAACATTGTCATCGTCTGGATCATCAAACCAGAAACCGTTCCAGGCGACGCCATTTACAGTGCCGGATTCGCTATAGTCTCCATTGTCGCAGTCGTCTGCGTCATTACAGTCAGGCTCATCAGCAAGGAAAACCGGCACCCATCTGGAGTTGCTGATGGAGGCAAGACCTGCAACCGTGAATTCGCCATTAATGCTTGGCATGCTGCTGAATGCATTCCGCATCGTCGCATCCGGCTCATCAGCGGAGCTCGGTGTTTGCATGGCTGCGGTTATAATCGCTGTTGTTGTGGCCAGGCCGGGCTCGGTGTCCAACTCATCGAGCGGATAGGGGCGCGCTTCAACACATCCATCCCAGCTTCTGTCCGGGTCAGAATTGAAAAGGTCATAGTGATTGACTTTGCGTGCGGCGTCGACAACGCCATTTTCATCGACGTGAAAGAATCGCGCGCCATTATAGGCTGCAACGCCGTTGGTATCACCCCAGCTATTGGTCCAGCCGCTGGAGGCGCCGGCGTTTACATGCTGGTTAAAAGGAACGACGCCCACTCTTACATTATCACTTGTCGGATTACTCTCGAACAAAACATCGAGCAGCGCCGTAACCGCGGTCCGCAGGCTGTTCAGTTTGTTTTGTCCGTTGGAATCGTTCCAACTCATGGAGCCGGTAACGTCGAGGACGAGCGCCAGCTCAATACGCCCCGAACCTTGGGGGGTAATTTCGACGCATTTATCAATATCCAGTTCATGGATGCCGGCAACGCCAAGGAGAAAGGTTGAGAGCTTGCCGGTTATGCACGTTGAGATGACGGCGTCGCTGGCGAGGTTAAAATCGATGTTCCAGCCGCTTAAGAGCTGGTCCTCATAGTCAAAATTTTCCCGGAAAAAAGCATCGCCATAAGTTTCAAGCTGGGTGGGTGTTAGCGTGTCATCTGCGGCCGCCAGTTGGGCGACGGCGAGGCTGGCTGCGTCCATCGATTCAATCATGTCGGCCCGAACGGCGTTCCAGCGCGTGTAATCAACTGCGCCGCCGACGAAAAGAAACAAAACTGTCGACATGAACACGAACAGGATCGCAATATTGCCGCTGCGATCGCGCGCAAAGTGGCTAAGGCTGCGCCGCCTTGGCTGTTGTGTGGGCGCAGACGCAACGATGCGTTTGTTATTTGAAACGCGAGACGTTTTTACCGGAATGAACATTACACACCTTGATCAGCATAATAACTAAGTACAAGCGTCTGCCATTATCGCTGCTGCGGTTAACATCATGTAATTGAACTTGGTTAATCGCATGGATTTCGGGTAGGCCGGTGTAATTGTTCTAAAATTTTACCTACTTTTCATCCCGCCAAACATGAACCGTACACAAATTAACCATGTCGGCTGAAATGTGGCGACCGTTGTGGGCCAATACCATTGGCGTCCGGCGTCCAATAGCGCCTCGTGCGAACAACGATGAGCGATGGCGGCCGCTAAATTTGTAGATATTGAGGTTGTTTGGGAGCGGCCGATTTTATGGGGTTTGGAGCGCCAGCGGACCCGCCCGCCATTTTTTGCGGCGCGCGCCTTTCGGCTGGATTAATGCTGAATGTTGGATTGAAACCATCTAAAAATGATAGCACAGGAAATTCAGAGGCTTAAGGTGCGGACCATGCGTCTTGTGGAAATTTTAGAGGATGCGTTCGGCTTTCGAAAATATCTAATTTATCGGCCAAAGCCTCTGAAACCATGTTATTAACCATAAATAGAATCTCTTATGGAGGGTCGTTATGAACACTATCCGGTTACGCAAAATCATTGGCATTGGCGCGGTAGGGGCGGCGTTCTTCGTTATGGCGGCGCCGGCCCAGGCTGGGCGTTGTGGTCACTCCTATGCTGTAGATGCGCCGACCACGCTGGTGACGGTGGCGCGCCAATGCAATGTCAATCTATCAGCACTGTATGAGGCCAACCCAGGCGTCGATCCGCGCAATGTCCGGCCGGGCGAGTATCTGGCGGTGCCTGACGAGATTGATAGCACGATGATATCGGTCGTGGACGCGCCTGTGAGCACACCATCAGCGGTTCAACCTTCATTAATCGACAGCCCGGCGCATGAGGTTGGCGCGACAATTATCAATGATACGGGTATCAGTGATGCGGGGCGCGCCGGAGTGGCGCAGCGCGTTAGTTATCGCGACCAGTGGAGCTCTTCATCATCACGGGCGAGCTGGCTGCGCGAAGAGGCCGGCGGCGCCCGCCATCATGCCAATTCAGACACACTAAGTTATCAGCGGCTTTCCGCATTGCGGATTCAAAGCGCCGGATTGCCGACGGCGTCTGCGAGATTTGCTGAGGCGGAAGCGCCGTCCGGCGTGCAGCTCATAGAATGTCAGGTTCTGCGCAAGCGCGATGGCGGAAAAATTCATAAAGTTCGAAAAATAATTTCGACGCCAGATAACACATTTGTTGAAATCAGTGAGATGAAATTAGGCCAGGGAGCTGACTGTCGGTTGATCAGCACATCAGCGCCGGTTCAGCTGACGCCGGGCGTGCCGGCGGCGCATTATACAACGCCTGCTGTCGGTACTGGCTATCGCCTGCCGGATTACTCAAAAATTGGCGACATAGCGGTGACGCATCGATTAGTTGAGCGGCGGCGGGTAATTTCCCTGCGCGGTGAAATTGTTGACAACACCAACGGCTGCTTGTTGCTGAAAACCGACAATGATGTGTTGCGCAGGCTATCGACGACGCAGTCCGCTGATGACCTCCTGGGCAAGGAAGTCACTGTCTGGGGAACCATGTCATCAAACGGCGCTTGCGGCGCCGGGGCTTCAATATTGATCAGCCATGCGGTCTATGCCGAGCGTTGGCCAGCGAGATAGCGGCGGTCCGTTGACGCTCAATGCTGTACTCTAACGCCGCTTTGTCGCCGCGTTTTGCGTGGGTCATGCTGGCGGCGTCGTTGGCGATATTCCTCATTCTCAGCCTGACCGCGCCCGGCGGCGCGTTTGAAGCCGCCGAGCGCGAGTTCCTGTTGTCGCTGCGCAATGGCGACGATCCGGCTTTGCTCAATGGCCCCGGATGGCTGTTGTACTTTGTACAGAACATTACCGCGCTGGGCGGCTGGCCAGTGTTGACGGTGTTCAGCCTCGCGCTCGCCGGCGCTCTCATGGTTCAAAAGCAATGGTCATTTCTGCTTGTCCTGCTGGCCGTGGTGATCGGCGAGACAATAATAACCGGCGTCCTCAAAGGTTTTTTTGATCGGACACGTCCAGATTTTCTACCGCATCTCATATCAGCGAGCAGCAAGAGCTTCCCCAGCGGCCACTCGGCGAGCGCGGCGGCGGTCTACTTCACCTTTGGTTTGGCGATAGCAAATGTTGTCAAGCAACGGGCCATCCGGCGCTATGCTCTGGGCGCCTCGCTGGTGATTGTTTTCCTGATCGGCGCCAGCCGGGTTTTCCTTGGCGTGCATTATCCCAGCGACGTCATCGCCGGCTGGTGTGTCGGTGCGGCCTGGGCCAGTGCGGTGTGGCTGGCGGCGTGGCGGATGGGGCGCTAAAAATTTGGGGCGTACAACTACAACTGGGAGAGAGCACAATGATACGGCGTAAACTATTGGGAATAACTTTGCTTGGCCTTGGGGGTGGTTTTGGGTCGGCAGCGCAGGCTAGACCGAGCCAGTGCCCGGAAGCGGCAAGTGGATTAAAGTATGAGTACTACATGGATACCGACAAAAAATGGCGATGGCGATTGTGGTCGCGGAATGGAAACATAATAGCAGATTCCGGCCAAGGCTATGACAGCAAACAAGGATTGGATAAGGGTATCTTGCTGGTAAAGGCCTCATTCAATGCTCCAGTCGTACCAGAATCGCCTACCGCTGAATAATTGCTGCTGACAATCATTCTTTAGAGCCTGACCGAAAATTCCCTCAGCTTTTGTTCCAAAAAGCAGTGAATCAATTCAACGGTTGAATGAAGTTATAGTATGCATCATTGTCATTGTCGGACTTGTTCCGGCAATCCAGAATGAAAAGCGCTTCATCTGCGACTCTGGATCACCGGGACAAGCCCGGTGATGACACGTTGTGAGAGGTGTTTTCAACACATAATTTTGAGTCAGACTCCTAGCAGCAAGCGCCGGTACTTGCTTCAGTAGAGCCTTCCCCAAACGGCGACGCGGTCCCGCAGCCCGGGAAAATTCCGTAATGGGTTGCGCCGTCGCCGATGAAATCGAAATAGGGCGCAAAGCGGCTTTCCTTCAGCATACGGTAGGTATTGCCGCAAACGGGAAATGTTCGGCCCTTTTCCATGTGGTGATGGCTGTCCAGCGCCAGC
>JAJFFY010000047.1 GCA_021776415.1 Hyphococcus sp.
TGCTGTACCGGGCGTTGCCGTCCAGTTGATGGTGACGCTGCCCTCAGAGCCATTCTCACGTTGCACAGTGATCACCAGTGGTCCCTCGTCTTCGAAAATTTCAACGCGCGAGCGAGTAAAGCTGAAATCGCCGGCCAGAGCGGCTGGTATGGCATAAAGCGCATCCAGGTCGGTTGCGATCCACGAGCTATCGAATACACGAGGCGAAAATGCCAGAACATAAAATGCACCGGGGCCGCCAGGAATTTGCTCAATGACGTCCTCATCCTGGACCACCAGGTCGACCAGATCGGTATCACTGTCGACACTGAAAAGCAGTCGACCGTCGTCAAGAATATGCAGGGCATCAATGTTTGCGTCCAGGTTGCCGGTCAGAAACAGGCTGAAGCCAGCCGTGCTATTCCAGGCGATCAGGTCACTCGGTGAATAAGTAGCACCGTCCAACTCGGCGTACACATCAATGGAAAAAACCAGGTCACAGGTGACCGGGGAAAAGCTGACCGCATCGATATTGACGCCATCAGGGATGCCTTCGGCCCGGGCATCCAGAACTTTGGTTCCGGCTGAATTGAAAACATCCGCTGGCAGCATATCGGTGCCATTGAACCGCGTCATTGCATCCACGCTGAACACTCGCGCTGAGCAGGCATCGTTATTGTGGTATGCATCCAGGTCTGCACCGTCAAGATCGCCCAGAAAATCCGTGCCGTCAGCGGCCCCCAGTGACAGGTCGAACATTAATATCGTGTCATCATCAGACAATAGCGTGCCCCCGCCCGTGACCGGGAGTGAGTGGCTGATATCACCTGAGAACTGAATTTCGTCCAGTTCGGTGGGTGTCTGTGCAACAGCTCCCAGAGTCAGGCTGAGCAGCGCTCCTAGCAACCAGCGCTTGGGCCAGGACTGTGACCAGAACCTGGATCGCCGGGAAGAATGCGATGTGAGTATAAACATCTTGCCACCCGGCCTTATGGGCAAGCGGCGAAGCCGCAACGGTTGGGTGCAATTTCAAACGGGGCGGTGCCGTTGATTTCGCCCAAATCATTGCCATCAATCAGGTTGCCGCCAGCCACTGAACGGCCACCATAATCGACGCCAAAGCCGTCATTACTCAGAATGATGTTATTGCTAAGGCTGCAGGTAAAGCAGCGTACCCCATTGCCACCATTTTGCTGTATGTTGTTATTGGTGAGTCTGGAGCCAGGATTGGCAAAAATGCCACGGCCCAGATTTTGGCTGGAAATGTTATTGTCTACTTGGCCTGCAACAAAAAACCCGTCGCCACCATTGCGGCGTGCGATATTGTTGATCAGTATCGCATCTTCATTGCTGTTGGAAATGCCGAGCACGCCGTTTTCAATTGCGACAATATGGCTCACACGGCAACCGCCGGTGCAGGTGACTCCTGCGCCACCCATACCACGAATGTAACCGTTTTTGATTTCAACGTTTCTCGCAGAGCTGCTAGCATTAACGCCTATACCGCCGCCAGTAGGCGTGCACGAGTCGACTGGAGCATTATTTGGGCCAGTGCAAACGGTTGGGCCGATAATGCTAAAACCATTCAAATCCACAGTGACTAGATTACTGCTGATATTAATGGCCGATACGTTTTCAGGTGTGGGTAGGCTCGATACATCCAGGTTGCTGGTTAGCCGATAGCTGCCAGAATTGGTAATGGTGACCGGGAAACCACCAGAATCACCATCAAAGCAACCGAATTGCACACACAGCTGATTTATCTCAATCACGCCATCAACCGCCATCGCGGAACTGGCCGACAAAAATAGTAAACAAATCAATAAACGTTTCATAAACATATCCTCATGGTTAAAAGCCTGTCAACCGTTAGCACCTGCAGCACGCCGGTAAAATTATCGATCTCATCCTGATAAACGCAGTAACGGGGAAAACCATGCCATCGGGAATGGAAATCGACTTGGAAGCTGTGTTTATCGCTGCAATCTTTATGGCAAGATTCGCCCTTGGGTCGGCGCCGGTCTGAACTGGACGGTGTGGCTGGATAGCACCACCAGCCCGGCTTTAACCAACGCACTGGACGGCATCATCGGTGGTGTCGACAGCACGGATATCAATCTCAGCAACTCATTTGGCTTTGCCGCCAACGTGGGTCTCGATTGGGAGCTGAGCGACAACTGGGCTGTCAATGCCAACGTCTGGTGGCTGGATCTGCAGACCGAGGCAAAAATCTTCATCAATGATACGGAAGTCACGCGTACCAAGGTCAACGTTAATCCGCTGGTCTTTTCACTGGGACTGGCCTGGCGTTTCTGATAGCTCTTTACGTTCCCACGCAGGAGCGTGGGAACGAGACTAACGCAGGAGCGTGGGAACGAGGCTAGCGCTGGAGCGTGGGAACGAGGCTAAGACTGGGGCGCGGGAACGAAACCATGCTGGTTGAATAATGCCGGATACAACGCGTTTAGCCAGCCTGCATACTGAATGAATAATGCCGGGTGCGACGTGCTTACCCGGCCTACGGCAAGCCCGGTCTGTAGGCCGAATAAGTGTTAGCGCATCCGGCAACCCAATATGCATTCCCACGCAGGAGCGTGGGAACGAGACTAACACTGGAGCATGGGAACGAGACTATGACTGGGGCGTGGGAACGAGATCAAGTGTCGTCAGCCCGCCTTCAGTAGCGGCTGCAGCTTGACCGCCACACTCATGTCACCATTGATACCAATCTGGCCGGTGGCAAAAGCCATGAACGGCTTGCGCCTGCCATCGAGGATATCGTTGAGCAATTCCAGACTCATGCGCACCCGGCAATCGGCCCCGCACTCTTCCATCTGATTGTCCACGCTGATTTGAATGGGTGCCTGCCGACCGTCAATCAATATGCCCTGCTCGCCCAGATCCAGTCGGACGGTACCACCGATCTGTCTGGCATCGGTGGCCCGCTGGCGCAGCTTGGCGGCAACCTGTTCAATCAATGCAGCTGTCATATCAACAATTCCTGTTGCGGTTAATTGGTATAGCCTGGGTTACATCGATCCAGTCGGC
>JAJFFY010000048.1 GCA_021776415.1 Hyphococcus sp.
CTCAAAGCGCACGCGCCAATTTCCCAGCGCGCCGGATGGTTGTTTCTGTGGTGCAGCGGACATGGCCCTAACAGGCGGCGGCGAAGGTTAAGAAAGTCTTTAAATGCTGTCTTTCGCAGCCAGCCAGACCCTACTGGGTCGTCAGACTGGCAAGCTCAGCCCGCAACAGATCAATCCCGAAGCCGGTTTGCGACGACGTCGCCCGCACGCTTGGATGCGCGGCAGGCCGGCGCACAATGCGTGCGGAAGTCTCGCTCACCAAAACATCAAGCGCGGTGGGTTTGATTTTGTCGGCCTTGGTCAGGATAATCTGATAAATCACCGCCGCCTCATCAAGCCGGTCCATCACCTCAATATCGGTTGGCTTCAAACCATGACGAGCATCGACCAATAAACACACCCGGCGCAACACCGACCGCCCGCGCAGAAAATCCCGCGTCAATGCGTTCCAGGCGTCCGCCTCCTTGCGCGAGGCTCTGGCATATCCATAGCCCGGCAAATCAACCAGGCGCATCTTACCGCCAAGGTCGAAAAAATTGATTTCGCGAGTGCGCCCCGGCGTGTTCGATGCGCGTGCAAGCCCCTTCTGGTTGGTAAGTGCATTGAGGAGTGTCGACTTGCCGACATTCGAGCGCCCGGCAAACGCAACTTCGGGTGGGCCTTCATCGGGCAGGCCGTCCATCTTGACGACGCCCAGCATGAACGAACAGGCTTGCGCAAACAGAACGCGGCCAGCTTCAACCTCATCGCGCGAGAGGTCGCCAACATCCGTCCCTGTCATTCGCCTGGCGCCGGCGTCTTTTTACTGCCAGGCAGCTTGAAGCGTTCACCCAAGTTAACCGCCACGCCATTTTTCTTCATGATAACCCATTGCTGCAATATCGACAGCGCCGTGTTCCAGAACCAGTAGAGGACCAAACCCGCAGCGAAGGGCGCGAAGATAAAGACAAAGACGAAAGGCATCATGCCGAAGATCTGCGCCTGCACCGGGTCGGCAGGCGGCGGGTTGAGCTTGGTCTGGAACCACATGGCAACGCCCATCAATAACGGCAGGACGCCGATGCCGAGAAACGCGCCAAGCACTGGCAGCGCAGTAGGGTCGTAGGGCAACAGGCCGAAGAGGTTAAATATCGTCGTCGGGTCCGGCGCCGAGAGATCCTTGATCCATAAGATGAACGGCTCGTGGCGCATTTCCATGGTCACAAAGAGCGTTTTATAGAGCGCGAAGAAAATCGGCATCTGAAACAGGATCGGAACACACCCGGCCATCGGGTTCATCTTTTCCTTCTTGTAAAGCGCCATCATCTCCTGCTGCATCTTCATCTTGTCTTCGCCAAAGCGCGCTTTGAGTTTTTCAATCTCAGGCTGCAGCTTTTTCATCTTCGACATCGACTCATAACCCTTATTGGCGATGGGAAAGAGCAGCGCCTTGATGATGAGCGTCAGGATAAGAATTGCGACGCCGAAATTGCCGATCAGGTCGCCGAAGAAGTTCAGGGTGTAAAAAATCGGGCGGGTCAGAAAGAAAAGATGGCCCCAGTCCACCGCCTTATCGAAATCATGAATGCCAAGACCGCCCTTTTCCGGCAGGGCTTGATAGGATTGAAGGATATCGACGTCCTTCGCGCCGCCAAAAATATTTGAGACCTGCGTAAAGGTCTCGCCTGGCGCCACTGTGCGGGTTGGCAGAGTATAGGACGCCCGGAATATCGGCGAGGCCTCGTCGCCGATATTCGATAGCGACGCTTTTATCTCCTCATCCTGAGGCGGGATCGCGGCGGCGAGCCAGTATTTATTAGTGATGCCTACCCAGCCGCCAATGCCGCTTTCATTGACTTGCTTGTTCTTATTTTTTCGCAGCTTGTCATATTTGCGCTCATAAAGACGCTCGCCAATAACGCCGAGCGGGCCTTCGTGGAGGATCATGAAATTTCTAAGATCGTCCGGCTTGCCACGCTGAACAACCAGCGCATAGGGCGTCAATGTTTGCGCCTCGCTTGTGCCATTGCGGACTTTCTGTTCGATCGTGAACATATATTGTTCATCAACGGAGATAGTTTTTTCGAAGTGAAGACCATCCTGCTCGCGGGTCAACGTGACTGGCGTCTGCGGTGTCAGAACCGCGCCGTCAGCTACAGACCACAGCGCCTTGTCTCCTGACTTGTTGCCGACAACCCAGCCCTGCTCAACAAAGTGACCGTGCTTCGCCTCTCGCGGCGTCAACAGCCGGATATTGTCGCTCTCGGGGTCAAGCTCCTCGTGGTACTGAGTAAGCTCTAGATCATCGATGCGTCCGCCTTGCAGGTTGATCGACCCCAACAGGTTTGGCGTGCGGATCACGACCCTGCCCGGCGCCTCGGCGAGGGCTTCTTCCAACGACAAAGGCGCATCGTCTGGCTCTATGCCCTCAAGCCCGGAGAGATCGCCTTGCTCTTCGACAGCGGCCTCTTGAGCGGCTTGCCGCGCCGACTGCATCTGCTCGCGCTGCGGACCAGCTATAAACACGTCCCACATTAAAAGCACGCCCATCGACAGGGCGATCGCCAAGATTAAGTTCCGGTCCATGTACGGTCTCGTGTTGATTTTCTGGTTATCGCCGACAGCCCGGCGCTTGGTTCTATTTAGTGTCCCGCGCGAGCCTTAAAAGGGCGCGCTTCATATCGTCAAGAAGTAAAGCGTAATTGCGGTTATAGGCCGCTTTACGAGCGATCAACACATAATCCATGCCCGCGCACGCAAATTGGGGAAATATCTCACGCGCAGCGGCTCTGAGCCGCCGGCGAATACGATTGCGCATCACTGCCCCGCCGATCTTTTTTGTCACCGTCAGGCCGATTCGAACTCCCTCGCCGGCGGCGCTGTTCGGACGGACGGCCAAAAGAAATCCCGGGCTGTTGACCCGAGCGCCGCTACGAAGCGCCACAAAGTCCTGGCGTTTCTTGATCACAGACAGGCTCAAGGCCCCGCGACCAGCGCCATCTTGTTGTTTTTGTGAGGGTTTTTCGTTCAGGCTCAGGCCGAAAGCTTTTTGCGGCCCTTCGCGCGCCGCGACGCCAACACTTTGCGGCCAGCCTTGGTCGCTTTGCGCGCACGGAAACCGTGACGGCGCTTACGCTTCAGCCGGCTCGGTTGGTAGGTCCGTTTCATCGTATCGTCCTTGATCTATAAGCAAATTCGCGATGTGCTGCGCGAGGGCGGGGAAATAGACTTAGACGCCCCCGCCGTCAAGCGCTCCGGGCAAGCTTTCGGCCAAGTATTTGTAGCCTTGCCAGTGATTTTCCGCCCTCCCGGCCAATTCGCGCATATTTGATCGATGGCGGGCCTCTTGTTACCCCGCAAAGCCGCGCGCGCGACTACATCAGGCTATTGACCAGCGCCAAAGAAAACAATCTATCAGACAGGCAGACGGGACCCGAACCACCATCATGACGACCCAGGAAAATACACCTTCAGCGGGCGGCTTTTTGAAGCGCGCAGCACCAATTGCCGTGATCGCGATTGCATTAGGGCTGTTCTTCGCCCTTGATTTGCAGCGGTATTTCACGCTCGATAATTTGCGCGAAAACCACGAGGCCTTGCGCGCATGGGTCGCCGCCTCGCCGCTCCTGGCGCTGGCGATATTCGTGTCGGTCTATGCCGCCGCTGTCGCCATTTCCTTTCCCGGCGCGACTATCCTCACTGTCTTTGGCGGCTTTTTATTCGGCCTATGGCCGGGTGTTCCCGCCGTCGTTCTTGCCGCGACCATCGGCGCCGTCATAATCTTTCTCGCCTCAAAGACAGCGCTAGGCGATCTCCTGACCGGGCGCGCCGGCGGGCTGGTTAAAAGCATGGAACAGGGCTTTCGTGAAAACGAGCTGAGTTACATGTTTGTTTTACGCCTTGTTCCGGTATTTCCGTTCTGGGCGATTAATATCGCCGCCGGGGTTCTCGGCGTCAGCTTGCGTAACTTCGTTGTCGGCACGTTTTTTGGAATCATTCCCGGCGGATTTGTTTACGCAAGCATCGGCCACGCCGCCGGCGCCGCCTTTAGCGCTGGAGAGGACGTCTCGCTAAGCGGTATTTTAATACAACCGCAGACATTGCTGCCAATCGTCGGGCTGACGGTTCTGGCGCTCATTCCGGTGGCGTTAAAACGCATCAGCAAACAGGCGGCGAGCCTCGACGAGCATCCGCAATGATGAAAACCATCACTGCGGACCTTTGTATCATCGGCGCAGGCTCGGCTGGCCTGTCTGTAGCCGCCGGCGCGGCGCAACTCGGCCGCAAGGTCGTGCTGATTGAAAAAGGTGAGATGGGGGGCGATTGCCTCAACACCGGCTGCGTTCCCTCAAAGGCGCTTATCACCGCCGCCGCTAGCGCCCACGCCATGCGCAATGTCGGTAAATTTGGCATCAAGCCGGTCGAGCCGGAAATCGACTTTGGCGCGGTAATGGACCATGTTGGTGGCGTCATTGCCTCGATCGCGCCGATTGACAGCCAGAAGCGCTTTGAAGAACTGGGCGTTACGGTCTTGCGCGAGCATGCAAGCTTTACCGGCCCGCGTCAGGTCAAAACCGAAAGCGCAACCGTCACCGCCAAGCACTTTGTGATTGCTACCGGTTCAGCGCCATTTATTCCGCCGATTAACGGGCTTGGCGAGACGCCGTTCTTCACTAATGAAACCATTTTCGAAAACCGCACCCTTCCAGGCCATCTCATCGTCATTGGCGGCGGGCCGATCGGTGTGGAACTGGCCCAGGCCCATCGCCGCCTCGGCGCCAGAGTGACACTTATTGAAGGCGATACCATCCTCAATAAAGATGACCCGAAACTGGTTGAGGTGGTGCGTACGCAGCTCAAAGAGGATGGTGTCGACATCATCGAGCATACTATGGTCGAGGTGGTAGCCTCATCCGGCGGCGCCATTCAGCTTAAAGCCGGCGGAAAGACCATTAGCGGGTCGCATATACTGGTAGCCGTTGGCCGCAAACCGACCGTTGACGGACTAAATCTTGAAGCAGCCGGCGTCGATTATGACAAGACAGGCATAAAGACCGACAGCAATTTGCGGACAACCAACAAGCGCATCTATGCCATTGGCGATGTGCGCGGTGGCCTCCAGTTCACTCATGTGGCCGGCTATCATGCCTCTCTCGTTATCCGCAGCATGTTGTTTAAAATGCCGGCGGCCAATAATGACAATCAGGCGCCATGGGTGACCTATTGCGACCCCGAACTCGCGCAGGTCGGCCTCACCGAAGCGGCTGCGCGCGACCACCACGGCGATGTTCGAACCGTGCGCGCGAGTTTTGTGGATAATGACCGCGCCGAGGCGATGCGAGACACCAGAGGGTTCATTAAAGTCACAACCTTAAAAGACGGGACCGTTCTCGGCGCATCCATCGTCGGGCCCGGCGCCGGCGATCTCATTCAGTCTTGGGCGTTCGCCATCTCCAACCGCCAGAAAATCAAGGCCTTTACCAATGTGATCGCCCCCTACCCGACACGTGGAGAAATATCAAAGCGGGCCGCCGGCGCATGGTATACGCCAGCACTATTTTCAAAGCGTACAAAAATGCTGGTGTCTTTACTGTCGATTTTTGATTAAACTTTCTCACCATGAACGCACCCCCGGGATTCGCCAACCGATCGCTTTCGACAAAACTGTTTTTGTTGACGGTCGTGTTCATTTTTCTTGCAGAAATCGTGGTGATGATCCCGTCCGTTGCAAAACAGCGCATGGACTGGTTCGACGCTCGCCTTGAGGCGGCCTATCTTGTCGCCCTGGCGCTTGAGGGCCCGCGCGAAGCGATGATTGAGGAAGAAGTCGCGCGGCAGTTGTTTTCGACTGCAAACATTCTTGGCGTCACCATCAACCGCGATAATATGCGTATGCTGATCCTAGCGCCAGAAATAAACCCACACGGGCCGCCTCGCATGCACAGGGTCAATCTTGACGACCGGATGCCGCTGACCCTGATCGCAAACGCGTGGGGAACCGTCTTTTCATCCGGCGATGATTTAATCCAGGTTACCGGCGCCCCGCGATACGCAGTGGATCAAAATGTCGACATTATCGTATCGCAGGCGGCGCTGCGCCGCGACCTGCTTGTCTATGCGCGCAATATTCTGGCCCTGTCGCTGGTCATATCAAGCCTGACGGCGGCGCTGGTCTATTGGGCGCTGAACCGGATCATCGTCCGGCCGGTGGTGCGCCTGACCCATGACATGGCCGCGTTCGAGGCGGACCCGGATCGTGAAGCGCTGATCCATTCGCCGAGCAACCGGAAAGACGAGATCGGCGCCGCCGAGCGCAGTCTCGCGGCTATGCAGCGCGGCATTCACGACCTGTTGAACGAGCGCCGCCGCCTCGCCGCACTCGGAGCCGGCATTTCCAAAATCAGCCATGACCTCAGAAACATACTCGCATCCGCGCAACTCATGTCGGACCGGCTCGCCAAGAGTGACGACCCCAGCGTGCGCAAGCTCAGCCCGCGGCTGATCTCTGCGCTCGACCGCGCGATTGTACTGAGCCGGGATACGCTGGCGTTTGGCGGCATGGAGGCACGCGTGTTGAGCAAAGCGCCGGTTGACCTTCATGCGCTTGCAGAAGAAGTGCTTGAGGACACTGCAGCCATGGGCGTCAAGCCTGATAATCTTGTTACGGAAGGATTTTCAATCAACGCCGACCGGACACAGCTTTACCGGTGCTTGTTCAATCTTGTCCGCAACGCCGTCGACGCTATGACGCCTCCCGGCGGCGTCCCGATTGACGCCGCTGAGCAGATGCTGGGCGCGGTCAGCGTCAGCGCATCCAATAATGATGGCGAAATTATCATCACCATTGCAGATACCGGACCTGGCATTCCCGATTACGCACGTAAGGTTTTGTTCGAGCCGTTTCAGGGATCGCAAAAACCTGGGGGCTCAGGTCTCGGCGCCGCCATTGCCGCCGAAATCATCCGCGCCCATGGCGGCGAGATCGCGTTGGCCGCAAGCGACGCATCGGGAACCCGGTTCAAGATCACGCTGCCCGGCGCTGCAATTTAGTTTTCGACAACCTCACCGGTCAGCCAAACACCTTCGCGGCGCGGGTCCGCGCCGCCGTCAAACGCACCGTCAGGCGCCATGCGTACCGCATGCACGCCGCTGGTCAGCGCACGCTGCGTCACCTCATGGCCGCGCGCAGCCATGCCGGCAATGATCTGGGCATCGAATACATTTTCCTCAAGGATCGGTTCGCCGCGCGGATAAACCGCATTGGGCAGGTTGATCGCCTCCTGCGCCGACATATCCCAGTCAATCATGGCGACAAGCGTCTTGACCACATAACCAATGATCGCCGGTCCGCCGGGCGAGCCGAGCGCACTCCAGAACTCGCCTTGCCCATCAAAGACAATGACCGGGCTCATGGAACTGCGCGGGCGTTTGCCTGGTGCCACCGCATTGGCGATCGGAACACCGTCGCGCTCCGGCAGGAAAGAGAAGTCCGTGAGCTGATTGTTCAGCACCATGCCACCAGCCATCAGGTGGCTGCCAAACGCAAACTCAACCGTCGTCGTCATCGAGACCACCCGGCCTTCGCCATCAACGATTACAAAATGACTGGTCGATGGCGGCTCCGGCGAGGCGTCAGCACTTAAATTGAGCCATTTGCCAGCGCTGGCGTCCGTGTCATAGGCCGAAGGATCGCCCGGCAGCACCTCAGACGCCGCGTTGGCGCCATCGATCAATTGCGCCCGCGCCGCAAGATAGGTCGGGTTCAAGAGACCGCCGATAACCTCTTCGCTCGATAGCCCGCCCACACCCGCCAACATAGAATTGTCGGCAAGATACTGACCCCGGTCAGCATAGGCCAAGCGGCTGGCCTCAAACAAAATATGCAGCGCCTCTACCGATTGCGAGCCGGCGCCGGCAATGTCGAATGGCCCCATCAGCGCCAAAATCTGCAATAGCGTCACGCCGCCGGAGCTTGGCGGCGCCATGGAACAGATCTGGTAGACACGATAAAAACTGCAAACCGGATCAAGTTTGACGGCTTCATAGCTGGCGAGATCTTCAAGCGTCATGTCGCCAGGGTTGGGCGCCGTAGTGACCGCATCAACAATCGCTGCGGCGATATCGCCAGTATAAAAAACCTCAGCACCGCCCGCCGCGATAGACTTAAGCGTTTGCGCATAAGCGGGATTCTTCAGAACATGGCCGACCGGGCGCGGCGCGCCGTCCTGATTATAAAAATACTCGGCCGCCGCCGGAAGCTGGTTTAACTTCGGGACCCGAGCGAGCAGCCCGTTAAGGCGCGGCGAGACCTCAAATCCATTTTCCGACAACGCAAGCGCCGGCTCGAAAAGATCGGCCCAGTCGAGGGCGCCATGGTCTTGATGGGCAAGTTCCAACATCCGCAGCGCTCCCGGCACGCCCACGGATAGCCCGCCGACAACCGCATCGTAAAACGCCATCGGTTCGCCATTATCCATCAGGAAGCGATCCGCCGTGGCCGCCGCCGGCGCCGTTTCGCGCCCGTTATAAGTCTCCAGCGTTCGCGTCGCGCGATCATAATGCAACATGAACGCGCCGCCGCCGAGACCGGAAGATTGCGGCTCCACAAGCCCGAGCACAGTCTGCGTCGCGATCGCCGCATCCACCGCCGATCCACCCTTGCGCAAGATCGAGGCGCCCGCCTCCGCGGCATAAGGGTTGGCTGCGGAAATAAACCAGCGTTTCGGCGCGGTCGTCACAACTGCCGCCGGCGCCATCACATCCGCCGCTACAGCCGGGCGGGCGTCCGCCGCCTGGTTGCGCCCGCAAGCCGCCAGCGCCGCCAATGCCAATAAAAGAAAGACCCTCATACAAACCTCTATGCTGCTCAGCCTCCCCTCATACGCTGATGCGCCAGCGCAATCGAGCCCACGCGGCAATCTGTCTGCCCTCAAGAAGCCCTTGGAGCAGCAACCCGCTTGCAATTACCGGCCTGTTGGGGTTAAACCCCGCCGCTCAGGCGCAACACCAGCGCCACGGCAGGCGCCGGTAGCTCAGTTGGATAGAGCACTAGACTACGAATCTAGGGGTCGGGAGTTCGAATCTTCCCCGGCGCGCCATTCCCGTACCAAACTGCGAACCGGCCCCGAAGCTGCTGCAACATGCGCGATGGGCTCGCCTGCGATGGCTTCTGCAAGCGCATCTTTAGGCCCTGAGATCACAATTTCAGACTTACCGACAACAATTTCGGAAACGAAGGCGCGAACGTAGCGTTTCTTCAGGTCGGCGGGTGCGTCTTTGATCAGACGCTTTAGATTAGCTGACGCAACTTTCGCCTGTTCAATGGTGATTGGCTTCAGCGACTCTCTTACTTGAGCTTCTTGAACATCGATTAGCCGCAGAAATTCTTCTCGTTCGGCCTCTGCTTCCTTCATCTTCTCTTTGAAAAGTTCGGATTCGCCCATAAGGCCATCAGCCAGGGCATCCAAAAGATTTCGGATGCGCTTGTTCACTTGGCCAAGCTGACCACGCAATTGGCTAAGCGCCTGACTGGCGTCGCTTCGACCGCTTTCACGTTTTTTGGCGACAGCGGCGACAATCTCTTGCGCCCTCCGCGGCGAAATCAATCGATCTGTAAGTGCGGTCAGCGTTAGCTCATTGAGCTTTTCTTCGCGGATCGTAATCGCTAGATCGCCATCACATTCGCCTTTGAGATGCTTTCCCGAACAGCGGTAGTAGCGATAAGCGCCGCCCTTGCCCGTGCTCATCATCAGCGGTCGACCGCATCCCTCACAAACAGCGACACCAGTGAGAAGCACCTTACTTGTAGAAAGTCGCGGCGGCGTCTTTGACGGGCGTCTAGAACTTAGAAGCATTTGCACGCGCTGCAGCGTTGCTTCTGAGATAATCTGCGGCACCGGAAACTCTATCCACTCATGTCGCGGGCGAGTTTTTCCGGTTTTTGTATCTTTTTTGTTGAACCAAGCCCTTCCCGCATAGGTTTCATTCGTCAAAATCGCATGAATCATGCATGTTCAATGAACTCGCGCTTGCGTGAGGGCCCTGCCAGTTTCCCGAAGCAGCTTCCTTCAAAATCGCCTTGTCGAGTTCTGCATCAGCGAGAAGCCGCTTCAGCCGACCGTTTTCTTTCTCAAGATCTTTCAGCCGTTTCGCCTGTTCGATCTTCATGCCGCCATATTCTTTGCG
>JAJFFY010000049.1 GCA_021776415.1 Hyphococcus sp.
TTCAGGAGCCAAATCGCGGGTTGAGGCGGTCTGTGGCGGGGCCAAAGAGTTCGGCGCTAAGATTGCGAAATTGTTGCCAGTTTCGGCTCCGTTTCACTCATCACTGATGGCGCCGGCCGCTGCGCGCATGACCGACGCGCTGGGCCAGGCGACCATCAAGGCGCCGGTGACGACTCTGGTGGCGAATGTCACAGCCGGCGAGGTGGTTCGCCCCGATGATATTCGCGATCTACTCGTCAAACAGGTCACCGGCCGCGTGCGCTGGACCCAAAGCGTCAGCTATATGATTGAGCAGGGCTGCGATAATTTTATCGAGGTCGGTTCGGGCAAAGTGTTGTGCGGGTTAATCAGGCGCATCAATCGCGATGTCAAAACCCTCAATGTCGGCAAGCCTGGCGATGTTGAAGCATTTTCAAAACTCTAGAGTATCAGGTGATTAAGAGGAATCACCTGATACTCTAGATTCTTTGTAGCGCGCCGGATTGTGCGAAAAACCGGTTTCCACTTTTTCGCCCGGCGCTATAGTCAAAACACCCAAAGAAAGAGACGTGAATGTTTGATTTAACAGGAAAACGCGCATTGGTGACCGGTGCGAGCGGGGGCATTGGCGGGGCTATCGCGAAGGCGCTGCATGACCAGGGCGCCAGCGTCGCCATTTCGGGAACGCGGGCTGAAAAGCTGGAAGCTTTGGCGAGTGAGTTGAAAGACCGCGTCTATGTTACGCCGTGCAACCTGTCGGATCTGGATGCGGTTGATGCGCTCGCCAAGCAGGCGAGCGAGGCAATGGGCGGGCTTGATATTCTCGTCGCAAACGCCGGCGTCACCCGCGATACGCTGATGATGATGATGAAACCGGACAAGTGGGACGAGGTCATCAAGATCAATCTCACTGCCTATTTCCGGCTAACAAAAGCGGTGCTGCGCGGCATGACCAAACAACGCTTTGGGCGCATTATTGGCATCACTTCAGTTGTTGGCGTTACCGGCAATGCCGGGCAAGCAAACTACGCAGCATCGAAAGCCGGCATGATCGGTATGACCAAGTCACTGGCGCAGGAAGTGGCGCGCCGTAACGTCACGGTGAACTGTATTGCACCCGGCTTTATTGAGACTGCCATGACCGAGGCGCTCAACGAGCAACAATGCGAAGCGATTTTAGGAAAAATTCCCGCCGGGGCCATGGGGAAAGCCGACGATATTGCCGCCGCCACAGTCTATCTGGCCTCTGATGAGGCCAATTACATGACCGGCCAGACGTTACATGTGAACGGCGGTATGGCAATGATATGACGGGCCGCGTATAGGGGGCCGACCCTTTTGGCGTTGCAACCACGGGCAATTTGCCGTAATTCGCCGAAAACCATGCTTTACCGGCTTATCGGGCTGGTCGCCGCAGTATTCTAAAATAGACGATTTAAGGAGCCTTGGATGTCTGATCTTGCTGAACGCGTTAAGAAAATTGTCGTTGAACATCTCGATGCCGATCCGGCAAAAGTTGAGCCGAAAGCGAGCTTTATCGACGATCTTGGCGCCGATAGCCTGGATATCGTCGAGCTTGTTATGGCGTTCGAGGAAGAGTTTGACGTTGAAATTCCAGATGATGCGGCTGAAACCATTCAGTCTGTCGGGGACGCGATCAAGTTCATTGAAGAACAAAAAAAGTAGCCGGTATTTGCGAATTGGCGTCGCTCCGCATCGCGGGGTGGGCCTGTCTTTCGCCGGCGATAGTTTCTAGCAGCATGATGTTCGCCCCCCGCATCGCGCGAGGGGCGAAATGCGTCTTTGGAGGCTGATTATATGCGGCGTGTAGTTGTCACGGGAATGGGCATTGTGTCGCCGCTGGGCTTCGGTACTGAAGCGGTGTGGCGGCGGTTGATCGACGGTCAGTCCGGCGCCGGGCGGATTGAAAAATTCGACACCTCACAAATGGCCTGCCAAATTGCAGCGGAAGTGCCGCTTGCCAATGGATATGGCGGCGGCGCGGCGGCGGGTGATGCGGCGTTCAACGCCGACGACTGGGTCGAGCCGCGCGAGCAACGACGGATGGGCGATTTTATCGTCTACGGCATCGCTGCCGCGCAGATGGCCTTCGAGGATTCCGGCCTCGATATCAAAACCGACGAACAGCGCGAACGCATCGGCGTCATGACTGGCTCCGGCATTGGCGGGCTGCAAGGCATTGAAAAAGAAGTCCTCGTTCTCAACGAGAAAGGACCGCGCCGGGTCTCGCCATTTTTTATTACCGGCAATTTGATCAACCTCGTCTCCGGCCAGATTTCTATTCGCCTCGGCCTTAAAGGGCCCAATCATGCGGTGGTCACGGCGTGCTCTTCGGGCGCCCATGCGATTGGCGATGCTGCGCGGATGATTGCGTTTGACGACGCCGATGTAATGCTTGCCGGCGGCGCCGAGGCGACGGTTTGCCCGATTGGCATTACCGGCTTTACCGCGTGCCGGGCGCTCACAACACATTTTAACGACACGCCGGAAAAGGCGTCGCGTCCCTATGACAAAGATCGCGACGGTTTTTTAATGGGCGAAGGGTCGGGCTTTATCGTGCTTGAAGAATTCGAACACGCTAAGGCGCGCGGCGCAAAAATTTATGGCGAGGTGGTCGGCTACGGCCTGTCAGGCGACGCCTATCATATTACCGCGCCAGCCGATGACGGTGATGGCGGGTTTCGCTCCATGCGCATGGCGTTGAAGCGCGCCGGTCTTGAGCCGAAGGATATTGATTACGTCAACGCCCACGGCACATCGACGCCGCGCGGCGACGAGATTGAACTTGGCGCGGTGGAACGACTTTTCGGCGATGCGGCTGAGGGGATAGTAATGTCCTCGACGAAATCCTCCATTGGACACCTTCTCGGCGCCGCCGGTGCGGTGGAGGCGATTTTCTGCCTATTGGCGATACGCGACGGCGTTGCGCCGCCGACCATCAATCTCGACAATCCGTCCGTTGAATCCCCGATAAATCTTGCCGCGCATAAGGCTGTGGAAAAGCAGATTAACGTAGTGCTTTCAAATTCCTTTGGTTTTGGCGGCACCAACGCATCTCTGGTGATGCGCCGGATAGACGGGTAAGCTGTTTGCCGAGCGAGGGTCCTCGCAAACCGGCTGGAGGCGAGATGCGGGCGAAAGACGATTTAAACGAAACGGCGGAGCGGCGGCGCGGCGGTGTCCGCTCGTTTTTGTTGTTGATGACAGGACTTGGTGTTTTGGCGACCGCCGTGCTCGGTGTCGGCGGATATCTTGCCTATCG
Organism: Hyphococcus sp.; assembly: GCA_021776415.1. Lineage (GTDB taxonomy): Bacteria > Pseudomonadota > Alphaproteobacteria > Caulobacterales > Parvularculaceae > Hyphococcus. Next base: position 3,263 of record JAJFFY010000049.1, read on the forward strand.
CGAAGCCAAAAGTCCGGGGCCAGCGGGCACGGCGACGATTGTGCTTTTAGAACCCGGCAGTGCGGTATCGACCATCGCCTACAAGCTTCAAGATTCCGGCGTTATTCGCAATGCCGAATTTTTTACTGCCGTGGTGCGTGTGCGCAGAGCGCAAAGCGGTCTGAAAGCTGGCGAATATGAAGTCCCCGCGCGTGCGAGCCTGATGGATATCATCGACCTTCTGGTCGAAGGCAAAAGCATTCTGCATTTGTTTACTGCCCCGGAAGGGCTGACGACGGCGCAAATTTTGAGGTTGATTGAAGCGGACCAGACGCTCGTCACCGAAATCACGCTTGAGCCGCCGGAAGGTGAATTGCTGCCCGAGACTTATGCGTTCACGCGCGGCGAGACCCGTGATGAAATCATCCGCCGGATGATGAAATCACAAGATGCGTTGATCGATGAGATCTGGGATGGGCGGGCGATGGAATTGCCGTTTTCAACGCCGGCCGAGGCGATTATTCTGGCGTCGATCGTTGAAAAAGAAACCGGCATAGCCGATGAGCGCACGCGCATTGCGGCGGTCTTTGTCAATCGTCTGAAGCGCAATATGCGCCTTGAGTCTGATCCGACGATTATCTATGGGCTGACAAAGGGCGAGCCGCTGGGCAGGGGATTGCGCCAAAGCGAGCTGCGCGGGCATACGCCCTACAACACCTATGTCATAAGAGGGCTTCCGCCGACGCCGATCGGCAATCCCGGCCGTGCAGCAATTGAAGCGGTTTTGCATCCCGCAGAGACCGATGAATTGTTCTTTGTCGCTGACGGTTCCGGCGGGCATGTGTTCTCGTCAACCAATCGCGAGCATGAACGCAACGTCGCACAGTGGCGACGCGTCGAGCGTGAACGACGCCAGGGCGGATAAGGGCGGCTAGTGGCTTTTTCGATTTCTTCGATGACGGGATTTGCGCGTCTTGACGGCGCGCATGAGCAATGGCGTTGGACTTGGGAGGTCAAAAGCGTCAATGGCCGCGGTCTCGAAATGAGGGTGCGACTGCCGCAAGGGTTTGACGATGTTGAACCTGAGCTGCGTAGTCTCACACGCGCACGCCTCAACCGCGGCTCGGTCAATATCAACCTGATGCTGCAATCGGAATCGACCGATGCGCGCTATCGCATAAACCAGGTCGCGCTCGATGATGTGCTATCGATGATCAAGCAAATCAGCGCGGATGTTAAATGCGACCCGCCTCGCGCCGAGGCCATTCTCGCTTTGCGCGGTGTTATCGAGCCGGCTGACGAAGCGCAGAGCGAAACGGCGCGCAAGGAGCTTATCAAGGCGCTGCTGGCTAGTTTTCAAAAGGCGGTGGATGGTCTTGTTGCGGCGCGCGCCAGCGAAGGCGCGGCTATGGGCGCGGTGTTGTCGGGGCTGCTTGATGAGGTCGAGCGTTTGACCAAGGCCGCCGCCGCGCTAGGCGCCGCAGCACCTGAAGCTTTGCGGTCAAAGCTCCACGCGCAAATCAGTGAGCTGCTCGCCGGATCGCAAATCCCCGAAGATCGCCTGGCGCAGGAAGCCGCGCTGCTCGCCGTCAAAGCCGATATTCGAGAGGAGCTCGACCGGCTGCATTCTCACATTGCCGCCGGTCGGACATTGCTTGGCGAGCGCGGGGCTGTTGGCCGCCAGCTTGATTTCCTGACCCAGGAGTTTAATCGTGAGGCGAACACCCTGTGCTCTAAGGCGCATGATATGGCGCTGAAACGCATTGGCCTCGACCTCAAGAAAACCATCGATCAACTCCGTGAACAGGTGCAGAATATTGAATAGAGAAATGCGATGATTGGCGGCGATCTGAAAGTTGCCCGCAGGGGCCTGATGTTTATTTTGTCGAGCCCGTCCGGCGCCGGCAAGACAACGCTGGCTGGCCGCATCCTTGAAAAAGAAGACCAGATGGTGCTGTCGGTATCGGTGACCACGCGCGAGCGGCGGGCGGGGGAAGTTCACGGCAAGGATTATTTTTTCGTGTCGGAAGAGGAATTCTTCCGCATGCGCGACAATAGCGAATTGCTGGAATGGGCGAATGTTTTTGGCAATCATTATGGAACGCCGCGCTCACTCGTGGAAGAAACGCTGCGTCAGGGCAAGGACGTTTTATTCGATATCGATTGGCAGGGCGCGCAGCAGCTTGATGAGGTTGCCGGCGAAGATGTTGTAAAAGTCTTCATTCTGCCGCCATCGCGGGAAGAGCTGGAAGCGCGGCTGCGCAGGCGTGCGCAGGATTCAGAAGAGGTTGTGCAAAAGCGCATGGCGAAAGCCGATGCGGAGATGTCGCATTGGGCGGAGTATGATTACGTCATCGTCAACTATCAGCTCGATGAATCCGAGGAGCTGTTGCGGTCAATTCTTTTCGGCGAGCGTTTGAAACGCCGCCGGCAAATCGGCCTAGCCTCGATTGTCAAAGAGATGACCGGCGACGGTTAAGCCGCCGGTTTTTTGTGCCGCTTAGTATTTAGAATATTGTACCGACCAAGGAGTGGCCAATCCTTCGCGACGCCGTTCTTCGAACAGCTCCTCAGGATGAGGTTGCTATAGTTGAAAAAGATAAAAACCTCATCCTGAGGAGCGAACCGATAGGTTCGCGTCGCGAAGGACGAGGTGTGTTGTGATTTATAGTATGGTCAAGATGCGCTTAGCGGAAGACTACTTTCGCGATCTCAAATGTCCGCGCGCCGCCGGGTGCGACGACTTCCACGCTTTCGCCTTTGGCTTTACCGATGACGGCTCTGGCGATCGGCGAGGAGACTGAAATTTTCCGCTCTTTTACATCGGCCTCAAGATCACCGACGATCTGCCAGACTTTTTTGTCGTCGGTGTCTTCATCGATCAGCGTGACCGTGGCGCCAAACTTGACGGTGTTTCCCGTAAGCTTCGTTACATCGATAACTTCGGCGCGCGTGAATTTGTCTTCGAGATCGAGGATCTGACCTTCAATCCAGCCCTGACGGTCTTTTGCCGTATGATATTCTGCGTTCTCGGACAGATCGCCATGGGCGCGCGCTTCGGCGATCGCCTGGATGATGGCGGGCCGCTCTTCGTTTTTGAGTTTTTTCAGATCCGATTCCAGCTGTTTATAACCGTCTATCGTCATCGGGAACTTATCCATGTCGTGCGCTTTCTATTCTGTCCGTGCCTTGCGTCTGAAATAAGGCGCCTGAAATTTGGCGCCCGAAATTTGAATGAAAAAAATAGCGCGGCCGGGCGGGCTAGCCGCGGCCGTCGCTTCAAGCAGTGATTATAATAATGCCGGACAACATCATTTTCAAGACCGGAGCGTGAAGTTTTGCTGTTTTAGAGCCGTAAAGTTCTTTGAAAACAGCATATTAAGGCCTGTATTGGCGGTGGCTAGCCAGATCGGCAACGCCCGCTGGCGCGTCGCTCGGCGCTCTAGTTTGTAAAATAGGACTGCAAGGACGCCACATCGACCCCGCCGGCGCGCAGCGCTTCAATCGCCTGAACGGCCGCGCGCGCACCCGCCGCGGTGGTGATGCAGGGTATTTTCTGCGCCAGCGCCGTGATCCGGATTGAACGCGAATCCTTGACCGCCTGGGCGCCCTCGGTAGTGTTGAAGATCAGATCGACGGCGCCGTTCTTGAGAGCATCAACAATATGCGGGCGGCCCTCTAGCACCTTATTGACGTGTTCAACGTCAAGCCCTTGCGTGCGGAGATAGTCGGCGGTCCCGCCCGTAGCGATGATGGAAAAGCCCATATCCAGGAGCCGGCTTGCGGCGCCAGCCATCTCCGGCTTGTCGGCGTCTTTCAGTGAGATGAAAACGCAGCCCGTCTCCGGCATGCGTGCGCCGACCCCGATCAGGCTTTTTGCGCGCGCCTTGGCGAAATTCACGTCGATCCCCATGACCTCGCCGGTCGAGCGCATCTCCGGGCCGAGCACAGTATCGACGCCGGGAAAACGCGAGAACGGAAACACCACCTCTTTGACTGACATGTGAGACAATACCGGCGGCGCCAGACCCAACGCAGAAATCTTCTTACCCGCCATCACCTTTGCGGCAATGCGCGCAATCGGCAGGCCAGTAGCCTTGGCGACAAACGGTGCGGTGCGCGATGCGCGCGGATTAACCTCCAGAAGAAAAATAACCCCATCTTTGATCGCATACTGAACATTCATCAGGCCAACGACGCCAAGCGCCAGGCCAAGTTTCGTGGTCTGGCTCTCGAGTTGCGCAATTATTTCCCTCGATAGCGTATAAGGCGGCAGGGAGCAGGCGCTGTCGCCGGAATGAACGCCAGCCTCTTCGATATGCTCCATGATCGCCGCGATGAACACCTCATCGCCGTCGCAGATCGCGTCAACATCGACTTCGACGGCGTTCTGCAGATATTGATCGAGCAGAAGCGGCTCGTCTTCGGTTATCTCAATCTGCGCGGTCGCAAGATATTGTTTGAGACCGGCATCGTCATGAACGATTTCCATCGCCCGGCCGCCGAGCACATAAGACGGGCGCGTTACCAGCGGATAGCCAACCTGTTCGGCAATTTGGGCGGCTTCCTCGCGCGAGGCGGCGGTGGCATTGTTGGGCTGCAACAGGCCGAGCTGGGTCACCAGCGTTTGAAAACGTTTGCGATCTTCTGCAAGATCGATGGAATCATAGGACGTGCCGAGGATCGGGACGCCTTCGCGTTCAAGAGTTTCGGCAAGCTTGAGCGGCGTTTGGCCGCCATATTGGACGATGACGCCGAGCAACTCGCCAGAGGCTTGTTCCGTCTCGATGATCTCCAGAACGTCTTCCGCCGTCAGCGGTTCGAAATATAGCCGGTCCGATGTGTCGTAATCGGTTGAGACCGTTTCCGGGTTGCAATTCACCATAATCGATTCAACGCCTAAATCGGCGAGTGCAAAGGCTGCGTGGCAACAGCAATAGTCAAACTCGATGCCCTGGCCGATCCGGTTTGGGCCGCCGCCGAGAATGATCACCTTTTTGCTGTTGGTGGGACGCGCCTCGCAGACCGTCACATCGTTGAAGGCTGGTTCGTATGCGGAATACATGTAAGGTGTCTTAGCCGCAAACTCCGCCGCGCAGCTGTCGATGCGTTTATAGACCGGCCGCACGCCGCGCGCATGCCGAAAGCTACGCACGTCTTTTTCAGTACCGCCACAAAGCTGGGCGAGCCGCTTGTCGGAAAAGCCCATGGATTTAAGCATCCGCAACCGCTCAGGGTTGTCCGGCAGGCCATCACGGGCGACGGATTTTTCCGCTGCAACAATTTCGTCAATGCGGTCGAGGATCCATGGATCATACCGCGTGATCGCGCGCACCTGTTCAATCGGCAGCCCGTGTCGCAGCGCCTCGGCGGCAACCCGCAACCGGTCCGGCGTCGGCGCCGCCAGCGCCGCGCGAAAGGCGTTGACGTCGTCGCCCTCATCGAGACCAGGCACATCAATCGGATCAAGCCCGCAAAGCCCGGTTTCCAGCGAGCGCAACGCTTTTTGTAGGGATTCGTGAAACGTCCGGCCAATCGCCATGGCCTCGCCAACCGACTTCATCGCCGTTGACAGCATCGCCTCGGCGCCGGGAAATTTTTCAAACGCAAAGCGCGGTATCTTGGTGACGACATAGTCGATGGTCGGCTCGAACGAGGCCGGCGTTGCGCCGGTGATGTCGTTGTCGAGTTCGTCGAGGGTGTAGCCGACAGCGAGTTTCGCGGCGATGCGGGCAATCGGAAACCCGGTCGCCTTTGACGCCAACGCTGACGAGCGCGACACGCGCGGGTTCATTTCAATGACGACGAGGCGGCCATTGTCTGGGTTGATTGCGAACTGAACATTCGACCCGCCGGTCTCCACGCCGATCTCGCGCATCACTGCAATCGAGGCGTTGCGCATAATCTGCAATTCTTTGTCGGTCAGCGTCAGCGCCGGAGCGATGGTAATGGAATCACCGGTGTGGACGCCCATGGGATCGACGTTCTCAATCGAGCAGACGATGATGCAATTATCCGCCGTGTCGCGGACAACCTCCATCTCAAATTCTTTCCAGCCGATCAGGCTTTCATCAATCAACACCTGTCCCACCGGGGAGGCGTCAATTCCTGAGCGCACGAAATGTTCAAACTCTTCGCGATTATACGCCACGCCGCCGCCGGCGCCGCCGAGCGTGAAGGCCGGGCGGATGATGACCGGCAGGCCAATGTCGTCTATTGCGCGCAGCGCCGCCGTGGCGCCGGCGGCGCGGTCATAGCCGATGGTCTCGCCACTCTCATTTTTGATCGGCGGCGAGGCGGCGACAACCGAGCGCGGATTTTCTAGGCCGATCTTTTCCATTGCCGTACGGAATTTTTCACGGTCCTCGGCTTTTTCAATTACGCCGGCGCGCGCGCCGATCATCTCAACACCGTATTTCTTCAGCACGCCAGTGCGCTCAAGATCGAGGGCGCAGTTGAGCGCGGTCTGCCCGCCCATGGTCGGCAACACCGCGTCGGGCCGCTCGAGCGCAATCACCATCTCGACAAATTCCGGCGTGACCGGCTCGATATAGGTGGCGTCGGCAAGCTCCGGGTCGGTCATGATTGTGGCCGGGTTGGAATTCACCAGGATCACCCGGTAGCCTTCTTCTTTCAGCGCCTTGACCGCCTGCACCCCGGAATAATCGAATTCGCAAGCCTGGCCGATAACGATGGGTCCGGCGCCGATAATTAAAATTGAAGATATGTCACTGCGTTTCGGCATGTATACTCGCGCGCAAGCCCGTTCCCGTGATGAGGGCTGGTGAACAGCCTTGCATGACGCGGGTGGGGAATCAGATGTCGGTTAAAGCGGTGTTTTATGGGATGCGGGCCGAAAGGGAAAGCCGCTGAGGCTGGGAAAGGTGCTTTTCACGCCAGAAATCCTTAAACAAATAGTGGTATTTGGGCGCCATACAAACACTGAAGCCGGCGTATCAAGGGGAGTTTTGATTTTGGCGGATGGCGAAAAATGCGGTTCTTTAGCAATCGTCGCTGGCGCCGGGATTGGCGGCCTTGCGGCGGCGGCAGCGCTTGCGCCCCGGTTTGACCGGGTTGTCATATTAGAAAAAGACCAAATTCTCAACGGCTGTGTCCGCAGGGGCGCCGCTCAAGGCGCTCATATCCATACCCTGCTTCACGGCGGGGAGATGGGTCTTGAGCGGCTGATGCCGGGCCTGCGCGATACATTTTTGAGCGCTGGGGCGGCCAAAATCGATGTCGGCAAAAATTTTGGTATTTATGATTTTAACAGCTGGCGCGTCAGCCGTCCGCTTGGCCTAACGGTCTTGCAGATGAGCCGCCCGGCCTATGAAGTGGTAATGCGCAAGCGGGTTCTGGAATTCGGCAATGTGTCGATCCAAACCGGGACCAGCGTCACTGGACTGTCGATAGAAAAAGGTTGCGTTCGCGGCGTGCTTATTAAAGGCGAGCAGGAGATGGTCGCCGATCTGGTGGTCGATGCGCGTGGCCGCGGCGGGGCTTTGCCGCGCGATCTGGTCAAAAACGGTTTCGGCGAGGCGCCGGAATCGGTGCTCGGCATTGCCATGTCTTATGTGAGCGGCCGGTTTAAAAGGCCGCCCGGAGCGGGCGATGAAGCCAAAGCGGTCATGGTGCGGCCAACGTCTCCGGACCGGCGCTATGGGCTTGTCTGCCCGATTGAGAACGGCGAATGGTTTATTACGCTCGGCGGCCGGGGCGTTGTCGAGCCGCCATCTGATCTTGAAGGCTTTTTGGACTATGCGCGCATGCTGGCGGCGCCTGAGTTTTTTGAGATGATGGACGGCGCTGAGCTGATCGGCGATTTGCGCAGCTTCAAAATTCCGACCGCAAACTGGCGCCATTACGATCAGATGCCAGCTTTCCCGCAACGACTGGCGCCGCTTGGCGATACGATTGGCAATGTAAATCCGACCCTTGGTCAGGGCATGTCGGTCGCCGTGTTTCATGCGCTCGGCCTTGCCGATGCGCTCGACAAACATGGCTTGGACGATGGTTTCAGTGAAGCCTATTTTGCTGCGGCCATGAACGCCAGCAACGCGGCGTGGACCTTGGCTTCCTATGACGATCTGGAGTTCTCCGAAGTCACTGGCGAGCGGCCGGAGAATTTTGAGCAAATCGCGGCCTTTTCCCGGGGCCTTAAATTACTCGGCAATGACGACCCGGAGATCCACCGTCTCTCGGTAGAGGTCGCGCATATGCTGCGTCCGCCAAGTCTGTTGCAGGACGAAAAAGTTGTCGGCCAAGTGATGCGGAAATTGTTCGAGGCCCAATCTGCTGCGTAGTTTAGCGGCGGTGTAACGCGCCTGAAAAAAATCTATTGACATAATACCAAAAGGTTTCCTATAAAGCGAAACCATAAGGTTTTATGTCATGATCCAATCCGCATCCGCCCAACCCGTCTTCAGAGCACTCGCCGACCCGACCCGGCGCGAGATCATATCGATGCTCGCCGCCGGCGCGCGGCCGGTTGGCGACATTACCGCCGCCTTCGACATTACCCGCCCGGCGATTGCAAAACATCTGCGTATTCTCGAACAGGGCGGCCTGATCACCGTTGAGGTGAAAGGGCGTGAACGGATCAACCGGCTCAACCCGCAGGCGCTGAAAACCGCTTCGGACTGGCTCAACTATTTTGAGGAGTTCTGGGATGAACGCCTCGCTAAACTCAAACAAGTCGTGGAGGACAAAAAATGAGTGGAATGAAAATCGTAAAAACGTTGTTTCTGAAAGCGCCGCCGGAACATGTGTGGAAATTCCTGACAGAGGCTGACCGCATGGCGGAGTGGTTTCATCGCGGCGCCAATGACCTTGCCGAAGGTGGAGATTATATTCTTCAAACAAATTCCTACGGCAAGGAAGGGGAAAAACTTTGCTGGGGAAAGGTGCTGGAAATGAAAAAACCAGAACGGCTAGTGCATACATTTACCCATGGAATGCTGCAAGGCGTTGAGACGACCTGCACATGGACGCTTGAGAAAGTCATGGGCGGCACGATTTTAACGCTCGTCCATGATGGCTGGGATAAAGTCGAAGAAGGCGCCTTTGGCATGGCCGCCAATCACGATAGCGGCTGGGACGAGCATTTTGCGCGGCTTCGTAAAGTCGCCAGTTAACGTATATTTTATAGGCAGTTATAAATCAGCGGCGGCGCAGAAGTGCGCCGTCGCTGATACTATGTTATAGCCATCTCACCATCGCAAAGCCCCCGAAGGGGAGCACAGGAGAGATGAAATGCGCAGCTTGGCGGCTCTGATTTTTGGCATAATGGCGATCGAGGGGCCGACTATGGCCGAGGAGACCGTCGATATTCGCGAATGGGAGGTGCCTTTTGAAAGCTCCCGACCGCGCGACCCGTTTGCTGAAAATGCAAATTCGGTCTGGTTCGTTGGTCAGCGTACGGGATATCTCGCCAATCTGCAGGCAGATACTGGCAAGATTTCAAAATTTGATCTCAAACAAGGCTCCGGACCGCATAATTTGATTGTCGGGTCCGACGGAATGGTCTGGTATGCAGGAAACAAACATGCGCTTATCGGCCGATATGACCCTGAAACGGATGCGGTCGAAGAAATTCCGATGCCTGATCCAGCCGCGCGCGATCCGCATACATTGGTTTTTGATGCGGGTGAGGAAAATATCTGGTTCACACTCCAAGGCGCCAACATGGTTGGCCGGCTGAATATTGCTTCGCGCAAGGTTGACCTTATTGCCTCCAAAACTCAGCGATCGCGGCCTTATGGGATTAAGATGGCTGGCGACGGTTCTGTTTGGGTGGTTCTGTTCGGAACCAATAAACTTGCGCATATTGACGCTGAGACGCTTGCGCTAACCGAAATTACCTTGCCGCGGAAAGAGGCGCGGCCACGGCGGCTTGAAATCGGTGACGACGGCGCCGTCTGGTATGTGGATTACGCCAAGGGCATGCTTGGTAGATATGATCCTGAAACGGACAAGTTTAAGGAATGGGCAATGCCGCAAGGAGAAGGCGCGCGTCCCTATGGCACTGCGATGGATAGCGACGGCCGGATCTGGATCGCGGCGAGCGGCGTTAAGCCAAATATTTTTATGGGATTTAATCCAAAAGACGAGAAGTTCTTTGCTTTGACGCCAGTGCCATCCGGCGGCGGTACAATTCGGCACATGCATTACCACGAGCCTTCTGGCGCGGTATGGTTTGGAACCGATACCAACTATGTAGGTCGCGCCATTGTTCAACCACAACAGAGCCAATAGATCCGTGCGGCGTCGCCTTCTTGCCGCAAGCGCCGCAGCGCTCTTGCTGTCCGGCGCAGCCAGCGCCAATCCCGATGGCGCGCCATGGGGTGCGGCCAACCCGGCGGCCGCGCATAATTGTTGGTCCTGTCATTTCGATGGGGACCCGGTTTTTGATTCTGCGTCGATAACCCTTTTCTTTATGGATAGAGAGATTTCCTCTGGCGAACCTGTAGATATTTATGTGCAGTTCAGAAATCCAGATAATAAAAATGCCGGATTACAGATTATATCGACGGGGGGAGAATTTACGTCAGCATACGAAGATATAGAGGCGAATGGCGCTCAGGCACGGTCGCTTGCGTCAAGAGATAATGCTTCCTGGTCCGCGATTGTTGGGACAACCCTTATTCCTAGTGCAGTTATGTGGAAGCTGCGATGGACGCCACCCGAAAATCCGAACGGGGACGTGCATGTCTGGATTGCTGTAAACGAAAGCAATGATGATCAATCCCCGTTTGGGGATCGGATTCACTTCAAGAGCATTAAAATAATCGTGCCGGAAGAATCCTTGCTACTGCCAGCGCTTCGATAATTTCTGATCGATCTCATTTGCCGGCTTTTGCTCCGCACCCTGATAGCCGGTAACTTTGTCGCCGACAAAGGGGTTGGTCTGGCGCTCGCGGCCGAATGTTGAAGTTGGCCCGTGACCGGGGACGAACTGCATATCGGGCCCGAGCGGCCACAGCTTTTGGGTAATCGAATTGATCAGGCTCTGGTGGTCGCTCTGCGGGAAGTCGGTGCGCCCGATCGATCCGGCGAAAAGGACGTCGCCGACAAAGGCGATCTTGGCGCCCTGATGATAGATGACGACATGGCCTGGCGTGTGGCCGGGCGTCGCGACGACATTGAATTCGATGCCGTCGAGGTCAAGCGTGTCGCCGTCTTTGAGCCATTGATCGGGCGCGCAATTCTCGCCCATGCCGGGATGACCATATTGCGCCCATTGCGACGCGATGGCGTCGAGCCAGAACGTATCGTCCTTGTGCGGCCCGGTGATCGGCGCGCCGGTTTTGCGTTTGAGATCCTCCGCGCCGCCAGCGTGATCGAGATGGCCATGGGTGAGCCAGATTTGCTCGATAGTCGCGCCGATCTCTTCGGCCGCCTTAAAAATTTTATCAGCCTCACCGCCGGGATCGACCACCGCGGCTTTGCCCGATGGCGCCTTGATGATCGAACAATTTTGTTGAAGCGGCGTCACCGGGACGACGCGGATCTGAAAGGGCGGTTGGGTTTGGCTGTCGGTCATGACCGGTCAATAGCGATTTGCGTCGTAAAAGGGAACCGGGCAATGTCAGCGGCTTCTGTCCGGCGACTTCTGAGAAAATGAAATGGCTCTGATAATCCGAAACCGCGATGCGCGCCGGCTATGGCTGGACCGTCAGGGCTTGCTGGCAACTCCGACCGGCGCGCTTGACCAAGCCGGGCTCGCGGAGATCATTGAGCGCCTGGGCTTTGTCCAGCTCGATACGATCCGCATCATCGCCCGCGCCCATGATCATATCTTGTGGTCGCGCAACCAGAATTATCGCGAGTCGATGCTCGACCGGTTGATGCGGGAGCGCATGGTGTTTGAGCATTTCACCCATGACGCCTCGGTGTTGCCGATGACGTTTTATCCCAATTGGCGGCGCCAGTTTGAGCGCATGCGCGCGCGGGTGGAAGACAGCGGCTGGTACGAATTGATGCCGTCAAAGCGTGAACGCGAAAAGATATTGAAGCGCGTGGAAGCAGACGGCCCGTTATCGACGCGTGATTTTGAAGTCCGGGCGAAATCCAAATCCAGCCATGCCTGGGCGCGCCCGCCGCACAAGATTGCGCTCGATTTTTACTGGTATGCGGGCGTCCTCGCGACCTGTCATCGCAAGAACTTTATCAAGCACTATGATACCGCTGAAAAGGTGATCCCGGATGGGCTCCGCGCCAAATCGGTAAGCGACGCCAGGCAAGTGAACTGGCTTTGCTCAAACGCCCTTGAGCGTCTCGGCTTTGCCAGCGAAGGCGATCTGCAACGGTTCTGGGATGCCGTTGATCTCGGCGAGGTAAAAAGCTGGGCAAAGAGAAGCTGCAAAAAACTCGTCGATGTTGAAATCGAAACGGCTGACGGCGGCGCTTACAAGGCATTTGCGGCGGGTGACATTGAAGAGCGGCTGGCGGCGCTGAAGCCCGCGACCTCGAGGTTGCGGATATTAAACCCGTTTGATCCAGTAATTAGGGATAGGGCGCGCCTCGAACGGCTGTTCGGCTTTTCCTATCGTGTAGAAATGTTCACACCCGCCGCAAAACGTCAGTATGGCTACTATGTCTACCCAATGCTGGAAGGCGAACGCTTCGTCGGCCGTATCGAAGCCAAGGCCGACCGCAAGAAGGGAACGCTTTCCATCGACAATATCTGGTGGGAGCAGGGCGTGAAGGCGACCAATGCACGCCGGCGCAAACTGGATGCGGAACTGGAGCGCATCGGCCGGTTTGTCGGGGCGAGGGATGTGGCGTGGAAGTGTAAGCCGCAATGATGGAGATTGGCGGCTACCCCCCACACAAAATTGCTTCGCAATTTTGACTTCCCCTCAGGGGGGAGGTCGAAATCTTTGATTTCGGGAGGGGGTTAGGCCGCCCTCAATCCCTTCACAAACCGCCGGAAGATATAAAAACTATCCTCCGGCCCGGGTGATGCTTCCGGGTGATGCTGGACTGATATTGCCGGCGCATCTTTCAGCGCCAGGCCGGAATTTGATCCGTCGAATAGCGATATATGGGTCTCAATGACATTGTCGGGCAGGCTATCGCTATCGACAGTAAAGCCGTGGTTCATCGAGACGATCTCGACCTTGCCGGTGGCGAGGTCCTTGACCGGATGATTGGCGCCGTGATGGCTCTGGGCCATTTTTATTGTCTTGGCGCCGGCGGCGAGGGCTAAAATCTGGTGACCAAGACAGATGCCGAGGATCGGCACTTTGTTTTCAATCAGTTTACGGATGACGGGCGCTGCATACTCCGCAGTCGCCGCCGGGTCGCCGGGTCCGTTTGAAAGAACAACGCCGTCAGGTTTGTTTTGCATGATGTCGTCATAGCTTGCCGTCGCAGTCACAACTTTAACGCGGCAGCCTTCGCTGGCGAGGCGGCGCAGGATGTTTCGTTTGACGCCGTAATCGATGACGACAATTTGCGGGCCGCGTTTGTTTTGAACGCCGTAACCATCGGGCCAAATCCAGCCGGTCTCATCATGGTTGTAAGATTGCAGCGTCGTTACTTCCTTGGCGAGGTCGCGACCATCAAGACCGGGCCAGGCTTTGGCGCGCGCGGCCAGTGCTTCAATATCAAACGCGCCTGCCGGGTTATGGGCGATGACGCCATGGGGCATGCCATGCTCGCGTATCGAGGCGGTGAGGGCTCGGGTGTCGACGCCGGCGATGGCGATAATGCCGCGGCGTCGCAACCATGCGGTAAGATCAAGTTGCGCGCGGTAGCTCGACGGGCTGGTGACGCTGGCGCGAAAGACTGCGCCGCGCGCGGCGGTTGCGGCGGCGGGGGATGCATTTTCAACGTCGTCTGCGTTGACGCCGACATTGCCAATATGCGGGAAGGTGAAGGTGATAATCTGGCCCGCATAGGACGGGTCAGTCAAAATCTCCTGATAGCCAGTCATCGCGGTGTTGAAGCAAACCTCGCCCACAGCCTCGCCAACGGCGCCCAGCCCCTCGCCATAAAGCACTGTTCCGTCTGCTAAAACCAGCGCGGCGGTGGGGCTCGGCGGAGGTGCTTGACTAATTTTCACGAAGGCATATCTCTTTTTGGTTCTGGCGCCATATGCCAGCAGCGCGGCGGGACTGGCGATTGCGGTTTCGGCCCGCGCAAATTGGCGCGAAGCTATGCGAGCGCGCCGTTTGGGTCAACAACGGATAAAGCGGAATTCACCCAACCAAAACAACCTTATAAATTCGAACTCCTTCTTGCGGCGCAATTTTTGAGATATGCGCGCGAAGGCTTTTGGAGAAACACTGATGCTCAGAGAGCAAATCGACACCGCCCTGAAAACGGCCATGAAAGCCAGAGACGACAAGCTTCGCGTAGCGACGCTGCGGCTCATCAATGCGGCGATTAAAGACCGTGACATCGCCGCGCGTGGCGAAGACCGCTGCAATGGCGCAACCCAGGAAGAAATTCTCTCTATCCTCGCCAAGATGGTCAAGCAGCGCGAAGAAAGCGCAGCCGCCTTTGAAAAAGGGTGCCGTCCCGAGCTTGCCGAGCAGGAGCGCAACGAGATTGTCGTGGTGCGCGAGTTTTTGCCGCGTCAGCTATCCGACGACGAAATTAATACTGCGGTCGCTGGCGTGATCAAAGAATTTGAAGCGACGAGCCTTAAGGATATGGGCAAATGCATGGCCGCGCTCAAAGAGCGCCATACCGGCGAAATGGATTTTGGCCGCGCCGGCAAGCTGGTGAAAGAAGCGCTCACCTAGAGCAATTCCGGATAATCGCGCCACGCTAATCAGGAAATACCCTAGTGGTTTTCTGGAAGCCGGTCACGATAACGCCGGCTGCCGGGAATAACCGAACCGTCGGCAAGAGTGATGTCGACGCCGCCATCGCCGGTCGGTTTGATCTCGACAATATGGTTGCGATTGGCCAGATGCGAGCGGTGCACCCGAATATGTTCATCACCTGACTGCGCCAGCAGTTTTTCGAGTGCGGTCATGGTCATGCGGGCGAGGAATGATTTGTCTTGGGTGCGCACATCGACATAATTGCCGGCCGCTTGCGCTGTGATGATTTCGGGCGCGCTGACAATGAAAGATACGCCACCGGATTTTAAAGTAATGCGATGTGCGGTGCGCGCCTGACCGACGGCCGCCGCCGCCTCAAGCCGGCGTTGTTCCATGGCGCGAAAAGCAACGAACGTAAACATTAACACCGCATAGGTGAGGCCGTCCTTTTGCATTTCATAAATGATGTGTTGCGGCGCCAATAAGTTGACGTTGTAACTATGCCCGACAAGCGGCGGAAACAGCATAAGGCGTATGGCATACATTATGTTTACGTGAAGCAAAGTGAACAGGGCGAAGGCGCCGGCATGGATCGGCGCTGACCAGCGCCAGGCGAATATCGATATCGGCGCCCGGTTGAGGACAAGAGGAAATAAAACCGACAGCGCGAATATAGTGGCGTGTGACGAGATTTCGAGCGTCCAGGTGTGCGGCCAGGAGATTTGAAGCCCAGTTTGGGCGACGTCGGTTCGCTGTGTTGCGATCTGCATGGTCACTGAGACGGTGATCATCAGCGCGATGAAGGCACGCGCGCGCTGATCAGCGCGCTGATCAGCGGCATATTCTGGATTTGGGACGCGCCCTTGTTGCTCCACACCGCGGTTCAACACTTATATTCTCCGTTTTTCGTCCCTGATGGCTGTATTTCGTCACCGATGATCATGGTCGTCCCCCGATTCTGTATCCTGACACATTCGTGATGACGGCGCTGTCAGTCCGCAACATAAAGCCTTTGTGGCTGGATTTATTCAATATCTCAACGCATAGGAAACTAAAAATGCGGATTGCAAAAACTACTCAAGGCGTTATCTTGGCGGCGCTATGCTCTATGCCTGCCCTCGCCATCGAAGGGCCCGCAGTTATCGTTGGCGCTGAGGGCAAGGTCTTTGACGGGCTTTATGGCGGTGTAGATTTTAGCCGACAAAACGTCATCGCCGGCTCGCTTGTGGGAGGGGTCGACATCCTTCAGGAAGATAACAAATTCATCGCGTCCGCTTTCGGCGGGTATCGGAAACAATTCGGCTCAATCGTGATTGGCGTCGAGGGCGGTTACGGTCGATTTGACGGCGAATTGCTGCTTTCCGATCCATCGCAGCAGCTTGCAATCGCCTATGAGAGCAACAGCCAGACCCATTATGGCGCCATCTTAGGCTATGCGTTCGGGACCGAACAAGACACGCTCGCCTTCGGTTATGTTTCCGAAGTCAGTCGAAAATTCGATGTCGCAATTGTGAGCGCCGGCCAGTCTTTCGTCCAGCGTGACCGGCAGGGAATCCTGCGCTTCGGCGCCGGGTTGGAAAAGCGCATTTCAGGGCCGTTCCACGCCCGGTTGACTGCGGGCGCTTCGAGAGCGGACTTCAATCAAGTGACGAATATCGACCCAGGTATTGAGTTCGAATTCGGCGCTGCATTCATTTTTCAATTCTAAGGTGTGACTGCGAGCTTGCAACGAGGGCTTTGGCGGCGGCAAATCGGAATTAAGCAATGACCCTTGCCGTTCGCTTCGCCACGGGCAAAACAATCGCAAAAAAGCGACTTTCTTCAGCCCGCGTGACCAATTTTATCTAATTAGCTGTAGATGAAAGCCGGTCGCGATAACGCCGGCTGCCGGGAATAGTTTGGCCGTCGTTCATTGCGATTTTTACGTCGCCTTCGCCGGTCGGGCGGATCTCCTGAATATGATTGGTGTTGACGATATAAGACCGGTGGACGCGTACAGCATTGACGCCTGCGTCGGCGAGTTGCCGCTCTATGGCGGCAAGGGTCGCGCGCGCCAAATGCGTTTTGCCATTGGCGGCGACTTCGACATAGTTGGATGCTGACTTCACCCAACGCACGTCTTTGGCGTCAACCCAGATTGATCGCCCGCCGCATTTTAGCGTCAGCTTCTTTGATCGCTTGGCGTCTTCGCGCGCGGCGGCGATCTCCCTTCGCTGCTGCGCTAATTGCCGGCCGAAGGTGATGAAGAAAACGAATAGCGCATAGGTAAGAACATCTTTTCGATATTCGTAAATCAGATCGCGCGGCAGATGGTCGGAAAAGGTGTAAGAGGTCGAAAAAAACAGCATGAATGCAAGCTTCCTGAACGCCACCATCAGCCCGACATGGATAAGCGAATAGATGACGCTTGCGACGCCATGGGCGCCGATAACGTATGACCATTGATGTTGTCCTGGGGTTGCGCGGCTGGTGAGCCATGCGACGGCCGGGAAGAGCGCAAATAACACGACAACGCTCGTTACCTCGTAGATCGCGAAATAAGCCGGTTCCGAGCCGTCGCCGTCGCGTCCGTATTCGGTGAGGTTTGACAGGATATCGACCGCGAGGAAGGCGGTCAGGAACCCTGCCAGCCACAGGAAACTCAGACGGTCAGCGTCAACATCGTCCTGGTGCGGTGGGCGATTGTTGTTATTCGGGGGGCTTGAGCTCATCAGGTGTTTTTAGGGCGCTCCGCCGCGTTACCGCAACAACTATGCGGCTGCGCCTTACACAATTCGTCACCGAAGAGCCGCCGCTTATCCCATGGGCGCCGGTTCCCCCGCCGTTTGCAACACGCAGCCGCGGCGCCGCCCTTCGCGCTGGCGGTATTGGCGCCGTCTGGGCAGTTTATCTGCAGCTATTCATGGAATAAAAAAAATGGCGATTGCAGACACTTTGAGCCGAGATGGCGGAAACTTCTCCGCCACTGATGACAGCCGCCGTTATGACCTCGACTGGCTGCGCGTGATCGCCTTCGGGCTGTTGATCTTCTACCATGTGGGCATGTTTTACGTGTCCTGGGGGTGGCACGTAAAAAGCGTCTATGCGGGGACGACGGGCGAGCCGTTAATGCTGCTGGTCAATCCGTGGCGGCTGGCGCTTCTGTTTTTCATTTCCGGGGTTGCGATCCGCTTCGCTTCGGACAAAGCGAGGTCAAAAAGGCGGTTTGCCGCCTCGCGCCTGTTCCGTCTGGGGTTGCCGATCTTCGCGGGCATGATCGTTATCGTCACCCCCCAGGCCTATTTTCAGCTCCGATATAGCGGCGAGATTGAGCCGGGTTACTTTTCATTTTGGGCGGATTATTTGAAATTGGAACAGACCTTCTCAATCACAACGCCGACCTGGAACCATTTATGGTATGTCGTCTATCTGCTTGCCTATATTCTGCTGCTTACGCCGCTGCTGCCTTTGATGCGCCGCTTCGCGGAAGGCATGGGCGGCGACTTTGTCGCTAAAGCTCTTGGCGGACCAGTGCGGCTTCTTCTTTTTGTTCCCATTGCCTTTCTCGCGTATGAATTTTTCTTAGAGCCGTATTTTCCGACAACGCATGATCTTATGAATGACTGGGCCAATCACGCGCATCGATTTACGATTTTTCTGTTGGGTTATTTTGCAGCCAAGAACGGACGATTCTGGTTGAGCGTCGATCGTGCGCTGCCCTGGGCGGTTGGGCTAGTCATCATTATCGGCGGCGGTCGATTGATCTTACGTGCAACGGATTGGGATCTTTATATATCGATATTGGGGAGCCCGTTTGGCGTTATGGTTATTGCACTTTATGCTTGGAGCTTCATCGCAGCGCTTTTGGGGATTGGGCAGCGCTATCTCAATCGGCCCTCGCGGGCGCTGACCTATCTTACCGGCGCGGTCTTTTGTTATTACATTCTGCATCAAACGATTATTGTCGCTGTTGGCTATTATCTTACACAGCTGCAGCTTGGCGTGTTGCCTGAGTTTCTGCTCGTTACCGCTGTGACAGTTCTGGGTTGCGGCGTGGGCTATGAATTATTCAGACACATTCCGATTTTGCGCTTGTTCCTGGGGATAAAAACCGCGCCGCAAGAGAAAATGTTACGCGGTTCAGAGGTTGCGGCCCCTGCGTGATGCGGTCTGGACGCGGGGTTTGAAATCAGGCGATATCTGCTTCGGCTGATCGGTCAGGGGCGTCATGGATATTGCAATCGCGGGGGCGGGGATCGCAGGACTGGCGGCGGCGTCTTTCCTGCGCCGGCAAGGTCATCGCGTCATCATCTATGACCGGCTCGACAAACCAGCGCCCATAGGCTCCGGGCTCATCATCCAGCCTACCGGTCAGGCGGTTTTATCGGCGCTTGGGCTGGGGGAGGCGTTGTCGCGTCGCGGCGCGCGCATTGATCGGTTGTTCGGCCGCGCAGCGAGGAGCGGACGCGTTGCGCTTGATGTCAGTTTCGGCATTGGCGGAGACGCGCACGGCATTGGCGTTCATCGCGCCGCCTTGTTTGATCTGCTGTTTTCTGAAGCAATTGACGCCGGGGCTGAGTTTGAGCCCGCCCATGAGGTGGCGGGCGTGCATGTTGGCGAGAGGGAGGCGTTAGAATTTACCGATGGTCAGCGCTCGCCGGGATTTGACCTCATTGTTGATGCGCTCGGCCTCCATTCTCCTTTGGTTGAGCGCAAAGACCCGTTTCTCGATTATGGCGCGCTGTGGGCTAATATTCCGCTTACGGAAGATATTGGGCTGATACCAAACACGCTGGAACAGAGATATGAAGGCGCGCGCAAGACCGCGGGCATCATGCCGATTGGTTCAATAAGTGGCGGCCCGCCCCTTACGGCGTTCTTTTGGAGCTTGCGCTGCGATCACTATGCACTGTGGCGGGCGGCGGGTCTTGAGGTCTGGAAACAAGAGGTGCTGGCGCTGTGGCCTGCGCTGGATCCGCATTTGGCAGTTATTCAGAACCCGGAACAGTTGGTCTTTGCACGCTACGCCCACCACACCATTGGCAACCCGGTGGAGGGCCGCCTGGTGCATGTCGGCGACAGTTGGCATGCGGCAAGCCCGCAGCTCGGGCAGGGCGCCAATATGGCGTTGCTCGATGCCTATGCGCTTGCAAAATCTACCAACCAAACGACGGATGTGGATGACGCTCTGGCGGCCTATAAGATGCTGCGGCAGCGCCATATCTGGCTCTATCAAACCATCAGCCAGCTTTTCACACCATTCTACCAGTCAGATTCCAGGCTGTTGCCGTGGCTGCGCGATACTATCGCCGCGCCATTGTCGCAACTTCCGCCGATAGCGGCGGTCCTGTCATCGATGGTGGCGGGAACGCTGGGCGCGCCGTTGCAACGGCTGGGGTTGATGGATAGGCGCGTTGCTGATCCTTGGCGACGCGATGCTGGGCATCGCTCCTCAGGATGAGGACGTGAGTATTCATTGTGTATGCACACCCTCATCGTGAGGAGCGGACCGAAAGTCTGCGTCGCGAAGGATAGAACTACATCCGGCATTTAGCGTATTCGCGTTACTTCGAGACGCGTGCGCCAAACAGGCAATCGCCAATAGATGAGATCGCTGCATCGACGGCATAGCCAAAAAGCCTGTCGCCGAAAAAATCTTTTTGCAGGCTGAGCATCACCAGCAAAGTCATGCGTGCGGCGATAACATCGCGTTTGGGCGGCGAGGGTTTCATATTCCAGCGCGCGATCAGCGTGTCCAGAAATAGCTGATGCTGCTTTTGATGGTCGAGCAATCTGGTTGCTGGCATTCTGCTTGTGATGGCAAGGCGCTCAGCCTCCCGACCCATAACCTGGACCAGGGGGTCATCACAGATTTGCGCAAATAATGCTCGCAATCGTGTTTCAAACGCCCTGCGCGATCGGGCTGTTCCTGTCAGGATGGGCGCCCGGATACGGTTTTGCACATCCTCAAGCAGCTCAAAATATAACAGCTCTTTCGTATCATAGAATTTATAGAACGATCCTTTAGCGATACCGGCGCGGGTCGCGAGTTGTTCAACGCTGGTTTTGATCACGCCAGTTTCAGCGAAAAGGCGGGCCCCCGCATGGCGTAGCCGCGCACGAATGGAGGCGCGTTCATTGTCGTTAAAGGCGCGCGGCATGGCATATCCTATGACTGTTTGACTGATATCAGTAAATAGTCATACTGTAAATATACCGAAAACCATGGGTGACGCTATGTCGAAATTAAAACCGCTCATGCTGCTGGTTGGCGTGCTGGCCGGGCTGACTTTTGCCGGACTCACAATCGTTGCAGCGATACATGGCGCTGAGCATAGGGTTGCGCTGGCGATGCTTGTCGGTATTGCGCTTCTTGCGGTATTCGCAGCGCCAGACGCCCCAAAACGAAATGCTTTTGCGAGCGGCTTTCTTATCGCGCTAGTCGCTGTTCTGACGCAAGCGGCGTTCCTGCCGGTCTATTTTGAAAATAACCCGTCCTACCAGCTAGTGGAAATTCCTTTCGGCTTGAGCGCGCGCAGTTACATAATGTTGTTCGCGCCGCTCGGCGCTGCTGTTGCCGGTGCAATGACCACGGCAGTCGCGTGGGTGGCGGCGGTAATTTTTCTTCGCAATAAATAATGTCGGGAGCTGACGATGACATTGGATCTTTGGGCGTTGGTCGCAACATTGGGGTTGGCGATGGTGCAGGTGGGCATACAAAGCATTGCAACATTGCGCCAGTTAGGGCCGCGTTGGGTGCTCAGCCCGCGTGATGAGGCGCAAACGGTAACCGGGGTCAGCGGGCGCATTGTCCGTGCCCATCATAATTTGTTGGATATACTCCCGCAATTTGCAGCGGCGTTATTCGTTGTTCATATGGCTGGCGTGAATGGGCAATACGCAGTCATTGGCGCATGGGTATTTTTCGTTGCCCGCGCAATCTATCTGCCAGCCTATATATTGGGACCGACAGGTCTGCGGCCGCTATGCTGGGTAGCGGCGCAAACAGGCATCTTGATCATTTTATGGGACATCATTGGCTAGGGGGGGCAATAGGCGGGCTTGCCGGATTGTCCTGACGATTACCGTTCTCAGCCCGCTTCGCGTTCGGCCTTGGCCCTGCGTTTTCTCAAATGCGGCTTTAACGCGATTTTCCGTATCCGAATGGATTTGGGCGTAACTTCGACCAGCTCGTCATCGTCAATATAGGAAATTGCCTGTTCCAGCGTCATGCGTCGCGGTGTTGTCAGGCGCACGGCTTCGTCCTTGCCGGCGGCGCGGATGTTGGTGAGCTGTTTGGCTTTTAAAGGATTGACGTCGAGATCGTTAGGTTTGGCGTTCTCGCCGACAATCATGCCTTCATAGATCTTGTCGCCAGGCGAGATGAACATTACCCCGCGTTCTTCGAGGTTCCAGATCGCAAACGGCACCGCCGCGCCGTCGCCATTGGAGATCAGGACGCCATGGCGCCGGCCTTCGATGGCGCCTTTATGCGGCGCATGGTTGAGATAGGACCGGTTCATGACGCCGGTGCCGCGAGTGTCGGTGAGGAATTCGCCATGATAGCCGATCAGCGAACGCGCCGGCGCATGCATGGTGAGGCGGGTCTTGCCGGCGCCGGCCGGTTTCATTTCCACCAGCTCGGCTTTTCGTTGTGAAAGTTTTTCGATGACAACGCCGGAATAGTCATCATCGACATCAATCACCACTTCTTCAATCGGCTCCAGCAGCGTGCCGTCATCATCGATGCGGGTGACGACGCGCGGACGCGAGACGGCGAGCTCAAAGTCTTCCCGGCGCATATTCTCGATCAGCACGCCAAGCTGCAATTCACCGCGTCCGGCAACTTCAAAGGCGTCGCTGTCCGCGGTCTGGGTCACGGAAATCGCGACATCGCCTTCAGCCTGACGCAACAGCCGTTCGCGAATGACGCGCGACTGCACCTTCGAGCCTTCACGTCCGGCCAGCGGCGAGTCATTGGCGGAGATGGTTACCGACAGTGTCGGCGGGTCGATGGGCTGCGCCGGCAGCGCTTCGGTAGCAGTGAGGTCGCAAAGCGTGTCGGAGACCGAGGCTTGGGAGAACCCGGCAATAGCGACAATGTCGCCGGGCAGGGCATCATCAACCGGCTGGCGCTTTAGTCCGCGAAAGGCGAGCACTTTCGTGACCCGCGCCTGTTCGATCTGTTTGCCGTCCCGCGACAGCGCTTTCATTATGACGCCCGGCTTGGCGCGTCCGGAAACAACCCGTCCCGTGAGCAGGCGCCCGAGATAGGGATCGGCTTCCAGTGTCGTCGCCAACATCCGGAACGGCGCTGCGTCGCCATCGGCCTCTACAGATGGCGCTGGCACATGGCTTACAACGGCCTCAAACAGCGGCTGCAAATTTTCGCGCGTGTCATCCAACGTCAGCGCCGCCCAGCCGTCACGGCCTGCGGCGTAAAGCACGGGGAAGTCGAGCTGCTCGTCATTGGCGCCAAGCGCGGCGAACAGATCGAAGGTGGCGTCAAGCGCCTTGTCCGGTTCCGCCGACGGTCGGTCGACTTTGTTGAGAACGACAATCGGCCGGAGGCCAAGCGCTAAGGCTTTTGACAACACGAATTTGGTTTGCGGCATCGGCCCTTCGGCGGCGTCAATCAGCAAGAGGCAGCCATCGACCATCGACAGGATGCGCTCAACCTCGCCGCCAAAGTCGGCGTGCCCCGGCGTATCGACAATATTGATGCGCACCGGCTCATCGTTTTTGGATTGCCCGCCTTCGCTGCCGGCTTCCCAAAGCACGCTGGTACACTTGGCGAGAATGGTGATCCCGCGCTCGCGTTCGATGTCATTGGAGTCCATGGCGCGCTCGGCCATTTCTGCGCCTTTGCGCACAGCGCCGGACTGGCGCAGCATCTCATCGACGAGCGTTGTCTTGCCATGATCGACATGAGCGATAATGGCGATATTGCGGAGCGGTATTGTGCGTTGCGTCATGAGGCGCGACGTGCGCTTTTTTCCGCCAATAGGCAAGGGTTTCAACCGATTTCTGTGCAAATGAATATGATTTGCTCTATAGGACGTTGCGAACATTGGGCTGGGCTGTGAGTTTGATCGCACCTGGCTTGCTGCGGGCTGGAAAAAATGGCGCATCTGTTCATCAGCTATTCGCGGTCTGACCGCGATGCGATTGAGAGGCTGGCCGCCGCATTGGAGGCGGCGGGACACTCGGTATGGTGGGATCGCCATATTCGCGGCGGTGCGTCCTTCGCCAAAGATATTGAAGTGCAGCTCGCCAAAGCCGACGCCATCATCGTTGCCTGGTCGCCTGACGCCAACCAGTCTGACTGGGTCAAGGACGAAGCGGTCTTCGCCCGTGACAAGGGGACGTTAATCCCGATCTGCCTGACCGATTGCGAAGCGCCGCTGGGGTTTCGCCAATATCAGGTGATCGAGTTCCAGAAATGGAAAGGCGACGCCAGCGCGCCGGAAGTACAATTGGTGCTGGGCGCGGTTGCGGGACTGACCGGCGATGCGGCGCCAAAATTCGAAACCTCAGTGCAAACATCTCTGATCGAAAAAATCAAAGCCCGGCCGCGCATGATCGCCGGCGTTCTGGCGGCGGCGTTTGTTTTGTTGTTCGTCCTGCGTCCGGTTGCCGGCCCCGATGACGATCTGGTTGTTACTGAGGCGGCAGGTCCGTTGCCGGCGCCGAGCGAGGTCTCGATTGCTGTCTTGCCATTTGCCGACATGTCGCCGGATAGCGATCAGGAATATTTCGCAGACGGATTATCGGAAGAACTGCTCAACGTTCTGGTGCGCGTCGATGGGTTAAAGGTCGCCTCGCGAACCTCGTCCTTCGCCCTCAAAGGCGAAGCGTTCGGCGTTGTCGAAATTGCCGAGCGTTTAAAAGTCAATCATGTCCTTGAGGGCAGCGTCCGCAAGATGGGCGCGCGGGTTAAAATTACCGCCCAGCTTATCGATGCGCGCGATGACCGGCATTTGTGGTCAGAGACCTATGACCGGCAGTTGTCGGATCTGTTTCGCATTCAGGAAGAAATAGCCACCGCCGTTGTTTTTGAATTGCGCAATCAGCTTGGCATGAAGGAAAGCGCGCCGGTTCATATCAAAACCGCCACCCGCAATATGAGCGCCTATGACACTTATCTAAAAGCGCGCGAGTTATTCGCCGCGCGCGGCATAGACAATGTACAAGAAAGCCTGCGCTTGTTTGAGCAAGTCGTCGAAATGGACCCGACTTTTGCGAAAGGTTGGGAAGGACTTGCCGCTGTTTACGGCGTTGCGACCAGCTACAGCATCATGGATCGCGATTATTCCGCGCTGGCGCTTGCCGCCAATAAAAAAGCGCTGGAAATGGACCCGGACCTGTCGATGCCTTACGCCGTCATTGGTTTGACTTACCGGGGGCATTACCCGACGCCCTGGGCGGAATCTTTCGACAATTTGAATAAGGCGGTGGAGCGCGACCCGAAAAATGTCAGCGCCTGGCAGTGGCTCGGTATGAACTATATTGCTATCGGCGCCCGGGAAGACGCCTTAAGTGCTTTTAGCACTTGCCTTGAACTGGACGAGAACAGGCAGTTGTGCCGACGCTACCGTTCTGTGGTCAATATTATGCTCGGTAATATCGACGAAGCCATGAGTGATGCCGGCATGAATGCGGAGGTCAATTATTTTGGCGGTTTTGACGCGTATATTCCGACCTTCCTTGAGCGCGACGATCGGATGATGGCGTTTGCGGCTTCGCGGATGATTAACTGGCGAGGAGGCTTTCCGCATAAAGAATATATAAGCGCGCTAAAAGATCCTGAGAGCCAGCCGCCTGATCAGCTGGAAATTTTCACGGCCTGGGGCGCTGAGGAGAGGATCGATGTGGCGAACAAAACTAATCTTATGCTGGCCTTGCGGGCGTATGATAAGGTCAATGTTGGTACATTCGGCAATGATTATCCGGATTTGTGGCTGCCGCAATATGCCCACTATCGTCGCTCGCCGCAGTTTAAGCAGTTGGCCGATGACCTCGGATTAACAGCCTATTGGCGCGCACGCGGTTTCCCGCCGCAGTGCCGCGCTCTGTCCGAGACAGACTTTGAGTGCAGCTAGACTGCGTTCACTTTTTGTCGAATCGGGAATGCAGTCTAGATCCTTTAGTGGTCGCGTTCGGCGCTTCCTCGCCTCACTCGAATCCAAAAACGCCTACACTTTTTGTGAACACGCTCTAACCGGCTCTGCGCGTCCGCCGGCTGAAGTTGCGCAAGATCGTCGCCCGCCATACCCACCGCAACAGGGCAAATATCGTCGCCGGCACAAAGGCCAGCGTTAGCCACAAAGCGAGGGCCTCGCCCGGCAGCGCCGAAGCGATCAACAAGCCAACATAAGCGGAAACGGCAAACAGCACTGTCACCACCACCAGGCGCGCGGGTGCACGGGCTTTGACCACCCACAAGATGCCTTTGACGATCAGTGCGGCCAGCAGCAGCGCCGCGGCGATTAAAACACCCTTGCCAAGGAGGTTTGTCGCCTCGGTGGGGTGTTTTTTGAAATCAACCGGGACTGGCGCTTGCGAGGACACAAACACCGGCGGCGTGTCGATCGCCATGGGCAGATCAATCGCTGAATTGATATGACCCATGGTGACCAGTTCCTCGCCGGTCACCGCATCCCATATCCGCGCGGTGTTGTCGCGCGAGCCGCTGACGATGATTTTCCCGTCGGCGGAGGAATCGAGCGCGCGGCTGGCGTCGCGATGGCCTTCCAGCTCGGCGATCAGCGTCTGGTCGGCGATGTTCCATAAGCGGATCACCGGATCGATGCCGCTGGTCGCCAGCGTTTTGTCGTTATTTGCGAATGCGACGCCGAAGGCTTTGGCGGCGCCGTGGTTGAACGTGGCGAGGCGCTGCCGGCCATCGGTGCGCCAGATGCGAATTCTGCCATTGTCGGCGGCGGCGGCGAACATTGATCCATCATTGGAAAATGCAACATCGTTGCCTTCCCCGCCAATTGAGAGCGTCGAAATGCGCCCTCCGCTGCGCCAATTCCACAACCGGACATTGCCGTCCCTGGAGGCGGAGATGAGCTTTTCTCCGTCGGGGCTGAAATCAATCGCGGTGACACGGTCAGCGTGTCCGCGCAGCGTACGCACAGCTTCGCCGGTGTCCGGGTCCCAGATGATGATCGTATGGTCATTGCTGGACGTCGCGATTGCCGAGCCGTTAGGCGACCAGGCGACGTCGCGAACGCTGCTGGTATGGCCTTTAAGCTGGCGAATGAGCTTGGCGCTTGAGGTCGACCAGATATCAGCGCTCAGATCGCGCGAGGCGGAGACGGCGAATTTGCCGTCCGGTGAAAAGTCTGCGTCCCAGACCCAGTTTTCGTGTTGCTTAAATTCCGCCAGTTCAACCCCGGTGGTCGCGTCCCACAGTTTAACCGTGGAATCATCAGATGAGGTAAGGAGGCGCTTGCCGGCGGCGTCGAGGGTGACGCCGTTAATGTCAGCGCCCTCAATGCCTTTGACCTGAACGCCTTCCAGCGCGGCGGCGTAGATCCGGCCCTCAAGAATAAGCGGCGCGCTGGCGATCAGGGAAAACAGGATCAGCGCCATATAAGAGCGCGGCAATAGCGCAAGCGAGGCGGCGCCGGCGGCGCGGTCGGCCTCCAATGTTCCGTAGCGGGATAAAAACGCCAGGACGCCCATGGCGCCGACAAAAAACGGCCGGTAAGCGGCGAACACAAAATCCGATGTATAGGCGAGGGCGCCAAAAGCGGCGGCGATCAGCGCGGCCATAAAGATTGCCTGGGCAAACAACGCCAGACGGCGTTTGGAGCCGGTTGTCGTATAGGCGCTTTTTTGCGCCTTTGGTTGTCTGGTGCGTTTGGGCGGTTTTGGTTTCTTTTGCTTTTTAGGCGGCTGTTTGGCGGCCGGTTCTGGTTCGGCAGGCGCAGGCGCCGGTTGCGGCCGGCGATCCGGTGCGCCGCGTGAGCGCGCAGCGCCGTCGCTGACGGCGCCGATAAACGCTTTGAATGCGTTGTCGTTGAGATTGCCGCGCCAGTGGGTCAGGTCAGCGGTTTGGATTTGCCGAAAGCCGAGCGGGATATCGACATTGTCGATCAGGGCAGGGAACAATATTTCGCGCGCCGCGCCTTCGTCAGCCTCATCAGCGACAAAGCGCGAGGCCACCGAATAGCGCGACCACATGACAATCACCGACCGCGTCGAGCCGAGGGCGTCTGCAATTTCCTGACGGAACCCGGCGCCGGTTTTGATTTCCGGATCCCACCACACGCGCAATCCGCGCTGCGAGAGCGCGTGAGCGATTTTCTCTACCTTCGGCCGATCCTCGCGCGAATAGGAAATAAATACGTCATGATTTGCCAAAGCGCCGCCCCTCTCGTGCTCTGTCTTCTTGCCCGCAATCTTACCATCAGAAGATGCGGTTTTCTCCCCCGCTCCCCCTGCTGAGCAGGAAAACTAGCAAAAACGCCGCATCGGGACAATCATCTGATTTGTGGGATTAGCGCCTGGGGACAAATTTCTTTGGCCGCCTGTGTCAAAATCCAGATTTAATGTCGTTCTGGCACGCAAACCCCCTTTGAGCTTCGGCCTTTGCGGCATATTGAAGGGCCTATAATTTTGGAGGCCCTTGCGCCAGATGGCTCGCTTCACACCAGACTTTCTAGATGAGCTAAAGGCCCGCCTGCGGCCTTCCGACGTCATCGGGCGGTATGTGAAGCTAAAGAAGCAAGGCAATGAATGGGCTGGGCTTTCTCCGTTTACAAAGGAAAAAACTCCATCCTTTTTCGTCAATGACCAAAAAGGCTTTTACCACTGTTTCTCATCGAGCAAGCATGGCGACGTCATCTCGTTTTTGCAGGAAACCCAGCGGCTGACCTTCCATGAGGCGGTCGAACGGCTGGCCGAAGAGGCCGGATTGCCGTTGCCAGCGGAAACCCCCGGAGACGCCGCCAGGGCGCAACGCGCGCAAGGGCTGGCCGAGGCCTGCGCCGGCGCGGCGCAATATTTTGCCGCAATGTTGCAACGCAGTGACGGTCGTCAGGCGATGGACTATCTGCGCGGCCGCGAGGTCAGCGACGGTCAGATCAAACAATTCAATATCGGTTTTGCGCCATCAGGGCGCAGAGGGCTCAAGGATTTTTTGATCAATAAGGGCTTTGACGAAGATGTTCTGATCGAGGCCGGGCTGATCATCAAACCGGAAGACGGCTCGGCGAGTTTTGATCGCTTCCGTAATCGGATCATGTTTCCGATCACCGGCCCGCGCGACCGGGTGATCGCATTTGGCGGTCGCGCCCTCGACCCGGAGGCGCGCGCAAAATATCTCAACTCGCCGGCGACGCCGCTGTTTCACAAAGGCTCGGTGCTATATAATTTCAATGCCGCGCGCATGGCGTCGGCGGACGCGAAGGCGCCGCTGATTGTTTGCGAAGGCTATATGGATGTCATCGCGCTGTGGGGCGCGGGGTTTAAACATAGCGTTGCGCCGCTGGGTACGGCGCTTACGGAAGATCAGCTCGCGTTGTTGTGGCGCGCATCGGACGAGCCGGTATTGTGCTTTGACGGCGACAAGGCCGGCGTCGCCGCAGCGCACCGTGCGATAGATCGCGCACTGCCGCTGATCAAACCCGGCAAGTCATTGTCTTTCGCCTTCCTGCCGGAAGGTCAGGACCCGGACGATGTTCTGCGCTCCGAAGGCGCAGCGGCTTTCAGCACTATTTTGAATGAGATCCATCCGCTGGTTGATGTGTTGTGGGACCGGGAGATTGCAGCGCGCCCGCTCGATACGCCCGAACGCCGCGCCGCGCTGAAGGCGCATTTGCGCGGGCTGGTGAAGACCATTGTCGATAACGACGTGCGCGGCGCCTATGGGGCCGAGTTCGCCCGCCGGCTTGATGAGCGCTTCGCGCCGCCGCCGCGCACAGGCGCACAGCGCTCCGGCGGCGGATGGCGGGGAGGCGAGGGCCCGGGGGGGCAAGGCCAGGGCGGACAGGGGCGAGCCCGCAATTGGGGTGCGAATCAGCGCGGCCAGGGATTTCGCTTTACTGAGCCCGCGCGGCCGACCCCGGGGCTCAAGCGTCGCGGCGGGCCGTCGCAATGGAGCCGCGAGGCGTCGCTGATCCTTGCCGCCATCAACCATCCGACGCTGATAGAACGCCAGGAAACAGCGTTTTTAGACCTCGAACTAACAGATCCGGACCTCAAAGCTCTTCTAAGCGAGGTTTTATCGGCAATTTCGTTGGATACCGGCCTTGACAGCGCCGGGCTGAAGAGCCATCTCAGCGGAACCGGCGCGGCAGGTTCTATGGAGCGGGTCCTTAATGACCCTGAGCTCTCGAAACACCGATTCCTCCGCCCCGACACTGAGATTGGCGAAGCAGAGCAGGGATTTAGAAATGCCCTGGCCCTTCATCTGTTTGATTCTACCCTCAAACAGGAGGTCGTGCGTTCGGCGTCTCAGATATTCACGGATGGCGACGAAAGCTGGAAAGCGGCCGCTGCGGCGCGAGAAGAATTGGTCAATACGAATAAAGCAAGCGAACAAAATGTGCTGGACAATGGCGATTCGCCAAAGCGTTTTGATGACGCGCTGGAGCGCATGAAGCAAAGCGTTGATAAGAAATTCAACCGGTAAGGGTTTACAAAGACATGGCGAAAAAAGCGGCGGCGAAAAAACAGGCGGAAGTAGCAGAACCGGGCGATGGCCCGATCCTCGATCTCACCGACGCCCATGTTAAAAAATTGCTCAAGTCAGCCAAGGCCCGCGGCTATGTCACCTATGACGAGTTGAACAAGGTTTTGCCATCCGAAGAAGTCTCTTCGGAAAAAATTGAAGACATCATGGCCCAGCTTTCGGAAATGGGCATCAACGTCGTTGAGAATGAAGACGACGACGACGAGACGCCGGAAGCGGCGGCGCCGAAAACAAAAGCGCTGGCGACCAAGGACGCAAAGAAAACCGGCGTCATCACCACCAACACAAGCTCGTCCGCGGATCGCACCGACGATCCGGTGCGGATGTATCTGCGCGAAATGGGGACGGTGGAGTTGCTGTCGCGCGAGGGCGAGATTGCGATTGCAAAGCGCATCGAGGCCGGCCGCGAGACCATGATCCGCGCCTTGTGCGAAAGCTCCCTGACCTTTGAGGCGATCACGGTTTGGCGCGATGAGCTGACCGAGGGCCGGGTGTTGTTGCGCGATATTATCGACCTTGACGCCACCTATGGCGGCGGGCCGGAATCACGCCCCGACATGACCCAGCCCGAAGTCGCCGAGCGGGTTCACAAGGAAGAGGCGAAAAAGGCCGAAACCGCTGAAGACGATGAGGATGATTTCGACGAAGGCGCGCTGTCGCTTTCGGCGATGGAGGCGGAATTGCGCGATGGCGTGATGATGACCTTTGACGACATCTCGTCCGATTACAAAAAGCTCCGCCGGCTCCAGGACATTATGATTGAGGAGCAGCTGAAGGGCGACGATCTCACTGCATCACAGACCCGGCGCTTTAGAAAACTCCAGCGTGATATTGTCGACCGCGTGCGCTCGGTGCGGCTTAACAATCAGCGCATCGAGGCGCTTGTCGAGCAGATTTACGACATCAACCGGCGGCTGATGGCGCTTGAAGGCAAGCTGGTGCGTCTTGGCGACAGCTACGGCGTTAACCGCCGCGAGTTTCTGGCCGACTATATTGGCGCCGAGCTCGACCCCGAATGGTTCGCCCGGATATCAGAGAAAACCGGCAAGGGCTGGCAGAATTTTGTCACCAAAGCCGGAGAGCAGGTGTTGTTGATCCGCGAAGAGATCGGCAATCTGGCGACCGAGACCGGCCTTACCGTCCAGGACTTCCGGCGCATTGTCTCGACCGTGCAAAAAGGCGAGCGCGAGGCGCGCATCGCCAAGAAGGAAATGGTCGAGGCCAATCTCCGCCTGGTGATTTCCATCGCCAAAAAATACACCAATCGCGGCTTGCAGTTTCTCGACCTCATTCAGGAAGGCAATATCGGCCTGATGAAAGCGGTCGATAAGTTTGAATACCGCCGCGGCTATAAATTCTCGACCTATGCGACCTGGTGGATACGCCAGGCGATCACCCGCTCAATCGCCGATCAGGCGCGCACCATCCGTATTCCGGTGCATATGATTGAGACGATCAACAAAATCGTGCGCACCTCGCGCCAGATGCTGCACGAGATTGGTCGCGAGCCGACGCCGGAAGAGCTTTCTGAAAAGCTCTCCATGCCGCTGGAAAAAGTTCGTAAGGTGATGAAAATCGCCAAGGAGCCGATCTCGCTGGAAACGCCGATTGGCGACGAAGAGGACAGCCATCTCGGCGACTTTATTGAGGACAAAAACACGATCCTGCCGATCGATGCGGCGATCCAGTCAAACCTGCGCGAGACAACAACGCGGGTTCTGGCAAGCCTGACGCCGCGCGAAGAACGCGTGTTGCGCATGCGCTTCGGCATCGGCATGAACACTGACCACACGCTCGAAGAGGTCGGCCAGCAATTCTCAGTAACCCGTGAACGCATTCGCCAGATTGAGGCCAAGGCGCTGCGCAAGCTGAAGCACCCGAGCCGCTCGCGGAAGCTGCGGAGCTTTTTGGATAACTAAGTAAGTAATGTGCCAAATTGACAGCAATTGTATATTCAGTTTATGTTTGAACGTACATTTGGGGCTATAATAATGAACAAAATATCAAAAGAGGCTTTTGTTGGCATAGCTGTCATTATGGTTGGTGGGTTGTTTTGGTATTTTCTCAATTCCCGCTTCGATTATTTGGAGAAAGAGGCGGATCAAGCAAATCAATACCGGTCCGAACATTCCACTGTATTGAGTCAGCATAATGAGCAAATGAATAGCCGCTTTGACCAAGTGTGGGCCGAGTTGGTTCGGCAAGCCAGAGGTGCCAATAATAAAGGCAGCCCAGTTAATAATGATAGCCCAGATGATTTAGCGCGAAGATTGGCGGTGCTGCAGGCAAGAAATAATCTAAAAGAAGATATTCCTGCTTCGTATAGTATTGTGGAGTCAGATGAAGGTTATTCAAAGTTCATTATTAAATACAGTCAAGCGCTCGATGATATCGATCCCAGCCAGTTTGGAGCAGATAGGGTAATCTTGATTGGAAACGGAGGTGAATCTCCGCTTGGTGTGGTCGCGTTTGGCGCATATATTCAGCCCGATTTAGAGAATATTTTTTGCGCTTCTGACGAAGAAGAAGATATCAAAACCTGCAATATATTGATGAAATTAAGGTCTGAGCGTGCTGTAGCGCTTCTTGTTGACCACTAAAATTCTAGCTGGAATTAGGTTCTCAGCGTTTTGGAAATCCGCGCCGTCTACTGGTGGGCTAGAAGTCAGCAAGCTCAAGGCCCCAAGGCGGTCACGGAAGCTTCGGAGTTTTTTGGATAATTAGGTTGTAGGACAGGCTTTAGCACGCCGGTCTGGGGCATAATTTTGCGTGCGCATCTCTAGAGGTTCGGTTTATGCCTGTCCCCTGATGTGTCCCTCGTCATTCTGCGCAGCTAGATCGGCATTTTTCTTCCATCGAATATAAGGAGTCAGTATGCGTTCTAGCTCTTTTTCCGATTCTTCGAGTTTGGATTCTATAGGGTCTTCTTCGACATTATCAGTCATTTGCCATATTTTTGATTCACAATTCGCTCGTAATTCATCGTTTAGAGGATGTCGAAACATTTCCGCAGATACATAAATCTCACGTCGTGCTTTTAAGACATCAAAAAGCAAGCCTTTCACTTTTTGTGCGAATACCGCTTTAGCTAGCGGAAGAAGTTTTGCAATTTTATCCCATGTCTTTTGATGTTGATTTATTCTTCTGATGACAGTGTATCGAAGTAGCTGATTGCTAACTTCTTCATCAGATATGTGAGCATTTTCTTTTTTTGCTTGCGCCCTAATTTCTTTTTCTACTTCCGTCACTTCCCAACTGGGGGACATGAGTGATCTGATAGATTTTATGCTCTGGCGACCCTCTTCGAACGCAGCGAGTATATCTATGGCGATTGATCTATCCGCCTTGAATTCTTCATGTTGCCTTTCGCTCAACGCTTTAAGCTGCTGGCGCTTTTGATATTCTGAAATCGTGTCCGGCGCTTTAAACAACGCGACGGTTGCGGCGAGGCCAACTAGAAAAGTTCCGATGCCGCTAAACATCTCTGCAGTTAAGGTCCAATCTATTTCGTATAGCATCATACTGCTTTATCACATGATTCTCGGTAGAAACGTACTTAAGCGTCAGAGTCGCTTGATGGTTCCTTACGCCAAGGCGCAACTTTGAGAAATCTGGTTCTATTGAGTGCTTTCGGCGATGTAGTTGTATAAATCCCTACACTGGTGTTGCTATCCGCCGTTTCCCGAATCACGCAAAAAGCAGGCGTACAAGTTAAGGAATCCCCACCCATGACCGCGCCCACAGGATC
>JAJFFY010000050.1 GCA_021776415.1 Hyphococcus sp.
GGTTGACCCGCTCGATTCCACCAGCCGCATTCTCGACCCGCGGGTCATCGGCGAGGAACACTATCAGGTTGCCCGCGACGTTCAGGGTATTTTGCAGCGCTATAAATCACTGCAGGACATCATCGCCATTCTCGGCATGGACGAGCTGTCGGAAGAAGACAAACTCGTCGTCGCCCGCGCCCGCAAAGTTGAGCGCTTCCTGTCTCAGCCATTCTTTGTGGCTGAAATTTTCACTGGCAGCCCAGGCAAGCTGGTGCCGCTGGCGGAAACCGTCAAAGGCTTCAAAGGCCTCGTCGCTGGTGACTACGACCACCTGCCGGAAGCAGCGTTCTATATGGTTGGCTCCATGGACGAGGCGATTGAAAAAGCCGGTGTTCTGGCGGCGGAAGCGGCGTAGAGAACGTCTATGGGCACCCCGGAACGGCCTTCCTTTGCAGAGTTCATTGCTTCCAAAGCAATTCAGGAAAACTCTGCTTCGGTTTCAAAAGGTGCCATAACCATCACAACTTTGGTTGCGTTATTTGTGATGTTTTTTCGTGATTGGGGTTTCGGTATTTGGTGGGTGTTTGTTGTTCCGGCTCTGTGGTTTGTTGTGTCTCTTGTGATTGCGATGCCTTTTCAAATTTTGCGCTTGCGATGGGCCCACATAAACTGGTCTAATCCGAAGCGGGCCAGACTGGGAACGGCCTTGCTTGATTCGACGATGTATATAGCTTTAGTTCCAGTGACATTTTTTGGGCTTCGCACTCTTGCAATAGCGATCTATGGATAACTCACTTATGGCTGATAAACTTCATTTCAACCTTGTCTCTCCGGAGCGCGAGCTCATGTCCGAGGATGTTGACCAGGTCGATATTCCGGGTACGGAAGGCTGGATCGGCGTGTTGCCAAACCATGCGCCGATGATGTCGACGCTGGCGCCCGGCATGGTGCGGATCCGCACCGGGTCGGACGAAAAGCAGATCTTCGTGCGCGGGGGTTTTGCGGAAATCTCCCCCGCGGGGCTGACGCTTTTGGCCGAAGAGGCAATGCCGGCGGACGAGCTTGATGCGGAAAAGATCGCCTTGCGGGTCAAGGATGCCGAAGAAGACCTCGCCGATGCGGACAGCGACGAGAAAAAGCTCGCCGCCCAGCAGTCGCTCGACCGTTTAAAAGAGCTACAGGCCGCGCTTTAGCGTCCTCGTCGCAAGTCCGGGTGCAGGCTTTTTCCTAAAATGTGATCATCACGGCCGACTACATGGCTGGCGGAGCCGACAATCAGATTGTCCGGCCCTCTGACAACGTGGGTGTTCTTTTCCGGATAGGGTAGCGACGATAAAAAATGCTGCATGCAATTGAGGCGTGCACGCTTCTTGTCGTCAGATTTCACCACAATCCACGGTGCATTGGCTGTGTCGGTGTAGAAAAACTTAGCCTCTTTTGCTTCAGTATAGTCATCCCATTTATCTAATGACGCCATATCGATCGGCGACAGCTTCCATTGTTTTAAAGGATCGCCTTCACGCGACTTGAAACGGCGAAGCTGCTCTTTGCGGGTGACGGAAAACCAGTATTTGAAAAGAATGATGCCGCTATTGACCAGCATCTGTTCCAGCGACGGCGCCTCGCGCATGAACTCAAGATATTCGTTGGGCGAACAAAACCCCATGACCCGCTCAACCCCAGCGCGATTATACCAAGAGCGGTCGAACATGACGATTTCGCCGCCAGCCGGCAAATGCTGGATGTAGCGTTGGAAAAACCATTGCTTGCGTTCGCGCTCAGTTGGTTTGGATAGCGCGACGACCCGCGCGGTGCGGGGATTTAAATGTTCCATAAACCGCTTAATGGTGCCGCCCTTGCCGGCGGCGTCGCGGCCCTCAAACAGCAGTACAATTTTCTGATCGGTCTCTTCCACCCAGCGCTGAGCTTTTAAAAGCTCGACCTGCAATTCAGCCTTATGACGCTCATAGACTTTGCGAGATATTTTCCGGCGATAAGGATATTCACCGGTTTCAAAAGCCCGCCGGATCGCTTCGTGGTCGTGGCGCATCTCGGCAAGCGCGTGGAGGACCGCGCCGGCTTTTGCGGGCTTTGCCGGGCTGGTTTTTGCGGCGGTTCCATTTTGCGCCGTCTGCCCATCATCGGCGAGCCTGGTTGCGCTGCTTGCGGATCTGGCCTGCGCTTCCGGTTCATTTCCTGGGGCGCTGCGTTGTTCGTCATCCTTCATGTCTAAACCTAACTCCCCTGGCCGGATTGCGCGCCGGCCCTCGGGCTCACAAAACTACTGCAATGGATGGCGCCGCGCCAGTGGCGGCGGCGGCCTCACACCGCGCCATTTTGACCGCGGGCGGGTTTATTTTTGGTGAAACTGTTTGGGGAAAGGCGGGATTTATTTCGCGTTATAGCTGCGCAGGAAATCCCGCAAGGGCGTGAACGCCGCCATCAGTTCCACATAGACATGGCGCTTGAACGGCACGATCAGCGATGGCGCCTCTTCCAACTCGCCCCAGCGCCAGTCGTCAAATTCATGATGGTCATCAGCTTCAAGATCGATCTCGCTGTCCTCGCCCTCAAACAGCAGCGCCGCCCATTTCTGGCGCTGGCCCACCCACTTGTTCTTGTTATAGGCGGCGGGAAAATCATAGGCGAGCCAGCCTGGGGTGATGGTGAGGAGCCGGGCGGACGTAACGCCGGTTTCTTCTTTGAGTTCGCGAAAGGCGGCGGCAATAATATCCTCACCCGGATCAACGCCGCCTTGGGGCATCTGCCATCGCTGCGTCGGGTCTTTGGCAAGTTCAGGAGAAAAATCGCCAGCGCGCCGTCCAAACCAGACACGGCCCTCACGGTTAAAAAGGGCAACGCCGACATTGGGGCGGTAGTTCTGGAGGAGGGTATCGGGATCCATTAATTTATGCGCCGTAAATAATTTGCCGCCGATGTTTAGCGCCCGGACGCCCGCGCCTGCAAGACGGCTGAGGCCGGTGCGGCGACAAAACCATTTTCCTCAAGGTCGTCCGCCCAGGCGGCAATCTCGTCGAGTGTTGTCGCGTAAGCATAGGTTTTGCCGAGCGCGGCGCCGTCACGTTTGGCGATTTGCTCCAGCGCGCGCAACTCTCGGCGCACGGCGTTGCGGCGCGATGGGTCGGGCGCCGGCGGCACAATGCGATTGACGGAAGCGACAACGCTGCCACCCTGCCTTCCGCCGGAAATGGTCGCCGCGCCAGTGTCGTCAATATAAGCGACGCCCGCGTCGCTGAGTTTTTTCAAAATTGGCCCCAGCGCTTCTTCCTGGGTAGAGAACTTGGCGCCGAGATAGTTCGTCGCTGCGAAATAGCCGCCAAACCGCGACATCAGCCAGTCGAGGCGCTGGAGGTTTTCCTCGCGGTTCTGCGTCGTCAGGAGGCCGGCAGGGCCAAGGGCGTCGACATTGGCGCCATAGCCCTCCATCGGCAGTTCAATCAAAATTTCATGCCCGGCGTCGCGGGCCTTCTTGGTCCAGAAGTTCAGATCCTTTGCATAGGGTGCAAAGGCGAGCGAGATTTCCGCAGGAAGCTCGTCGATCGCGCGTTGCGTCAGCGCCGAATTCAGCCCGAGGCCGCCGACAATAATTGCGATCCGCGGCGCGCCGTCCTGCTCCGGGCTGGCGGCGGCGTAAACATGCATGGCTTTGCGCCCGTCCGGGCCGATACGCGGCGCCTTGCCGAACGGTGTTGCGCGTAACAAGGCCGGGTCAGGCCCGGCGATTTTGGCGGCGGGAGCGCGGGTCAGGGACGCGGCCGTTACCGGTGTTGCTGATGGGCCGGCGCCGGCGATAGTGATAACGATGTCGCCGCCGTTTCCGGCTTCATCCGCAAAGGCAGGCTCTTCCGGATAGAGAAGAAAATCTTCTCCTTCTGCGTCTTCAATGGTTTCCATCGCCGCTTCGTCGGCGTTCCGTAAATTCGGCGGCGCGAGGCGCAGTCCGGGAGTTTGGGTGACGGTCTGGTTTGCTGCTGGTTGGCTCGTCGGCACAGGTTCATGGCGGGCGAAGCGTTCCACGCCGTCAATCGGCAATGATACCCGCCCCGGCCCTTTGCCGCTGGTGATGGAATAGGTGAGCCCGGCGATGATAACTGCGGCCACGCCAAGGGCGCTGAGCCATGCCAGCGACAGGCGGCTCAGGACCGGGAGAACAAATCTGCGACGGCGATTGGCGACCATTTTACCTGTTGGGCGCGGGGGTGCGCGCCTCTTTCTAACCTACAGGTCATAAATACGGATAATACGGTTAACTAATTGAAAACGGGGCCGCCTTTGAGAGGCCGCCCCGTCATGATTTTAGTCGTATGATTCAGCCATTATTGGCGCGCAACCCCAGCATCGGCCAGCAATTGCCGGTAGGCGATGGCGTCGGTTAAGATTTCAACGGCGCGCTCGAGCTGGCAATCCCTCAAGGTCTCGCCATCTTCTTCAAACGGGCACTCAAACGGTTCAATGGCCGGCTCGGCGTCCCCATCCCCATCCCCATCGCCATCCCCGCCGTCAGCTTCCGTGGTCGCCTCGACGATCTCTTCTTCTTTCACGTCTAGCGCGCCGGGCAGATCGCGTTCGGCCCGGCCTGTGGCGTTCTCATCCTGGCCCGGATAGATCACCGGCATGGCGATATCGGGATCAATGCCAAGCGCCTGGATTGAGCGGCCGGAGGGGGTGTAATACCGCGCCGTGGTGAGCCGCAAGGCGCCCTGAAGGCCGTTTTGAAGCGGAATAACTGTCTGTACTGAGCCTTTGCCAAAGGATTTGGTGCCAAGCAGCAGCGCGCGATTGCGGTCTTGCAAGGCGCCGGCGACAATCTCCGACGCTGACGCAGAGCCGCCATTAATCAGCACAATGATGGGCTTTCCGCTGAGCTTGTCGCCCGGGGTTCCCATCTCACGCAAGGTGTCGCGTGGCCGCCGGCCTCTGGTCGAAACAATTTCACCGCCTTCAAGAAAGACGTCGGAAATCGCGATCGCCTGATCGAGCAAGCCGCCGGGGTTTGACCGCAAGTCCAAAATAAGTCCCTTAGGTCCGCCTGGAATTTCTTTCGACAGTTTCTTGATGGCTTTTTTAACGCCAGCATCAGCCTGTTCGCTGAAGGTTGCGATACGGATATAAGCAAAGTCTTTTTCCGCACGCCACCGGACCGCCTGAACGGTGACGATATCGCGAACAATGGTCAGCTCAAACGGTTCGGCGTCGCGGTCACGCAGGATTTTGACATCGACTTTTGTGCCTTTCTCGCCTTTAAGCTTGGAAATAGCCTCATCGATGGTCATGCCAAGCACCGCCTCGCCGTCGATTTCGACGATCAGGTCATTGGTGAGAATGCCGGCGCGATCGGCGGGCGTGTCTTCTATCGGCGCGACGATTTTGACATAGCCTTTGTCTTCGCCTTCATTGTCCATGACAATCTGAATGCCGAGCCCGGCAAAGGTGCCGCGGGTCTGCTCTTGCATGGTCTGAAAGTCTTCAGCCGTCAGGTAGCTTGAATGCGGATCAAGCGTATCGAGCATACCGTTAATGGCGCCCTTGATCAGCTCGCCGTCTTCAGGGTCGGAAACATAGTTCTCGTGCACCTGTTCAAAGACTTCGCCGAACAGATCAAGTTGACGGAATGTGTCTGCCGAAATCGACGCCCGCGCGAATACCGCGCTGGACAAAACCCCGAACAGGAGCGCGCCGCCTACTGCGGCGCCGGCAAGTGCGCTAGCGGAATAACGTTTCGCCGCTGAGGGGCGAATTCTGGGAGCACGGGAAGAAAGCTTCTGCATATTACTACCTTTTCATACCAGCTAGAACGCCAGCTCTTCGATACTTTTACTTGAGAGCCACAACGACGGGTTAACGGGCTCGCCTTTTTTGCGGATCTGAAGATCCAAATTTGCACCACCTTCGGCCATGGTCGCCACTGGCTCTCCGGCGGTAATCTGCTGGTTTTCCTCGACCAGAATGTCGCCGACGCCCAATAACAATATATGAAAGCCGCCGCCAACGTCCAGAACCACCAGATTGCCAATTGGCTGCCAATCCCGCGCCACGACTACACGGCCCTCAAATGGCGCGGTCACAATCGCCTGATCGCGGGCAGAAAGGCGGATTCCCTCAAAAACACCGCCTTCCGGGCGGGGTTTGCCGAAGGCGCCGGTTAACCTTCCGGCCACCGGCGGCCGCAAGCGGCCAAGGGCGGCGGCGAAGTTTTTGGTGGCGATAAAGGGCTCTGGCGCCACAGGTTTGATCGCCGGGGTGATTTCGAGGGGGCTGAGGGCAATTTTTTTCGGCGGCGGGGGTTTGAGCCGTGGGGTCACAAGATGCGCTAGCCGGTCCAGGCGGCGCAGCATCTCGCGCAGGCTGGTCGCCTCGACCGCCAGGCGCGCGGTCTGTTTCTGGGCGGCGGCGGCCAGCCCGGCGGCGACATCGCGTTCTTTTTCCTTTTGCTTCATTAAATCGCCCAACACGTCGCGGCGGGCGGCAAGCTCGGCATTGGTTCCCGCATAAGCCGCTTGCTCGCGCGCCAACGCCGCAGACAGCTCCGCCAAGCTTTCAACGGCGGTGCGCAGACGGGCGGCTCTCGCCTCCAGCGCCGGCGCGGCGTCCGATAAGAGCATCGCCGCGCGCGCCGATTTGTTGGCGTCCTCCGGCGACACCAGCAGCGCTGGTGGTCGCGATAGTTCAAGTGACTGCAGCGCCGCCAAAACCTCGCTGAGATTGTTGCTCTCGGCGCGTAGGGCGGTCGCCGCTTGCGCCTTTTCCTGTTCGAGTTCGCCAATCGAGCCTTCAAGGGTGGTGATTTTGCGCTCGGCCTGCTGAATTGAGTTCGCGGTTTCAATCATCCGGTGACGCAGGGCCGCGACTTCCTTTTCGCGGGCGGCAGCCTCCCGTCGCAGGCGCTTTTCTTCTTCAGCGCGGTCTTTGAGCCGGCGCTCGACATCTTGCAGTTGGCTCGGGTCCGTCTGTGCGCCAGCCTGCGTAGGCGCGATGGAGACCGTCGCCGCAGCAAGAATTAAAGGCAGGAATGCGCGCGCGGTCATGAGCGGTGATAGGGGTGGCCGGTGAGGATGGTCATTGCGCGGTATAATTGCTCCATCAGCATCACCCTGACAAGCATATGCGGCCATGTCGCGACGCCAAAGCACAAAGAAAGCGCTGCGCGGTCGGTGATGGATTGGTCGTGGCCGTCGGCGCCGCCGATCAGAAACGCCGCTGCGCTGGCGCCGTCATCGCGCTGGCGGGAGAGCATGTCGGCAAGACCCTCGCTCGAATAGTTTCGGCCGCGTTCATCAAGACGAATGAGAACCGACCCGGGTGGTGCGGCGCCGTAAAGCATTGCCCCTTCATTGGCGCGCTTTTTTGCGCCTTTCAATTTCGCCGGGGTTTCAAATTCTAAGATGTCGGGCCCGGAAAAACCGATATTACGGGCAATCGCGGCCGCGCGGTCCCGGTAACCGCAGGCAAGGGTTTTCTCCGGGCCGGCGCGCATTTTCCCGATGGCGGCGATGATCAGTCGCATGACTAGCCTTTGTCAGCGAAGGCGTTTGGTTAAGCCTCTGTCTTGACCGGAGCATGCGCCGCTTCCGACCACACCCGTTCAATATTATAAAAATTGCGCACTTCCGGGCGGAACAGATGCACGATCACGTCATGCGCGTCGATCAGAACCCAGTCGCAGGC
Organism: Hyphococcus sp.; assembly: GCA_021776415.1. Taxonomy (GTDB): domain Bacteria; phylum Pseudomonadota; class Alphaproteobacteria; order Caulobacterales; family Parvularculaceae; genus Hyphococcus. The sequence continues at coordinate 7,669 of JAJFFY010000050.1, forward strand.
GCCCGCGCCCTCGACATTGGCGCCGGTGACGCCGGCGGCCTTGAGGTGCTGGATGATTTTGTCGGCCATGGCGCTGACATGGCGCTGTGAGCGGCCAGAGGCGACAACCATGAAATCGGCAAGGTCTGACTTGCCGGCAAGGTCGATGGTGACGACATCTTCGGCTTTGTCGTCGTCGAGCTGCTCAACAATGAGGGAAAGAATTTTGCGACCAATTTCCACCGGCGTCAGGCCGGCAAAAGCGCCCGGAATTGTGATCGGGCTGTGGTCGTCGTCGCCATCAGCGACAAGTCTTAATGCGGCCTTTCCGGCGGCCGCGGCGCCGTCAAGTGAACTCAGCGCAGTTCTCCATGTGCAACACGAGACATCCTCGTCCGGTAAATATAGGGGCTTTTGGGGCCGCATCCAAGCGGGCGCCGGGGAATTAACTGTTGCTTAAAAGGCACGCCGCGAACCAGCCCTTTTCATCGGTCCAGATGGCCTCCTGGCGCCACGGGGTCTTGGCGAAAAGCGCCTCCAGCCGCTGGGGCGAATATTTGTAAGAGTTTTCCGTATGCAGGGTCTCGCCCGCTGCAAAGGTAAATTTCTGCCCATCAATTGAAATGGATGTTGGGCGGAGCGCCCGCAGGTGCATTTCAAGCCTGCAGTTTTTTTCACAATAAAAAACGTAATGCTCGAAGTCGGCAATGGTTAACGAGGCGTCGAGTTCGCGCTGCATCCGCGTCAAAAGATTGAGGTTGAACTGCGCAGTGACGCCGTCGCGGTCATTGTAAGCTGCGATGATGGTTGCCGGATCTTTTTCGAGATCGACCCCGAGCAGGAATTTGGCGTCCGGGCCCAGCGTCTGGCTGGCGCGGGTTAGAAATGCGACGGCGCTGTCGGGCTGCATGTTGCCGAGGGTCGAGCCCGGGAAGAACCCCAGCCAATGCGCCGGTTGCGGCAGATGGCCGGCGGGGATGATTACCGGCGCGTGAAAATCGGCGCAGACAGCCGCCACGGGGAGCTTATGCCTGCCGGCAAGCGCGGTTGCGCTCTCAATCAGATAGCCTTTGGAAATATCCATCGCCACATAGGCGGCGGGCTGGTCAAGGCCGTCCAGCAGCCAGGCGATTTTTTCACTGGCGCCAGAGCCATATTCAAAAATCGCTGCGCCAGAGCCGATCTGGTCTGTGATGTCGGCGGCGTTAGCGTCAAACACCGCTTTTTCCGTGCGAGTCGGATAATAGTCATCGAGCGTCGTAATGCGCTGAAACAGCTTCGAGCCGCGCTCATCATAGAAATATTTTGGCGAGAGTGTTTTTTGCGTCTGCGCTAATCCGGCCAGCGCATCAGTTTTAAAGTCGCCGAGATCGGGATGCAGATCGAGAAAAAACGCCAACGGCCCATAAGGTGCGGTTATATCAGTCATGTCGTGGGAGGCTCCAGAAGGTTTGTCGGGCGATGCAAGATTGTTGTTTCTGATCGCGGTGGAGGAAAGAGAGTTGTCGGTGTCTGAAAAATAAACCCAGACCGGCGGGTCGTTCCGGGTCAGTTGGCTGAGATTTTTCTCGTCAATGCGGAACGCGTCTAGTGCTTTTGCCGCCTCTCCTGACAGCGCACTGTCAGTATAATCGGGACGGTTGAACACCGCCATCGGCGCCAGTTCTGCGATTTTGCGCCAGTTCTTCCAGCGATGAAATCCTGCCATGCTGTCCGCGCCCATCAGCCAGATAAAATCGATGTCAGGATTTGTGACTTGCAATTGTTCCAGCGTATCAGCCGTATACTGAAGATTGTGCCGGCGCTCAAAGTCACTGACCACAATATCGGGATGGTCGGCAATGGCGCGGGCCTTTGAAAGCCGCTCCTCATAAGGCGCATATTGACCTGCATCCTTTAACGGGTTGCCGGGCGTCACCAACCACCACACCGCTTCCAGACCAAGCCTTTCCAGCGCGGCCAGCGAAATTTGCCGATGGCCGGCATGGGCCGGATTGAACGAGCCGCCGAGAAGTCCGATTCGGCGGCGAGGGAGATTGTCAGAGGGCATCAGGTTTCCGGTGCGGCGGTTTTGCTTGGGCGCTTACATAGGCGTCCCAGCTTGAGATGAAAACCAGCGCGGCGGCAATAAAACTGGTTTTGGGTGATCCCCTTAAGGGGTCCAGGCGGGTTCTTCTCCTTGCGCGGGGGCGGTTGCGGCTTTGCGCATCTTGTTGGCAAGCGTCATCAGCTCGCCGAGCAAGGTTTTCACCCCGGCGCCGGTGGCGCCGGAAAGCCGCCTTACCGGCGCGCCGACCGCCTTTTCGAGGGCGGCGGTTTTTTCCTCGATTTCTTCATCGCTCAAAGCGTCAATCTTGTTGAGCGCAACGAATTCCGGCTTTTCGGCAAGCATCGCGCTATAGGCGGCCAGCTCGCGGCGGATGGTTTTATATACCCCGGCGGGGTCGTTTTCGGTGCCATCGACAAGATGGAGAAGGCCTGCGCAACGCTCCACATGGCCGAGAAATCGGTCGCCAATGCCTGCGCCCTCATGGGCGCCCTCTATCAGGCCCGGAATATCGGCGAGCACGAAGCTGTGTCCCTCGCCGACCCGCACGACGCCGAGATTGGGGTGAAGCGTCGTAAACGGATAATCAGCGATTTTCGGTTTGGCGGCGGAGACGGCCGCGAGAAAAGTTGATTTGCCGGCGTTCGGAAGCCCCACAAGGCCGATATCGGCGATCAGTTTGAGGCGCAGCCAAACCGTGCGTTTTTCTGCGGGCTGACCGGGATTGGCCCGCCGCGGCGCCTGGTTGGTGGAGGATTTAAACCGCGCATTGCCAAATCCGCCATTGCCGCCCTTGGCCAGCAGAAACAACTCGCCTGGCGTATCGAGATCGGCGATCAGGGTTTCTTCGTCTTCTTCGAAAATCTGCGTGCCGACCGGAACCTTGATGATCAGATCATCGCCGCCGGCGCCGGTGCGGTTGGCGCCCTCGCCGGGGCGGCCGGGGTCGGCCTTGAAATGCTGTTTGTAGCGATAGTCGATCAGCGTGTTGAGGTTTTCGACCGCTTCGGCCCAGACATGACCGCCGGCCCCGCCGTCGCCGCCATTCGGCCCGCCAAACTGGATGAACTTCTCGCGCCGGAACGACAGGCAGCCGCGGCCGCCGGTCCCGCTTTCCACATAGATTTTGGTGCGATCGAGAAATTTCATGGGCGGGTTATAGCGAGCTCTGAGATATTGGCCACAGGGTTGTGGCTGCTGTCTTTGCGTGCACCGCTGCGCATCATTGCTTATGGTGCGCGGCAATTTTAGCCAAGGAGCGCTTAATGCCGGGTCCTGCCGATGTCCTTTTTGAACCATTTGAGTTGGGTGCGTTAAAACTCGCCAACCGCATCGTCATGGCGCCGATGACGCGGTCATTCTCGCCGGGCAATGTTCCGGGCGAGGATGTCGCCGCCTATTATCGCCGCCGTGCGGAGGGCGGGGTCGGCCTGATCCTCACCGAGGGTGTCTCGACTAACACGACAACCGCCTCGGGCACGCCGAATGTGCCAAATATTGTCACCGATGAAGCTAAGGCCGGCTGGGCGAAGGTGGTTTCGGGCGTTAAGGCGGCTGGCGGCGTCATTGGTATTCAGCTGTGGCATGAAGGGGCGTTTCGCAATCCGGCAAAGACGGCGCACCTTGATATTCCTTCGTGGTCGGCGTCGGGTGTGAAAGTTCCCGGCAAACAGATCGGCGCGCCCATGAGCGATGCTGAGATCGAGACCGCCATTACCGAGTTCGTCGACGGCGCTGTCGCCGCAAAGGAGCTGGGCTTTGATTGCGTCGAGTTTCACGGCGCCCATAGTTATTTGATCGACAGTTTCTTCTGGAGCGAGACTAATCTGCGCACAGACAAATGGGGCGGCCCGGATTGGTCGGACCGCACAGCTTTTGCTGCAGAGATTATCCGCCGCACTCGGGAGCGCGTGGGTGCGGATTTTCCGTTGCTGATCCGGTTGTCGCAATGGAAGCAACAGGATTTTTCTGCTAAGCCGGCAAAATCTCCCGATGAATTAGCGCAATGGCTGGCGCCGCTGGTCGATGCCGGGATTGATATTTTCCACTGCTCGCAGCGGCGTTTCTGGGAGCCGGAATTTGAAAATTCCGATCTCAACTTTGCCGGCTGGACCCAGAAACTTACCGGTAAACCGGCCATTTCCGTAGGCTCGGTTGGGCTCAGCGGTGAATTTACCGCCGCCTATGCGGGCGAGGTCTCGCAGCCCGCCAGCCTTGATGAGCTTATCCGGCGCATGGAAGCAAAAGAGTTTGATCTGATCGCAGTCGGCCGGGCGCTGTTGCAGGACCCTGCATGGGCGGAAAAAATTCGCAGCGGCCGAAACGACGAATTGGCGGCATTTTCAAAAGACGCGCTGGCGACGCTTTACTGAAATACCTTGTTCTGATCTGGAGAAGAAAATGATTACGGTTCACCACCTTGAAAATTCACGATCTCAGCGCGTCCTCTGGTTGCTCGAAGAATTGGGCGCCGAGTATAAAATCAAGCACTACAAACGCGATAAGAAAACCAGCCTCGCGCCGGCGGCGTTAAAAAAAGTGCATCCGTTGGGGAAGTCACCGGTCGTTGAACAGAACGGGGAAGTGATCGCCGAGACCGGCGCGATAATGGAGTACCTTGTCGAGCAGCATGGCGGCGCGTTGGCGCCGGCCCCGGGCGCGCCGAACTATCAACGCTACAAATACTGGATGCATGCGGCAGAAGGCTCGTTCGCGGCGATTATGGTGACGGCTTTGTTGCTGAACCGCATGGAAACCGCCCCGATGCCGTTTTTTGCCAAGCCAATCGCTCGTAAGCTGACGAAAGGCGTGCGCGACGCCTATCTCGATCACACTATGAAGGGGCTGTTCGATTATGCCGAGGCGACGCTTGGGCAATCGGAATGGCTGGCGGGCGATGAATTTTCCGCCGCCGACATCATTATGAGTTTTCCGTTTGAGGGCTTTGCCGCGCGCGGCAATATCGCGCTTTACAAAAACATCTCTGCATTTTTGGACCGCATTCATGCCCGCCCCGCCTATCAGCGGGCGGTGGAAAAGGGCGGGTCTTACGGACTTGTCCGGTAACAATTTTGTGTGGCGCCGCCACGCCGGCGCCATGTTCCGGGCTTCCTTTCGCCGCCGGCGAGCCCTAGCTATAGAGGCAGGCAAATGAGGACTGTGCATGAGCATCGCAATGCTTTCGGCAATTTCATTGATCTGCATCGATGCGGCCGCGGCGGCGCGCCCATTGCCGACGAGCGCAGCGGCCACGCCGATTGTGGTCGCGGTTCAGGCGGCGACGGATCCGCAACTCACCACGCCGCCAGCGGACGAGAGTAACCCCGTCATTTTGGCCCCGGCCAGCGAACCGGTTCTAGCCGTCGCGGCGGAGGCGGACGAAAGCGGCCCGCTCGCCTTTGAAGGCGAAAGCGATACGGCGGTTGTGCAGCATTTTGTCGATTACCTTGAGCAAACAACAACCCTCACGGGCGATTTTACCCAGATTGCCCCATCCGGTGCGATCTCGACCGGCCGTTTATATCTGCGCCGTCCGGGGTTTTTACGGTTTGAATATGACCCGCCGACCCCGCTCCTGATCGTCGCCAATGGCGGGCTCGTCTATGTCTATGACGACGCGCTGGAGACAACCGATTCCTACCCTTTGAACAAAACCCCGCTCAAATTTCTGTTGAGCCGGAAGCTCGATTTTGATGAAACCAGCGTGGTTGGGGTTGAGCGCGGTGTTAACAATGTCGCGATCACGCTGGCGTCCAAAAAGGACGACACCGAGGGCGAGCTGACGGTTATCGTTAAAGCGCCGGAAATGACGATAATCCGCTGGATCGTTCGCGACCTGCAAAATGGCATAACCGTGGTCACGCTTGACAATGTGGCCGCCGGCGAGCGCCTAGCCAACCGGCTTTTCCGGCCCCCGGATGCGGGCGGAGCTTTCCTTAAAAATTAGCAATGCTACAAATATCGCAGCACTTTGCTGCTTTTGTTACAGGGTCACAATCAAGCTTTTTTTTGCGTACCCTATTGAAAAACTCATCAGTGATGCGTTAATGTAACAGTACGCGAAGGGTGTTTTCTCAGGCCAGCGTTGCCCCCCCGCTTGCAGGCCTGAAAGCCAGTCGCGTCGCCGGAATATCCCCTCCCGGCGTAGGCGCAACAGCGCAGCTTGGCGCCCGATCTCTCTTCAGGATCGGGCGCCTTTTTTCTTATTAGTGGGCTATGACCCGGGCCACGCAGCGGAGAACATGTCGATATGGACGAAATCGAGCTGGAAGAGCTGGAGCGAGAGCTGCCGAGCCTGACCGTGCTGACGCGGTTCGCTCGCACGCTCGACCGGATTCCGTGGTTTGCCAATCTCGGCGAGCCGCTGACGCCCGGCGCCCGCGCTGCGGCGGAGCAGTATGTCACCCGGCTCGGCTTCCCCGACGCAGAAGTTGCAATCCTTATCGATTGGGACGATGCGGCGGCGGCGACCGAAAGTCTCGACTGGCAGAGCCCGGCCTGGGAGGCTGAAGAGTTGCAGCGCGCTGACCTCACCGGGCGCGCGCTTGAGTGCTTATCGCAAGAGGCGCTGCATATCGGCATGACGCTGATCGCCGATAAAATCACCGAGCCGGCGCTGGAAGGCATGGAGCAGGCGGCGGTGATTTTTGATATTGTCGAGGAAGGTCCGCGCAATATTGCGGTTGGTGCGGCGGTCCAGGCGGCCAATGGCGCAGCGCTTGCGCTTCTCGCCGCAGCCAATCCCGATTTCGATATTGAAGCGCACCCATTCGCAGCAAAATTTCGCCTGTTTGAGTTTGGGCGCTGGCCGGTCGGCGTCACCGGGCTTTCGTTTAACCTGTTTTAAAATCAAGCCCCGCCGCGACCAGCAGATAGATAGCAATCAGGGTCAGGATCATTTTAAAGCCCCGGTCAAAGTGGACTTCCGGCATCTGCCGGAGATAGTGCGTGCCGATCACCGTGCCGGCAAAGCCCGACAGAAGGATAGCGGTGATCACCACCGCCCAGTCGGCAAAGGCAAAGCCAAGCGCGCCAAAGACGATAATCTTGATCCCGTGCTGTGCGACCATGCAGGCGGCGTGGGTGGCGACGCGCCCTAGTCGGTCGAGCTTGGTCGCCGACAGCATAGTCGCGGCAATCGGGCCGGTGGCGCCAAAGAACATGGTCAAAAAAGCACCGACCGCGCCGGTTACGAAAAAAGTTTTGGCGCCGGGCGAGAAGCCTTTCGGGCGCGGACCCCAGACGGTGTACAAGATAAAAGCGGCGACGCCGGCGCGTAGCGCCCAGACCGGCATTTCGATAGCAAGGCGGCCGCCAAGCCCTGCGCCCAACAGCCCGCCGACGGTAAACCATAATACGATCGGCCAGACCACGTCGCGACGTTGCAGGTAGAACCGTCCGGCGTTGGAGCCGAGCTGCGCCGCGCCGTGCACCGGGACCACGGCGGCGGCGGGGAAAATCGCGCTCATCACCGCCAGCAACGCCAGCCCGCCGCCCAGCCCGAAAGCGGCGGTGAGGGCGGTGGTGAAAAACGCCGCGATGATCGCGCCAAGCGCCGCCCATAGGGGCAGTCCTTCGGGCAAGAGGGTAGCGAGTTCCATGAAGCGCGTGATATAGGCGGTTGGCCGCCGCGGCAAATATGCTCGCTTGACGGCTATGGCTTCGGCGCATAGCCATGGGCATCACCCCGCAGCCCTCACCCCGCCCCCACAGTCAGAGCCCTCATGAAAATTACCACATGGAACATCAATTCCGTCCGCCTACGCATTGATCTTGTGACGCAGTTTTTAAAACAACAAGCGCCGGACGTGTTGTGTTTGCAGGAAATTAAATGTGTTGAGGACGCCTTCCCATCCAAAGCGTTTCGCGACGCCGGTTATGAGCATCTCGCCGTTTCCGGTCAGAAGGGATATCATGGCGTCGCGATTGCCTCGCGCCTGCCACTTAAGAAAATTGAAAAGCGCGAATTTTGCGGCAAGGGTGACGCCCGCCACATTGCCGCCAGCCTTCCCGGCGGCGTGCGCATCCATAATTTTTATGTCCCGGCCGGCGGCGACGTTCCCGACCCGAAGGCGAATGATAAATTCGCCCACAAGCTGGACTTTATGGATGAGATGCGCGGCTGGTTTTCAGAGCTGGGGCCGCGTTCAAAGTCTATTCTGGTCGGTGATTTAAATGTCGCGCCAACCGAAAACGATGTCTGGTCGCACAAGCAATTGCTGAAAATTGTCTCCCACACGCCGGTCGAGGTCGACCTGCTTAACGCTGTCATCGCTTCGCATGGCTGGCTCGATGTCGCGCGCGAACTCGTTCCCGAGCCGGAAAAACTCTACACTTGGTGGTCCTACCGGGCGAAAGACTGGCGCCAATCCAATCGCGGTCGGCGTCTTGACCATATCTGGGTGAGCCCGGCGCTCAAAAAACCGGCGCTGGATGGCGGGCGCAAGGCCTATCAGATTCATGATGACGCGCGCGGATGGGAGCGACCTTCTGACCATGCGCCAGTGTCTTTGAAGCTAGATTTATAGATGCGGCGTTAACGCCGCCAATAGCGCATCAATATCATTTTCATCATTATAAAGATGGACTGAAAGCCGCGCCAAGCCCTGCCGCGTGTCGTGAATGACGCCGGCTTCCGCCAGGTCCGCCGCCGCCGCATCATAATCGCGCACCTTGACCAAAACGCCAGAACCGCGGGCGCCTTCGGTCATCATCGATTGCACCGCGCCGTCCGGCAGGCCGTCAAACAGCCGCGACAACAGCGCCTGATTATGCGCGTAGATCGCATCAATGCCGTGAGCGCCGATGATCTCAAAGCCCGCCAGCGCGCCTGCGGCGGGTGCGATTGAGGGCGTGCCGCCGGTATAGCGCGCTGCGCCTTGCGCATATTCGAAATGGCGGATGTCCAGCTCGAACGGGTTTTCATGGGAGAACCAGCCGACATCCATCGGCGCACATTGCGCGGCAGTATCGCTCTGCACCCATAAGAATGCGGCGCCGGGCCCACCGCAGAGATATTTCAACGCCGTGCCGACGGCGAAATCGGGCGCCCATTCATTCAGTCGCACCGGTACGGCGCCGGCCGCCTGGGCGACATCGAGAAGCGAAAATACGCCGGCCTCGCGGGCGCGGCGGGCGATTTCTCCGGCCGGCGCCATAACGCTGGAATTGGAATAGACCCTCGTCGTCGCCACCAGTTGAACATCGTCCTCGAACGCCGGCGCCCACGCATCGGGATCGGCAAGGCGGGCCCCGCCGGGCAGGAACACCAGCTCATAGCCAATCCGCCGCGCCTGGGCGAGGGCAAAGCCGACGGTCGGAAAATCATCTTCGCTCAGAACAATCTTGGTCCGCCCCGTCCGCTCGGGGAGCGAGAACAGGATTTTCGAAATCCCGCTTGAGACATTGCTCTGTAGGCAGAGATCGTTCGGATCGGCGCCAATCAGCGGCGCGAGGCCGGCGCGCGCCAGAGCCAGCGTTTCAAACCAGGTATCCCAGACCCCAGCGCCCTCGCGCCGCCAGGGGTCCGCAAACCCCGTTGCCATCGCTGCATCCATGGTTTTTGGCTGAGCGCCAACAGAATGCGACAGGAAATAATGCTTGCCCGGCAAGTGAAATTTATCGCGGTCCATGGTTAGCCTGAAAGTTTGCGTAATTCGTCGCGCGTTACCGCCCCTGGCACCACCACCACCGGTATCGGCCGCACGCCAAGATAGGCGGGGTTGTTCGCCAGCGCCGAGACCAGAGGTCCCGGGCCGCTGGTCTCAGTGGAGGCGCCGAGAAACAAAAATGCGATCTGCGGGTCCTCTTCAATCAGCTTGCCGATTTCCTCAACGACGATGCCTTCGCGGATGATTTCTTCCGGGGGCTCGCCGGTCTGGGCTTTCACCTCGGCGGCAAATTCATGCAAGATCGCCTCGGCGTTCTCATAGGCTTCAGCGCGCATGGTCTCCGCGACGGTCGCCCAATGGCCAAATTCGGGCGGCTCGACGACATGCAACAGGCTGACAAGGGCGTTGGACCGCTTGGCGCGCCGGCCGGAGAAAAACGCCGCCAGCCGCGCTTCAGGACAATCGGATGCTATTACCAGGAATTTGATCCGCTCATCGGCGCTGTCTGTGTCAGTCTCGCTCATGAGCGTATAATGCAATGAAACGCCGGCGCGCGTCTACTTTCCTGGCGAGCCACCCAAATAGCGGGCAAATGAAAACGCCGCCGGCGCTGGGGCCGGCGGCGTTCATGATTACGCGTTTCGCTTAAATATCTTAGCGGCGCTTGGTCCGGCGTTTGGCTTTACGCTTTGTGGCTTTTTTCGCGGTTTTGCGTTTTGCGGTTTTCTTCGCCGCTTTGCGCTTGGTTGCGCGTTTTTTCGGCGCAGCCGCTGCGGATTCCATGCTGTCGAGCGCATCGGCGTAAGCTTTGAGCGCTTTCATGAAGCCGGCCTGCTGGGTTTTCGGCAGAACGGAAAGAACCGCACGGTCCGATTTGTTGACCTTGGCGTCTGCCGATTTGAGGACGCGTTTGCCAGCGGCGGAGATGCTGACGGCGTTTGCTCTGGCGTCTTCTTTGGTGCGTTTACGCGTCAATAGACCTTTTTTGATCATCCGGGCGATCATGTCGGCCAGCGTTGAGCGGTCGATGCCGGTGTGACGGACGAGGTCAGTCTGGCTCAGCCCTTCATTTTTGGCGACAACGCTCAGAACTTCAAACTGGCGCGGCGTCGGGCCGGATGAACCAACCTCTTTAGAATAAAGGTCGTGAGCATATTGCTGGGCGCGCCGCAATAGGTGACCTGGTGAGCTCTTAAGCGAATAAGCCATGAATTTCTCCGTGTTTCGACTGTGTGTGTTTCGACTGTTTATGTTTCGGCTGTGTCGGAAATATCTCGAATGGGTTCAAGTTATGCGTCGCGATCTGATAATCCGAAAACGGCGCTTCATCCTTAGCGTGATTGGTCAGCATGCCATTTGACTGGATGTCATAAGACAGGATGCCATTAGATTGGGCGTCATTAGAACGATTCCGAAAGAATTGCAAAATTACACCCGACGCGGACGGTTTGAACTGCGCTGGTACATAGTTGATTGAAACTCATCCGTCATCGGCAAAATTGCCGCACCAGATCACAAAGTGGAGAGTTTAGGCTTTGGGCGGATAATCAGCAGACGTGTGATCATGCATTAGGGTTACATAAAATTTAAAATGAGGAGGCGTGCGGCGTTTAGTTTTCCCCAGCGGGCTTCTCGTTCAGTTCATCTGCAACACTTTCATCCGGCATAAATTTGGCGATTAACGGCGTCTGAAATCCGGTGAAGATCAGGCTGGCGGCGGTGAAGCCGAATATTTTCAGATTGACCCAATGTTTTTCCCCAGAACAGCCCGCCTCGCCGGTGAGATCGCAATCACGCATGAAATAGCGCCAGGCAATTTCGTTGGCGACGGCGAGAACTGCAAAAAACACCGCGTAGCGCTTGGTCAGTATACGCCAAGCATCGTCCGGCAGGTGCAGGGCGCCGTCAAAGACAATTTTGAGGAAATTCCGGTCGGCGATCATGCCGCCGGCCAGGCTCGCGGCAAACAGCGTGTAAATAATCGTCGGTTTCATGTAAAAGAACATCTTGTTGTGCAAGATCAACGTCAGACTGCCGAGGACGCCGACAATGACGCCGGTGACCAGCAGCATTGGCGCCACCCGGCGCTCCTTCCACACCGAATAGATGAAGGCGACCAGATAAGCGGGCAAGAAAAGCCCGACCGCGAGATACATTTCCTCGCCCTCGGAGATCGACCAGTCCTGACCGGCCAACCCGCCGATCAGCGGCGCTAGGCGGCCGCCGAAAAAATAGGCGATCATGAAAACCGCAAGTGGGCCCATATCGACGGCGAATTTGGCGCCGCCGGACAGTCGTGGCTCAGGGCCTTTGGTCTCGTTCATGAAACGCTCCTTGAGGAATTGGGAATTTAAATCCGGTTTAATCAACCACGCCGGCAAGCGCTCGGGCGAAACTCTCGGCGTGGAAGATTTGCAAATCGTCAACGCTTTCGCCGACGCCGATAAAATGTATCGGCAATGCAAATTTGTCGCCAAGCGCAACCAGAACGCCGCCTCTGGCGGTGCCGTCGAGCTTGGTCATGACCAGGCCAGTCACCCCGGCAATGTCAGAAAACGCCGCTGCCTGGCTGATCGCGTTCTGGCCGACGGTGGCGTCAAGGACGAGGATGACATCATGAGGTGCGGACGCATCGAGTTTTTTCAGGACACGCACAATTTTCGCAAGCTCGTCCATCAGCGCGGATTTGTTTTGCAGCCGGCCGGCGGTATCGATGAATAAAACATCGACGCCAGCGGTTTTTGCTTCTTTGACGGCGTCAAAGGCAAGCCCCGCCGCGTCCGCGCCAACTTCGCGGGCGATCACTGGCGCGCCGGTGCGCTCGCCCCAGACGGTTAGCTGCTCAATGGCGGCGGCGCGGAAAGTGTCGCCCGCGGCCAGCATCACCGACAGGCCATCATCTTTGAATTGCTGCGCCAGCTTGCCGATCGTGGTGGTTTTTCCCGAACCGTTGACGCCGATCATCAAGACCACATGCGGCTTGTTCGCGGCATTGACCAGAAGCGGCGCCTCCAGCGGCTTGAGCGTCGCCGCAACCTCGTCGGCGAGGATTTCGCGGACTTCGGTGTTGGTGATTTCCTTTTCGAACTTGTCTTGAGCAAGACTATCGGTAATCCGCTCAGCGGCGGCAACGCCGAGATCGGCGGTGACCAGAAGCTCTTCGAGCTCATCAAGCGTTTCCTGGTCAAGCTTGCGCTTGTTAAAAATACCAGCGACGCCGTCGGAAAGCTTTGACGATGATTTTGATAGCCCCTGGCTTAGCCGCGACAGCCAGCCCGGGCTTTTTTTCTCGGCCGTTTCTGCAGGCGTCGTCGGGCGCGCGGGTTCATCGTCTGAGACGGGCTCGACGATTTCAGGCGCCGGCGCTATGGTTTTCGGCGCGCTGACATCTGCGGCCGGGAGGTCCTTCGGCGCGCTGTCATCGGCGGCAGGCGCATCTTCCGGCGTGGATTGTTGTTCCGGCGCCGCATCGTCGGCCGGCTTTTTTTTGCCGAACAGGCCGGAGAGGAAATTCTTCGCCACGATCAATCTACTCCTGCAACATTGCGCGCGCGTTGGGCGCCTGACGAATAATGGATTTCATATAGCCTCGCCGATCAGGAGATCGCCTTCACGCGCGGTCAGGCGAAGCTGGCATGCGCCGCCAATGGAGGCGGTCTCACTATTAATGACTTTCACACTGGCGAAATTGCCAAGCCGCGCGCGGCCGCCGCTCTCCATGATCGCTAATTCCTCGCGTCCGACAAGCTGATCCAAAAACCCATGCAATGCATCGGCGGCCTTTGCCCGCAGCCGCGCGGCGCGCTCTTTAATGATCACGCGCGGGACTTGTGGCATCAGCGCCGCCGGGGTTCCCTGGCGCGGGGAGAACGGGAAGACATGAAGATATTGCAGGCCCGCCTCGTCGATGATGTCGAGGCTGCGAACGAACATCTCCTCGGTCTCAGTCGGAAAACCAGCAATAATGTCAGCGCCGAAGGCGACATCGGCGCGCCGGGCGCGGATAGTATGGCAAAGCTCGATCGCCTGTTCGCGCGTGTGGCGGCGCTTCATACGCTTAAGGATCATATTGTCGCCGGACTGTAGCGACAGGTGTAAATAGGGCGCAACGCGATTGTCGCCGGTGATGCGCTCAAACAGTTCGTCGTCAATCTCCGCACCGTCAACCGAGGACAGACGCAGCCGGCAAATCTCTGGGACCTGATCAAGGATCGCCGCGACCAGCACGCCCAGCGTTGGCGCATCGTCGAGATCGGCGCCGTAGGAGGTCATATCGACGCCGGTGAGCACAATCTCGTGGTGGCCAGCCTCGGCCAGCCGCCGCGCCTGTTCAACCGCGACGCGCACCGGCACCGAGCGCGAATTGCCGCGCCCGAATGGAATGATGCAGAAAGTGCAGCGGTGGTCACAGCCATTTTGAATCTGCAAAAATGCGCGCGCATGATCGCCATAACCGTCGATCAGATGACCGGCGGTCTCACGCACCGACATGATGTCGTTAACGCGAATGATTGGCGCAGCGTTTTCTTCCAGCGCCGGGTCTTCGGCGAGCGCGCGCCATTCGCGCGGTGTCAATTTTTCCTGATTGCCGATGACGGCGTCGACTTCGGCCATCGATGCGAAGTCATCCGGCGTGGTTTGCGCGGCGCAGCCGGTGACGATAATTCTGGCGCCTGGCCGCGTGCGCTTTGCGCGGCGAATGTTCTGACGCGCGGTGCGCACCGCTTCGTTGGTGACCGCGCAGGTGTTAATCACCACCGCGTCTTTTAGCCCGGCCGCGCCGGCAAGTCGGCGCATAGCCTCGCTCTCCACCAGATTGAGGCGGCATCCAAGCGAGATGATATCGAGATTGGCGGGCATGCGCGCTTATTTGGGCTAAGACGGCGCAGAGAACAAGGGCGCTAGAGCGGCCTTATGAGGCGGCGCCGCCGAATGTTTGCGGCAAGGGGCGGTCCGGCGCGCTTGCGGGTTGCGCGAATGCGGGCTCGGCGGCCATCACCTCGCCCAGATAGCGCATGACTTTGTAGAACTCATTTTCCGCAAGCCGAATATCAACCTCGCGCCGGGTCTCATTGGCGCCGGGCCCGTCATAACTTTCAAGCGCATGGCGAGCAAGGTCTGCGGCCTCGGCGTTGGCCAATTGTCCCGCGACCGCCATTTGCGCAATATAATATGCGCGCTTTAACGGGGTTGTTGCGTCTTCCGGCTTCATCGCATCGCGTAGCCGCAAGATGTGGGCGCCGTCGGTTTTTACCCGCAGCCGGGCTTTGCGGTCGCCATTTTCAACCACCACGCCGTTGATCATCAGCTCTTCATAGGGGCGAAGCTTTAAAATCAGACCGGCCATAAACTCGTCTCCGCTTGTTTCACAAACACTCATGGGCGCGCATACATATACAACCATAAATTGAATACGATGCAACCATAAATAGAAAATTAACAGAGAATGCAACGCTGGCCCTGCTTGTAGCCAAGCCTGGCCAGGCTTGGCCGTGGCTAGTTTTCCATCGCCAGAAGTATGGAAAAGCCGACAATCATGAACAAAGCGAGCGGCGAGAAGGCGCCAAGAAGCGCCGGGATGACGCCGAGCTTGCCGAGCGCGAGGGCCAGGCTTTCGGCGACAAAATAAGTAAAGCCGAGGGCAGATCCGGAGATTGCCCGGACCAGAAGGACGCCCTGGCGGTGCATGCCAAAGCCGGCAATGGCGCCCAAAAGCGGCATTACCAGCGTCGCCATAGGTCTGGAGAACCGGCCCAAAAAGGAGGTCATCGCCTCGCGCGTATCAGCCTGTTCGCGGCGCAGCTGGCGAATTTTTTTCGACAAATCGCTGAGGCTGGTTTGGTCGGGCTTCAGCGTCAGTGCAAATAACAGCTCGGGGTCAAGGCTGTTGGTCCATAAGGCGACGGCGTTCTCGGTGACGGCAAGGTTCACGGCGTCAAATGTTTTTACGCCAAACAGCCGCCAAATCCCATCTTCATGACGGGCGGCGCGCGCCTCTATGACCTTTGAGGCAAGTCCGTTCTCGTCAATGTCGTATATGGTGACGTCAGACAGCAAGACGGCGTCGCCGAACCGGGCGGCGCTTTGCGCGCTGATATATTCATTGTCAAAATTAATGCGGATGTTGGTTCGGGTGCCGGTGTCTTCCGGCAAGTTGAGGGCGTAATCATTCGCCGCCCAATAATCGAGCGCGTCGGATGATTTGATGGTCACCGTTTCAAAGAAAATAAAATGCGCGATGGAGACGATCACGCACACAAATCCGAGTGGCAATAACACCCTGTGCACCGACATGCCGGCCGCACGCATGACGGTGATTTCACTAGTATGGCTAAGGCCGGCAAGGGTGATGACGATGCCGAGGAGCGCCGCGAAAGGCGTAAACTGCGCAATGATCTGCGGCGAGCGCAGTCGGATATAGTGGATCAGCGAATCCACCGTGGCGCCGTCTGCCGCCAGAATATCGCTCGAGCGATTTAACAGATCGAGCATCTGCATAATGATCACGAAAAATAACAAAAAGCCGACGAAGCGGATCAAAAACATCCGCCCGACATAAAGCGTGAATATCCCTTGTGCGGCGTTCATTGCGGCTCACCCGCCGCCGATTCTGACGATGGTGCGGGGCCTTCCGCTCCGGCAAGGCGCACCGTTTCGGTCTCGCGCCGGGTCATCACGCGCGCTGTGCGTGCGCGGTCGATCGAGCCGCGATAGAGCAGAACCGATACTACCGCAAAGGCCGCAAACACCCCCCACATAGAAATGTAAGGGGACAGCTCGCCATTCCCGGCCACGACCTTGCCCCACTCTTCAAGAGTTTCGTGATAGACGATCAAAATCGCAATGCCGACGATTGGCTTTATTGAAGATTTTTGGCGCCGGCCCGAAACGCCCATTGCGATCGCCAAGATTGGCATTATCAAAAAGGACAGCGGATGAATGATGCGCCAGTGCAGCCCGGCGCGATATTTGTTATAGAGCGGTGATGATGCGCGCGTTTCCCGGCTGAGGAAACTGACAACTTCATCGAATGTCGCTTCGCGTTCATCGCCGCCGCGCTCGCGAAAGACGCCAATGGCGGGCAACTCGATCTCCAGGTCGAAGGAATCAAAATTTAACGCCTGAATTTGTTCACCCAGCGGATCAATAATCACCTGGCGGCCTTGCTCGAGCTTTAAAAGCAATGAGCGGATATCCGGGGTTGTTGAAATGGCGCCGTAGCGAGCGGTTATGGTTGTGCGTCCGCCATCGAGCCCGCGCCGCTCCAGAAAAATATTTTCCGCGTCACGGGTGTCCTTATTGACGGCGCCAAGGCGGATGGTGACCTGGTCGGAGATATCGACGAACTCGCCGGCGGGCACTTTTATGCCGAGTGCGCCGCTGGTCACATTGAAACGGATCTGGCTGTATTCGTAACGTGAATAAGGTTGGATGTAGGAAACCAGGAGAAAGTCCAGCACGATCAGAAACAAGACCAGCACATATATTGGCCGCAACAGCCGTCCAAAAGACGCGCCGCTTGAACTTAACGCATCAAGCTCGCTCGACAGCGACAGATTGCGAAACGCCAGCATGATGCCGAGAAAAGTGCCAAGTGGCAGCGCCAGTCCAAGATAATGCGGCACCAGATTGGCCAGCATCTGCCAGACCACATCGACCGGGCCCTGTTCGGCAAGCACAAAATCGAACAGTCGCAACATATGTTCAAGCAACAACAGCATACCGGCAATGCTTAGCGCCAGTAATAGCGGTGTGATGACAGTGCGTAGAATATAACGGTCAACGAGATGCATGGACGGCGTTTTGTCACCGGGTGTTGATGTGTCGCCAATTCCTTAACGGATCGGCGTGATCTTTGTTGTGTAGCGAATTCCGGACCACTCGGGAAGGCGGCGGTTAACTTTTCGCAGCTTGCGCGTGAAGGCGGTCAAACTAATATTGTGTGCGCCTTCGCGGCCGGGCAATGCGGCGATAAATTAGCACAAGCTCTCGGTTGTGTGCCGGCCCGACCTCGCCGTCGGCGCTCTGCTGTTCTGATTTGACAACCGGCTGGGCTATTCGCCTTCCAGCCGACCCTCAACCCAGTCCCAAAACAGGGCGGAAAAATCTGCCCCGCCAAATCCGCGCATTTCCTGAACCCCGGTCGGCGAGGTCACGTTAATCTCGGTGAGATAGTCGCCGATGACATCAATGCCGGCAAAGACGAGGCCGCGCTCGGATAGCGCCGGGCCGATGCGGTCGCAGATTTCCTGATCGCGCGCCGTCATCTCAACCGCTTCGGCGCGGCCGCCAACATGCATATTGGAGCGGGTCTCACCCGCCGCCGGCACACGGTTGATCGCGCCCACCGCCTCGCCGTCCAGCAGGATGATGCGTTTATCGCCTTTTGAGACTGACGGCAGAAATTTCTGCGCGATAATCGGCTCACGGAACATTTGTTCGAAGAGCTCGAGCAGCGCATTGAAATTGCCATCCTCGGGGTGGATACGAAACACCCCGGCGCCGCCATTGCCATAGAGCGGCTTTAAAATCATGTCGCCATGTTCGGCCCGGAACTCACGGATCGCTGCCCGGTCACAGGTAATCAGCGTTGGCGGCGTCAGGTCTTGAAAATCGGTGACGAAAAGTTTTTCTGGCGCATCGCGAATGGCGCGCGGGTCGTTCAACACCATCACACCCGGCTGCAGCCGTTCAAGGATCTGCGCGGCGGTGATATAGGCCATGTCGTAAGGCGGGTCCTGACGGATAAGGACAATGTCAAGCGCACGCAGATCGATAAGTTCGGGCGCTGCAAGGTTAGCATGATCGCCCTGGGTTCGGCTCATGCGGTCGATGCGCTGCGCACGGGCGCGCACTTCGCCGCCATAGAGCTGCAATGTCGCCGGCCCATAGACCCAAATCTCATGGCCTCTGGCATTGGCTTCAAAGGCCATATCGAAGGACGTGTCGGCGTTAACGTCGACGGCGTCGATGGGGTCCATCTGGAAGGCTATTTTCAACATGGAGGAGCTTTCGCGCTGGAGGTTTAGTGGGGCTGGCTTAGGACGGGTTACTGCGCGTCGCCGGTTGCGCGAAGCTTAACATGGTTGCCGGTTTTTTCCTCGACCCTGATAGAACAATTAATCGTCATCGAGCCAGGCGCCTTTAATATGGCGCCAACGCCAACCGGAGACGGCGATAATATCGTAACGCATATCGCAATGCGCAAGTCGCGGCTGGCGCGCCAAGAACATTGACGCCGCATCGCTGACCCGGCGCTGATTGGCGTAACCGACCGCCTCCAGCGCATCGTCGAGGCTGGCGCGGGCTTTGACCTCAACGAAAATCAACAACTTGCCGCGTTTTGCGACCAGGTCGATTTCTCCGCCGGGAGCCTTAAAGCGGCGGGCGATAATCGCAAAACCCTTCAAGCTCAAAATCAGGCCGGCAAGCCTTTCCCCGCGCCGGCCGGCAGCTTCTGCGCGCTGCTTGGCCCCGGTGTTGGGGCGGCTCATGAGCCGGCTTTTAATTTTAGCGCGCGCGCATAGGCGCTCTTGCGCGGGGCGCCGAGAATGCTTGCTGCTTGCGCCGCCGCGTCTTTAACGCTCATCGTTTCAAGTGCGTCTTTAAGGAAATAGTCGAGCGCTTCCATGGTGACCGGTTTTGTCTCCGGCGGAAATACCAGAACGACAATCTCGCCCTTTGGCGGCGCATCTTTATAGCTCGCTGCAAGCTCGGATAATTGCCCTTCGCGGAATTCTTCATGAAGTTTTGTAAGCTCGCGGGCGACCACTGCGCGGCGTTCGCCAAAGGCTGCCGCCATCGCCTCAAGGCAGGCGCAAAGACGCGGGCCCGTCTCATAAAAGACCAGCGTAGCCGCGACTTCCGCGACGGCGGCGAACGCCTTGTCGCGGGCCCCGGCGCGTGAGGGGGCAAACCCTGCAAACAGGAAATGATCGCTTGGCGCTCCGGCGGCGCAAAGGGCGGTGATGACGGCCGATGCGCCGGGAAGCGGGGTGACCGCAACGCCCGCGTCGCGCGCCTCGCGCACCAGCTTATAGCCCGGATCGGAGATTAACGGCGTGCCGGCGTCAGAGACCAGACACATCGAGGTCCCATCTTGCAGTTTTTTAATAATGCCCGGCCGCGTCCGCGCTGCATTGTGCTCATGATAAGCCTTGAGCGGGGTTTTGATCCCATAGGCGGCGCAAAGCTTGGCGGTCTGGCGAGTGTCCTCGCAGATGATCAAATCGGCGGCCTTAAGCGTTTCGACAGCCCGATAGGTTATGTCGCCGAGATTGCCGATTGGCGTTGCGGTCACATAAAGGCCGGGTTCGAGGTGTAAGGGCGTATTGGTCATGCCGCAACGATTGGCCCGGTCGGCGGAGCGCGTCAATTGGGCCAGTGGGTGGGGCGATCGATTAGGCTTGTTTACGGGGCGTGCAGCGGCGGCTAGTCTTGCGCCCGCATATTAGGATAGTAGGGGCTTATGCGCATGGATGTTGGTTTTGGGTTGAGGGCGGGGTTCGCGAGCCTTATGGCCGCGGCGATTGTCGCTTGTGAGACCGCGCCGGTGCGCCCGGGGCCGTCGGTGGTCACGCTGCCTGGCCAACCAGGGGTTGAAGCGCCGTCCGGGGTGACGACTTCCGGTCCGGAATTTGACCAGGAAGCCCGCCGTTATGATCGCCGCGGCTATGCCCGTCCGCGCCATATGGATGGCAAGGAGCCAGTGCGCGTCGGTTTGCTGTTGCCATTTTCCGCCAATAGCGCGCCGGCCCAAAAGGTTGCATCGGCGATGTTTGACGCCGCCCAGCTGGCCGCGTTTGACGCTGGCGATGAGCTCTTCTTGCTGATCCCGAAAGACACCAAAGGCACCGCGATTGGCGCGGCGGACGCAGCGCGCTCGGCGCTTGCTGATGGCGCCGAGATTATTTTGGGACCGCTATTTTCTGAATCGGTTGAAGCTGCGGCCGTGGTCACGCGCGCCGCCCAAACGCCGATGATTGCATTTTCGTCCGATCTTAAATCCGGCGGCAACGGGGTTTATCTGTTGAGCTTTCCGCCGGAACTCGAAATCGAGCGCGTCACCGAATATGCGGTCAGCCAAGATTTGACCCGTTTCGGTGTGCTTGCGCCGCTGACCGAATATGGCAACCGCGTCTCCGGTGCCTTTGCCGAAGCCGTGTTCGTGCGCGGCGGGATTATTGTTCACGAAGAACGCTATATGCAGGAGCCGGACGCGATGCTGGCGCCGGCCAAACGGCTGGCGCGGTTTTCTGAAGAAATCGTGCCGCTGGAACTGCGCCATGAATATGATGGCGAGGCGCCTGAGCCCGGCGCCGAAGAGGTTGGTTATACCCAAGGCTATCAGGCGGTGTTGATGCCGGAGCAGGGCACATTGTTGCGCGCGCTCGCGCCGCTGCTGCCGTTTTACAATGTCGATATTACGCGGGTGAAACTGCTTGGCATATCGGCGTGGAAAAACCCGCGCCTCACCCGAGAGCCGGCTTTGCGTGGCGGCTGGTTTGCTGCGCCCGACCCTGAGATCACGCGCAATTTTGAAAACCGTTTTGCCGGTGCGTTTGGTGCGCCGCCACCGCGGCTCGCTTCGCTGGCCTATGACGCCTCTCTCCTTTCCGCCCGCCTGGCGGCTAGTGAGCGCAAGCGCAATCGCTTCTCAGTGGAGACGATCACCGACCCGAACGGCTATTTCGGCGCCGACGGTCTGTTTCGTCTGAATAGAGATGGGTCGGTTGAGCGTGGATTGGCAATTTTGGAAATTCAGCCCGGCGGCATTTTAACCATCGATCCCGCACCGCGCAGTTTTGCGCCGAGCTTTTGAGGGTTGCGTAATTTTCGTTGCATTGTTTGTCTGTTTTTCTTCGCCGCATCAGCGCAGGCCGAAGACGCACAGCCGCAAGCCACCGACATTCTCGCCTCCACCGTTGAGAAAGCGGCGGCATTTGGCGATGCGCGCTTTGCGTTTAGCGTTGATTTCTGGAGTGAGCAAAACGGTGAAGAGCTGGCGCTACGGCTGCGCTTTGACCCGAGCAAGGCCAGCGGCGAGCAATGGTCGCTGTTAGACGTCTCCATCGACGATTTGTCAAAAGACCAGAAGAAAGCGTTCAAGCAATTTCAGAAGTCAGAAACTCCCGACGATGCGCTGGTTTATGATACGTTGGAAGATGAGCTCGGCGATCTGGTTCTGGTGGAGGAAACGGAGGCGGTTGCGGTTTTCATAGGGCCAGTTGTCAGCGACGATTTGCCGGAAGATGTGCTGGAAATGACGATTACGCTCAACAAAGCCGAAGGTTTTGTTGAGCAGATTGATGTGCGCTCGAAAAAGCCGTTCAAACCCATGCCGGTGGCGAAAATAAAATCCATGAACCAGAGCCAGATCTATGCAGCGCCCAATGGCGACGGCGTTGCATTATTGCAGGCGAGCGAAGGCGCCGCCAATGGCAAGGCGATGTTTAAATCATTCACCACGCAAAGTCGTCAGCGCTATTTCGAGATTGAACGCATCGATCCGCCAGAATCTCCCGCGGCGGATTCTGAATAAGCCGGCGAGCGCAAAAAGCTTTAGCGCAGCAATTCATAAAGCACAGCGTTGAGCACGCGCCGGCCGTTTGCTGTGGCAACCAAGCGTCCACAATCGAGCGTTACGAGACCGTCGGCGATGAGTGCGTGGAGGCGCTCAGTGCGGGCTTCATCGGCGTAGAAAAAATCGTCCGCATAGAGGGTTATGCCGTCGGCAAGGCGCAGGCCCATGGTTAGGCGTTCCACCAGCTGAGCGGCCTCATCCAGCGCTTCTGTAACATAGCCATCAGCTCCGCCTGCCAAGTAATCCGCCGGCGCCTTGGCGGCCTCGGTTGCGAGGCGGCTTCCGTCAATGCTGAGGCGTCCATGAGCGCCGGGGCCGACGCCGATATAGTCGTGATAATTCCAATAGATGAGATTGTGCCGCGAGCGCTCGCCCGGCGCTGCATGATTTGAGATTTCATAGGCGGGAAGGCCGGCGCTGGCGGTCATCTCCTGGGCGAGGTCAAATTGATCGGCGCATTGGTCCTCATTAGCCGGCGCCCAGCGGCCGGCGCTAACGGCTTTGGCGAAGGCAGTGCCCGGTTCGATGGTGAGCTGGTAAAGCGACAGATGACCGGCGCCGAAATCAAGCGCCTCGCTGAGTTCTGCGCGCCAGGCGTCCAGCGTTTGTCCTGGCCGGGCATAGATGAGGTCGAATGTGGTGCGGTTGAAGACCCGCTGCGCCGTTTCGATGGCGCGCCTCGCCGCAGCGGCGTCATGGTCGCGGCCGAGGAAGCGCAAGGCGTCATCGCGCAGGGATTGAACGCCAAGCGACAGGCGGTTGACGCCAGCGCCGGCCAGCGCTTCAAAATGCGCTTGCTCCGCATCGGTCGGATTGGCCTCAATGGTGATTTCTGCGTCGGGCGCAAAGCCCCAAAGCCGCTCGCAAGCGCGGATCACCGCATCAATAACACCGAGCGGCGCCAGCGACGGTGTGCCGCCGCCAAAATAGAGGCTGGTCAATTTGCGGTTCGGTGTTCGCGCCGCCCAATGTTCAAGATCGCGCGTCAGCACCTCTATCCAGCGCGCCGCATCGACGGTTTTATTTTTGTAAATATTGAAGTCGCAGTAGGGACAGATCCGTGCGCAATAGGGCCAGTGAACATAAACGCCCAGCGGGGTATGGTCAGTCATTGGTTACTTCAGCAAGCGCTATCGTGTGAGCAAGGAGGTCGCGTCCGCCCGCCGGGCCATGGCTCGGGATGATGATTTCGGCGTCGGGAAATTCAGCGGCGACGCGGCGCACCGTATCGGCCCACGCGGCGAGGTCGGCGTCGGTGGTGTTGCCGAGGGTGTTCGCCTCGCCCGGCCGGATCAGGCATCCGCCAAATAAAATTTTCGTCTTGGGGTCATAGGCGACGATGTTGTCGCGCGTGTGGCCGGGGCCGGGATAGAAAAACTGGATTCTTCCGACGTTCCAAGAGTTCGGTTTCCCGCGTTCATGTTCGAAATATGGAACAGAACTTCTGGCCGGGGTCAGGCCGTGCTTGGCGGCGGCCTCATTTGTCAATTCGAAAGCTAACGTGGCCCAGTTGCGTTTATTGACAGTGTTCATTCCCCCCATCTTGTCAGCATGGGCGTGGGTCGGAACAAGTGTTCCCGGGCCGTTGAATATCTGCTCGTCGATCAAGTCGAGTAATCGCTCCGTATCCTCATCATTCCAGGCGGTATCGATAACTAATAGTTCGGCGCCATCTTTAACGACAAGGCCCTGCGAAAGAATCGGCCCCCAAGGCTCGATAGTTTCATAGCTCTTATGTATCCAGACATCCTCAGCGATTTTCTCCAGCACCAATTCGGGATTTGCGCCCTGTTGGGCAAGCCCGCGTTGCGACGTAGGCGCCACAGCACAGGCGGCAAGCAACAATCCGCCAAATATCCACAGGGTAAGATTTCTAATCATCACTCAAGCATGCTTTCGTCAGCTTACGGAAGGCATCGGCGCGATGCGACATTGCGTGTTTCGCGGCCGGCGCCATTTCGCCAAAGGTAATATCATACCCATCCGGCGTGAATATCGGATCATAGCCGAACCCGTTGTCGCCGCGAGGCGGAAAGGTGAGCGTTCCGGTCACTTCGCCGTCAAAAACCTCCTCGCCGCCATCCGGCCAGGCAAGGCACAGGGCGCAGACAAAGCGTGCGGAGAGGTCGCGCGCGCCGCATTCTCTCAGCTGTTCCTCGATTTTCTTCATTGCATGGCCAAAATCACGCGGCTCGCCGGCCCAGCGAGCGGAATAAATCCCCGGTGCGCCGCCGAGTGCGGCCACCGCCAGCCCGGAATCATCACCGAGCGCGGGCAGGTTTGAGGCGTCGGCAGCGGCCCTCGCCTTGATAATAGCGTTCTCAGCGAAGGTTTTTCCGGTCTCTTCAGGATCATTTAGGCCAATTTTTTTGGCGGACACCGCCTCGATACCGAAGGCGGCCACTAACGCGTTGATTTCTATTATTTTTCCGTCGTTGTGAGAGGCGGTAATAAGCCGTCCAGGAGGCAATTTTCGTCGCTTTTCGATCATGTTTTATCCTTTTTCGGAAAATATTTATCGTTTTTCGAGAAAAAACACTTGCATTGTTTTTCGATAAGTGTATATCGATAATCAACAAGACGGCGAAACAAACGCCGCAACGGAAAACCGGCCCAAAAGCCAGATGGCGATAAAAACAAGACCGGCGACCCGAACACAAGCCCCTCCAGCCAAGGCTGGAAAACTAAAGACCCCGGCGCAGGCCGGAAATAAAAAGCACCGGCTAAGCCGGAACAAAAAAAGAGCGGCTGGGAAAGCCCAGACCGCTCAGAAGATCAGAAATGAGTTGCGTTGCTTCAACTAGGGAAAAAGAAAAGGAGAAATCCCATGTCTAACAAACACTCAACAGATAACTTCGGTGGATTTGGCGGCATTGTCAACGGTCTGGCCGTTTTGGTCACGATTTCCTTGATCGGCGCAGGCTACTTTACGGCCCTTGGTTCATTTGCAGGCATTGTATAATGTCCAAATTCTTTCAATTTGCGGCCGCGGCGCTGTTTGCGGCGGTCGCCGCAGCGAGCCTTGCGGGGCTCGCGATCGCGGCCGAGCAAGGGCCAGGCGCAACGCTTGCGGGCGCTAACCTCTGTCAAAAAGCCATATGTTTTGTGGCTTTCTTTTGAGCCCTCTGTGGGGCTGCCTGGGGAAAGTCAAGGCGTTGCGCTGATCGTCTGGCGGGCAGAATCGCCCGACGATATCCGCGGTCGGCAGATTGAGATCGTGCCGGGGCGTTTTCACACAAGCGCAAATTTGAGACTTAGGACGGAGACAAGCGGATGCGCGCGATAGGAAAAGGATCACTGGCGTCTATCCTCGCTATGGGTCTGAACATTACACGGATTATTTTGTGGCTTGCCTTTATTGGGTTTTCGATTGCCCTGGTGGTTATTCCGTTTGCGTCGATCGTCTACGGGATGTTCCAGGGCTTTGATGGCGGTGACGCTCTTGTCGAGGGCGCAGATTATATCCAAATCGCATATCAGTTCGTCAGCTTTGGCGTCATGTTGTTTGTCGTCACCCGATTGCTGAAAGTATTGAAAACACTGCGTTTCGGCTCGCCCTTCGTAAAAGAGAACGCCGACCATTTTCGCACCGTCGGCTACGCTTTGCTGATTGGGGAGGGCGCCAAAATCGCTTTCGGGCTGCTCTCATTGATCACCAGCGCCGACATTGAAATTGACACCCAGCCGATCACCTGGCTGGCGATCATCACGGTCTTTGTGCTTGCAGAAGTGTTTCACGAAGGCGCGCGGATGAAAGAAGAACAGGATCTTACGGTTTAAATCATGGCGATTTCGGTAAAACTCGACCGCATACTTCTCGACCGCGGGATGTCTTTGACAGAATTGTCAGAGCGGGTCGGTGTGACGATCGCGAATTTATCAATCCTGAAAACCGGCAAGGCTAAAGCCATTCGTTTCTCAACGCTCGAGGCGATCTGCCATGAGCTTGAATGCCAACCCGGGGACATCTTGTTCTTTGACGTAGAAGACAGCGCCGTCAAGGCGGCGGAATAAGCTGCCCGGCGCCTTCTCATTTTATTGCTGAAGAGTTTATTCGTTTACCGCAAGCGTATCGGACGCCTTTGCGGCTGCGGCGATGCGCGACGGGCTGGCCTCGCCAACCGCGCGGCTGGTCATTGCGAATATCCATAACGCCACACCGAGAAGGGTGGTGCAGATATAAGCGGTTTGCGGCGCTATTGAGTAAAGCCCAATGCCAAGCAATGGGGCGATAATAAAGCCCGACGCGCCAGCGGCGCCGGTCAGGCCGATCGCCGCGCCCTGCTCGTCTGATGTGACCGCCAGCGAGGCGGCGGCGTTAAAACCCGGAACCGCCAGGCCAGCGCCAAAACCGGCAAGCACCATGCCGAAGATGACCACCCCCAGATGCGGAAGCGTCCAGATGAGGCCGTGCCCGGCGATAATGAACAATGGTGCGATGCGCATCAGCAAGCGTGGTTCAACGCCAAAGCGCTGGACGATAACGATTTGCGAGAACAATGCCGCCATTGCACCGCCCATAAGACCAAGGCCGACAAGCTGCGGCGCCGTTTCGGTGGTCACGCCCAGCGCATCCATGAAATAAAATGCAATGGTCTGTACAAGGATGGCATTGGCGATGCCAAAGGTGAGCCCAAAGATTAAAAACGGGCGAATGCGCTTATCGGCTAGTTTCATTTTAACCGATTTTTTGCGTTGTTTCGGGCGGGTGTGCTCCGGCAAATATAAATAGACTGCAACGCTCATGATTGCGGCAAGGCCGGCAATGGCGAAAAACGGCGCCGTTGGTCCTAGCAAAGTGGCGGCAGCGCCAAAGCCGGGGCCGAGCATTGCGCCAAGGCCAAACGCGGCGGAGAAACTTGCAATTCCGGCGGTCCGATCAACAGCGCTGGTCCGGTCGGCGATGTAGGCTTGCGCTGCCGGTGGGCCGGCGGAGCCAAAAACACCATAGAGGCTTCGCGTCAGAACCAGTAAAATATAAAGCGGCGCGCCAGAAACGGCGCCCAATAGCCCAAACTCGATCGATGCGCCGAAAAAAATCATCGAGACGGCAAAGCCGATCAGGCCGATCAATATATATGGTTTGCGCCCGCCATGGTCGCTGCGTCGGCCCCAGCGCGGTACGCAAAAGA
Organism: Hyphococcus sp.; assembly: GCA_021776415.1. Taxonomy (GTDB): domain Bacteria; phylum Pseudomonadota; class Alphaproteobacteria; order Caulobacterales; family Parvularculaceae; genus Hyphococcus. The sequence continues at coordinate 35,020 of JAJFFY010000050.1, forward strand.
CCCAGCACACAGCTGAGATCATGAAGATTAGCACCACCTGCAAATCGGATACGCCGATGTCGCGGGCAATCGGCGGCAATATCGAAAAGACAATGGTCTGACCCATGCCGGCGCAGACCGCGCCGGCCAAGAGCAGCATAAAAGCAATCCGTCGCGCCTTGGGCGATGACGCCGCAAAGCGTTCGGCGTCCGTGGCGGCGCTAGCCGGGGCGGCATTCATAGCATCATTACGGTTGGAAGAATCGGGGCTTTCCATGGCCGTTTCAGAGCATGCGCAAGAGCACAGTGCAACAATGTTGTGTATGGTGTTCCCGGCGAACACGCGTGACACGCAGTCACGTGTTCAAAACCATGAGAGGCGGCGTTTATGCAAGACGAACAACATTTCTCCGCCGAGGGCGGGTGCGCCTGTGGCCGCGTGCGTTATCGCATGCTGTCACGGCCACTATTTGTGCATTGCTGTCACTGCCGGTGGTGCCAGCGCGAGAGCGGCGCCGCGTTTGCGCTCAATGCGCTGATCGAGGCGGATCGGGTGGAGGTGTTGAAGGGTGCGTTGGGGGCGGCCGAAATTCCGTCGCATAGCAGCAAGGGCCAGGAATTTCACCGCTGCCCGGATTGCCAGATAGCCTTGTGGAGCCATTACGCCGGCATGGGCGCCAAGATATGCTTCATCCGTGTAGGAACATTAGAAAATCCGGACCTGTTGGCGCCGAGTATTCATATCTTCACATCAACCAAGCAACCCTGGGTTAATCTGGAAGGCGGTACGCCGGTTGTGGCGGAGTATTACAGCAAAAAGAACTTCTGGCCGGCGACGAGCCTGATGCGCTGGCGCGCGTTGGAAAAATAATCTGTGGCCGTCAGGGCTGCTTGTAGGCGACGCCCCCTTTCATCACAAAGTCGATGTCTTCAAGCTCGGTAATGTCCGTGAGCGGATCGCCGCCTACTGCGACTAGATCGCCCGATTTGCCGATGGTGAGGGTTCCGATCAAGCTGGACTGGCCGAGATGCTCCGCGGCGATAACGGTTGCTGAGGCGATGGCCTCCATCGGGGTCATGCCGGCGTTAACAAGCAGCGCAAATTCGCGGGCGTTGTCGCCGTGCCTAGAAACGCCGCTATCGGTGCCGAACGCGATATGGACCCCGCTAGCATGGGCGCGCCGCGCCATGTCGAGTATTTGTGGGCCGACCTGCTTTGCCTTTTTGCGAACTGGCGGCGGGAAAAAACTATTTGGATCGTTGGCTATTTCGGCGACCGTCACGCCCGCGAGAATTGTGGGAACAAGATAGGCGTCGTAGCGCCTGAACAGACGAAAGGATTCGGCATCGGCGAATGTTCCGTGCTCGATCGAATCGACTCCTGAGCGCAACGCTGCGTTGATCCCATCGGCGCCGTGGGCGTGCGCAGTTACCTTTCGGCCAAGCGCGTGGCTTGTATCCATAATGGCTTTCAACTCATCGTCGAAGAACTGCTGGCCGGTGCCGGCAGCCGTTTCCGACAATACTCCGCCGGTTGATACAAGCTTGATGTGGTCGGCGGAGCGGCGCACCTGCTCGCGCACCGCTTTTCGGCATTCGGCGACGCCGTCGCAAACGCCGGTTGATTGGATGACATCAAAGACATCACTACGGTACCCGTGGCGTTGGCCGTGACCGCCAGTGGGCGATATCGTGTGCCCGGAGGCGAAAACGCGCGGGCCGATCACATCGCCGCGTTCTATGCCGTCGCGCAGGGCGAAAACTGCATCATCTCCGCTTGCACCGACATCGCGCACGGTGGTGAACCCCGCCAGCAGCGTCTTTTTTGCGAATCCGGCGGCGATCACTGCGACATCCGCGTCGGAGCGTTCGACCACAGATAATTTTCCTCGGGGCCCCAATTCGCTTGTTAGATGTACATGGCTGTCGATAAAGCCGGGCATCACAAAATAATCTTTGAGATCATAGAGCGCCAGCGCGTCACCGGGCTTTGCGCCGGTGGTCGCGGCATCGACATATCCTGCCAGAACGCCGGTGATTTTTCCGTCTTCAATGATGATGCTGCGCTCGGTCAAAACCGCGCCGCCGGGCTCGGCCAAAAGGCGTCCAGCATGGACAATTGAATAATCTGTGGCCTGAGCGCTTGCAAACATTGCGCAGGCGGCGGCAATCAAGGGCAGGTACTTCATAAAAACCTCGTTAGATCAGGGCGCGGAAGTTGTTTTCTTTATCTTGTGGCTAGGCACGCTTATCGAGCGTTGGCCAACCGGCGCTTTGCCTTGGGCCCCATATAAAGCTGTTCGTGGGCAAAGTCGAAAATAAAGCTGCGCTCGATCATCAGATCCGAGCCGATAAGACAGAACGCTTTTTTGTGTACGCCCAATTCTTCAAATATCGGTGCGTCGAAAACGGTGAGAATGCGTTGGCTCCATCTGGCGCGGGCAATCCTGATCGACGCAACCCGAACGCGGCTAGCAACTTCAACGTGATCGAAGATATCGCTTAAGCGGCTGCCAGTGTTAAATCCGGCGCCTCTAGATCCTTCGATGACAATGCCGCCGAGCAATCGCCGTAGCGTACGGTTGTTGATCAGTGTTCCCGAGGCGCCGAGATCGATGATACACGGGACTTTTCGCCCGTGGATGTTGGCGGTAATGCGATAAAGGGTGCCCGCGCCTTCGCCGAAATTTTCCGCTCTCATACGGGTTTTGGACCAGCCACTTGATAAACCCTTAATCGGGTCGCGCCGGTCATAGAGGCGGATCGTTTGTTTGTTGGCGTCAAACAGAACTGTGTATTGGGTTAAAAAATCGAGCCCCAAAATACCGCCCGGTGTTCGCCGTGTATCTCGCCAATCAGGCAAAACCACACCGACATGATTGTCCATGCGCTGACCGCTGACGGTCAGGTCGCCGATATTAACCGCAGGCAGGATTTCCGAACCGGCAAGGCCGAGAATGCGGATCGGCTCACGATTAGCGGGCGTGAAAACCTGTTGGTCGGCGAGGTTTTGGAATGTCGCGGTAATCGTCGCGCCGGAATCAAGGATGAAATCATAAGGCCCCTTGCCGTTCACCATAACGCTCACGGTGACCCAGCCCTCATAATCGATGCGATAGGGGAATTCGGCGATTGGGTCGGCGGCGCGCGCGGACAGGCTGAAAGAGGCCCCAATAAGCAAAAGCCACAAAAAAAATGTGTTACGCAGCACGAGCTCGCCTCCCGGAGGGGCATTTTTTGAGGGGGCGCCCCTGAGTTGATTTTAGGGCAATTAGCAGATCACGCCAGTCGTTTCGACCGATTGTGAGACCGCTTCGTCCGGCTTGGCGTTTAATACCAGCTCAACCGCAAGAAACGGGATGCGATCGTTCGGTCTGGCGCGCTATAAATCTGCTATGACGCACCAATATGCAACGGATGAGGCTCGCTGGAGGGCGGTGCAAACCCGCGAAAAAGCTGCCGATGGGCAGTTCTGGAGCTGTGTGCGGACCACCGGGATTTATTGCGTCCCGTCCTGCGCCGCCCGCCCGCTAAGGAAAAACGTCTTTTTCGTCAAATCGCGGTCTGAGGCTCGGACCGCCGGCTTTCGGGCGTGCAAGCGTTGTCGGCCGGATTCATAGTGCATTGCGGTTGAGCGGCCCGGCCGCGCCGCTATAATCCGCAATACGTTAACCCCAGGAGTGCGCCATGCTACACATCGTTCGCCGATTGCCGCCGCTGGCTCAAAAAGCCCTTTTTGCAACCTCGCTCCTTGCCCTTGCCGGCGGGGTATTTCTTTTGCTGCAATAGCGAAAAACCTTCTCGGATACCTTGCGCCACACGGCTGGCGCGTTATAACCCGCCGCCTCGACCCGGTCGCCGGGCCAATAGGCATGCCTTGGCGACCTTGAAACGCAATCATTGCGCGCCCGAAAGGGCCCATTTAGGAACAGCGAAATGCCCAAGATGAAGACCAAGTCAGGCGCGAAAAAGCGCTTCAAAATGACCGCGACCGGCAAAGTCAAAGCCGGCGTCTCCGGCAAACGCCACGGCATGATCAAACGCACGTCGAAGCAAATCCGCCAGAACCGCGGCACGGACCTGCTATCGGCTCCCGATGCTAAGATCGTCAAAAAATACATGCCGTATAACCGTTAAGGAGACGTCCCATGGCACGAGTAAAAAGAGGCGTCACCGCCCACGCCCGTCATAAAAAAGTTATCGGCAAAGCCAAAGGCTATTACGGCCGCCGTAAAAATACCTTCCGCATCGCCAATCAGGCAGTGGAAAAGGCCGGTCAATACGCCTATCGCGACCGCCGCGTCAGAAAACGCAATTTCCGCGCTCTATGGATCCAGCGCATCAACGCCGCCGCACGCGCGCTCGATATCACCTATGGCCGATTTATTCACGGGCTCGGCCTCGCCGGGATCGAAGTTGACCGTAAGGTGCTTGCCGATCTCGCCGTCCACGAGCCCGAGGCGTTCAAGGCGCTGGCGGAAAAAGCAAAAGCAGCGCTCGCTTAAAGCATTTTCGTCCGCCGGGAACGCAACAACGATCCGGGTGACGTTTGATTGATATACTGATAAAGCGTCATCCGGTCCGGGTGACGCTTTTTTACTGAGGTTCAAAATGATTAAGGGCGGGGCGTGATGTCAGATTTGGATGGGCTTGAAAAAGACCTAATGACGAAAATTGACGCGGCGTCCAGCGAAGCCGCGCTTGAGGAAGTGCGCATCGCCTCGCTCGGGAAAAAAGGCGCCGTCTCCGAACGGATGAAGACGCTCGGCAAGATGAGTGCGGATGAGCGCAAGCAGATGGGCCCGGCGCTGAACGGGCTGAAGGCGCGCATTACCCAAGCGATTGAGGCGCGCAAGACGACACTCGAGGCAGCAGCCCTAGATGCGCGGCTGGCGACGGAGAGGGTTGATATCACGCTTCCTGCGCGGACGTCGCCGAAAGGTAAAATTCACCCCGTCAGTCAGGTGACGGAGGAGGTCGTCGCAATTTTTTCCGCCATGGGCTTTGATGTCGCCGAAGGCCCGGATATTGAAGATGATTTTCACAATTTCACGGCGCTAAATTTCCCCGCCGATCACCCCGCGCGCGATATGCACGACACGTTTTTCTTCGAGCCTAAGCAAGATGGCGAACGCATGTTGCTGCGGACGCATACCTCGCCTGTGCAAATTCGCACCATGAAAACGCAAGCGCCGCCGATCAGGATTATCATTCCGGGGCGGACTTATCGTTGCGATTCAGACCAGACCCATACGCCAATGTTCCATCAGGTCGAGGGGCTGGTGATCGACCGGCAAACCAATATGGGCCATCTGAAAGGAACGCTGGAAGCGTTCTGCAAGGCGTTCTTTGAAGTCGATAGCGTCAAGACGCGATTCCGACCGCATTTCTTTCCGTTCACGGAGCCTTCAGCGGAAATGGATATCGGCTATGAACGTGTGGGAAAAGAAATTCGCATCGGCCAGGGCGCCGATTGGATGGAAATTCTGGGTTGTGGCATGGTGCACCCTAATGTCTTGAAAAATTGCGGCCTTGACCCTGACGAATTTCAGGGTTTCGCCTTTGGTATGGGCATCGACCGCCTGGCAATGTTAAAATACGGCATCCCCGACCTGCGTGATTTCTTCGCCGCGGACGCGCGCTGGCTCGAGCATTACGGTTTTGACCCGCTGGACCAGCCGAACCTGGCGACGGGATTGTCGCGATAACACACGGCGTTGGAAAAGGAGCGCGCTCATGACCTACTATATTGCAAAAACCGTCGCCGGTGATTTTGACGCTGTCATTGAGCGCGTCATCGGGGCGTTGAAAGTCGAAGGCTTTGGTGTCTTGACCGATATCGATGTCGCGGCGACCCTGAAAAAGAAAATCGATGTCGATTTCCGCCCCTACCGTATTCTTGGCGCCTGCAACCCAAAAATGGCGCACAATGCGCTTGTGGTCGAAGACAAAATCGGCGTCATGTTGCCTTGCAATGTCATCGTTCAGCAAACGGATAAAGGCGTCGAAGTCGCGGCGGTGGATCCACAAGCTTCGATGCAGGCAGTTGAAAACCCTGCCCTTGCCGGGATCGCCGGCCCGGTGAAAGAGGCGCTGATGCGGGTTGTTGAGGGGTTGTGAACAAGACAAACGCCGATAGGCGCCCTTACCTCAATTTTGAAACGGTCGGTTCGATCGCGGCGATGATCGTCGGCGCCGCGGCGCTTTTTGTCGCCTGGGACCAGGCGAAAATCATGCGCAAACAGCAACATGCAAGCGTCTGGCCGATATTATCGACGGATTTTTCGATCGATAATGATGATGACAGTCTGTTCCTGGAGTTTAGTGTCGCCAATGATGGCGTTGGTCCGGCGCTTGTGGAAAGTGCTTTTGTGACGGCGAACGGAGAAAAAAAAACAAGCAGATCTGACTTTATGGATTTTATCTTTGCTGACACAAAGCCGGTGGGGTCGGTCAGCCTAAGGGGCGGAAGTATAGAGAAAACTGTTATAGGCGCAGGCGATAATGAACTTGTCTTTAAAATTACCTGGCCAATAAATGAAGATAATATTGCTGCATTTGGCGCACTCACCGATCGCTATGTTGCGGGGGAGAAATTGGATGTCTCAATGGCGATATGTTATTGTTCGGTGTTTGATCGTTGCTTTGTAGCCAATGGCGTTGATCGTCCAGCGGAGGTCGATCAATGCAGCCCGCCAACAGACTTTTTTGCACAAATTATTTCTGATAATCAGGCTTCTGGACAATGAAATTCACACTTAGTTGGCTCAAAGAGCATTTGGAAACGAATGCTGGTCTCGATGATATCGTTGCGGCGATGGTCTCCGTTGGCCTTGAGGTTGAGGTGGTAGAGAATCCAGCCGAACGCCTTGCGGCCTTCTCCATTGGCGAGGTTCTTGAAGCTAATAAACACCCCGACGCCGACAAGCTAAAGGTCTGCCGCGTCGCCACCAAGGACGGCGAGATGCAGATCGTCTGCGGTGCCCCCAATGCGCGCGCCGGCATCAAGATCGCTTATGCCCCGGTCGGGGCTTATGTTTCCGGCATCGACCTCACGCTCAAGAAGGCGAAGATCCGCGGCGTTGAAAGTTTCGGCATGATGTGTTCGGCGCGTGAGATGGAGCTTGGCGACGATCATAACGGGATTATCGAGGCTCCGGCGGAGGCTGCGATTGGCGATCCGATCGCCCAATGGCTGGGCGTCAACGATCCGGTAATTGACTTTGAGGTGACGCCAAATCGTCCTGATACGAATGGGGTTAACGGCGTTGCGCGTGACCTTGCCGCCGCCGGGCTCGGTAAGTTGACTACGCCGCAGCCACAACCGGTTAAAGGCGGCGCCCCTTGTTCACAGAAAATAGGGCTTCGGTTTTCTGAAGAGACGCAAGGCGCCTGCCCGGCTTTTGCAGGGCGTCTTATCGAGGGCGTTAAAAATGGTCCCAGCCCACAATGGTTGCAGGACAAATTGCGCGCTATTGGCCTGCGCCCGATCAACACGCTGGTCGATGTCACAAATTACATGTCCTATGACCGCGCCCGGCCGCTGCATGTTTATGACGCTGGCAAATTAAACGGCGAAATCCAGGCTCGGCTAGGTGAGCGCGGCGAGAGCTTCCTTGCGCTCGACGGCAAGGAATACTCAGTCGACGAGACGATGACGGTGATCGCCGACGACAATGGCGTTTTAGGGCTTGGCGGCGTGATGGGCGGCGAGAGCACGGGGTGTACGGCTGAGACTACGAGCGTGTTTATCGAATGCGCCTGTTTCGATCCTCTGCGCACAGCTAAGACCGGCCGCAAAACTGGCATTAATTCCGATGCGCGCTATCGCTTCGAGCGCGGCGTTGATCCGGCGTTTGTCTTGCCGGGGCTGGAAATGGCGACGCAGCTGGTCATTGATATGTGCGGAGGTGAGCCGAGCGAGGTCGAGCTTGCCGGTGATATTCCGCAAACGGACCATGTGGTTCTGTTCCCACCAAGCGAAGTGTTGCGCCTGACCGGCATGGAGGCGTCGCCAGAGGATTGCGAGCGCATTTTGACCGCGCTCGGTTTCAACGTCGCCAAGTCCGATCCGTGGCAGGTCGGCGCGCCGAGCTGGCGTCCGGACATTGGCGGCAAGGCCGATCTTGTTGAGGAAATAGCCCGCATTATCGGATTTGACCATCTTCCAACACAAATGCTGCCGCAACGCGCCGCCGTTGAAATGCCAAAACTAACGCTGTCGCAGGACCGCCGCCGGCTGGCGCGCCGGGCGCTTGCTGCGCACGGCCTTCTTGAGGTTGTCACTTGGTCGTTCATGGATATGCGCGCCGCGGCGCTGTTCTGCCCACAGACAGAAAATGACGGTGAGGACTGGTTGAAGACACAAGGGTTGCTCCTCGCCAATCCGATTTCTTCGGACCTTGCGGCGATGCGCCCGTCAATCCTGCCCAATCTCGCCGCCGCGCTTCAGCGCAATGCCGATCATGGTCGCAATGATCTGGCGCTGTTTGAGGTCGCGCCGATCTATAAAGGCGACGCCCCAGATGAGCAGGCGAGTGTGGCCGCCGGCGCGCGGCGCTCAAACCCGCCGCGACATTGGCAAGGCGCAGAGACGACCGCGGATGCGTTTGTTGTAAAAGCCGACGCACTTGTCGCGCTTGACGCGGCCGGGGCGCCGCTGGCGAGCCTGCAGGCGAGCGCTGATGCTCCGTCATGGTACCATCCGGGCCGCTCCGGTGTTTTGCGCCTCGGCCCGAAAGTGCTGGCGCATTTTGGCGAACTGCATCCGGGCGTGCTGAAGGCGATGGACATTGACGGTCCAGTGCACGGGTTTGAGGTTTTCCTCGACGCCATTCCAACGCCGAAGAAAAAGCCGACCAAAACCCGGCCCGCGCTCAACGCATCGGAGCTGTTGGCGTTAACCCGCGACTTTGCGTTTGTGGTCGATGAAGATGTCGCCGCCGCGGTGCTTATAAAAGCGGTGCAGGGTGCTGAGAAAAAATTGATTACTGGCGTTCGGCTGTTTGATGTTTATCGCGGCAAAGGCGTAGACGAAGGCAAGAAATCGCTCGCCGTCGAGGTCACCATTCAACCGCAGGACAAGACCCTCACCGATGAAGAAATCGAGGCGATTGCCGCCAGGATTGTCGCCCAGGCGACAAAAGCAACGGGCGGGATTCTCCGGGCGTAATGTCACCCTGCAGCCGCTAAAACCGGCTTGCAGATCATGCCCGGTCAAGCTATGACGCGGCCTCGCTGAAGGTCTGGGCATATTTGTGCCGCATTAGCTCAGTTGGTAGAGCACGTCATTCGTAATGACGGGGTCAGGTGTTCGAGTCACCTATGCGGCACCACAAATATAAATTATATCAATAATATCAATGCGATAGACCCCCGCTATCACTGGCCTACATTTTGGACCCACAAAATGGGCCCACAAAAATGAGCGCCATCAAACATGCTTTCCGGGCCAATTCTGGCATTTTCTATTTCAGATACACGCTGCCAAAATCACTGCGACAGTTGGGGGCGTTCCCCCGCAAATCAATTTATCTTTCCCTGAAAACACATGACCTTAAAGAAGCGAATTTGATGAGCAAGGCGCTTTGGGTAGAATTGCAAATGGCCATGAATTCAAAAAATAAAAAAGATAAATCAGCGACGCTGCCAGATATTCATGCACGCCTCAAAAGATATCGGGACTATATCGCAGACGCTGACGAGCATGAGCAGAAGACTGTCTATTGGGGCAACCCAGAGTTCGAAGAAATACTCGAAATTCATGAGAAAGACCTTCGGCAGTTAGCGTCAGCAGGCTTACTTGAAGAGCTTGATGGCAATTTTTCAAACCTTACTAAGCTTACCGCGAGAGCGGAGAACATCCACAACCGGATCAAGCAAGGTCGAATTGATTACATCACGGATCAAACCATCAATAATGCGAAGAGAGATTTGGCTGGTGAATCCTATCAGTCACAATCTAATGGTAAAAGACGAAACGATACCTCAGAGACAACTCTTCAGAATATTTTGGATGAATATCTGGATAAAAATGATGTTGATGATGTTAAGTGGTCAGTGAAAAATTACAGCAAAGAGAAAGGCCACTTTCAATTTTTAATTGACTCGATTGGCGACATCCCCGTGCATGAATTTGATGAAAAAGGCTTACGAGATTTTTTAAAGGCTCTTGAAAAACGAACTAGAAGGCTGGGCGGTAAACAAGTTCCTATCAGCGCGAAAACCCGTAATGAATATATTGCCACATGTAGACGCGTGTTTGAGTTTGCTGAGGCGAGATATGCTAGCATCCAAAAGAATCTATTTGCCAATAAATCAATTTTCTACAAAGCCAACGAAACAAAACGTCACCCATTCACCGTCGCTGATTTGAAAGCGATGTTTTCGCATCCAACATATGTAGCGGGCGCGTTTCGACACCCTTATCAATATTGGATACCACTACTTGGTCTTTTTACCGGGGCTCGCGCGAATGAACTCGCACAGCTTCACGTCGATGACATTATGATAAAAAACGGCATTCCTTGCATCAGTCTCAACACTAATACGACAGATAAAGGGCTGAAGAATAAGGGAAGTGATCGGTTTGTGCCGCTTCACCCAAAACTAATAGAACTTGGCTTCCAAGGCTTTGTGGATTTGCTTCGAACGAAGCCGGCCCGATGGAAAGATGAAAACGGTTACTATCGGTTGTTTCAAGGGCTTACTCTCGACAAAACAAGAGGGGGCTATCAGAAGAATTTGTCACGATGGTTCAATGGCAGTTTTAATAAGAAGACAAAGAAATATTCTGGTTTTAAACATGATGCGGGAATCGAGATTTCAGAGGAGTACAAAAAGGATTTTCACAGCTTTCGCCACACTTGTTCAACGGCTTTAGATAACGCAGGCGTGCCGCCAAATATTGCGTACAGAATAACCGGACATACAACTGATGAAGCCATCAAGAAGTTATACGTATCTGCAGGTGGTCAATACCGTCATGCCCTGGAAATAAAGATCATGTACGAAGAAATATGCAAGCTTGATTTTGATGAGGCTTTATCAAATGTGAAGCCATTTTTTAAAATTGGCGGTGATAAAAAGTGCTTAAACAAAAAACGATTGTAGTACTGGAATTCATCGATGTTATTATCGCTCCGGTATCTGGACGCCAGCATTTCAGAATGCTGGCTCGATACACACATTTGAGTTACTGAACACGCTACCATCGATTCATTCACTCAGTGTTGCGGTTGGCTCGTCTTTTCCAGAGTGCTAAACCTCATCGGGGTCGGTTGTAGGTGTTGAAAGGGTTGCGGTTGGCTCGTCTTTTCCAGAGTGCTAAACCGTCAATCCAGTTGACCGGAGACATGGCGGAGTTGCGGTTGGCTCGTCTTTTCCAGAGTGCTAAACCCGCGCTATGAAGCTCGAGCCACAGGCTGATGTTGCGGTTGGCTCGTCTTTTCCAGAGTGCTAAACCGTTCAACGCTGCCCGTACCGGTGAGGCGCAGTTGCGGTTGGCTCGTCTTTTCCAGAGTGCTAAACCTTGCGAAGCCGCCGGGTGCGCTTACCGTTGGTTGCGGTTGGCTCGTCTTTTCCAGAGTGCTAAACCTACAGGTGACAGCAAAGCTCATGTCGCAGGGTTGCGGTTGGCTCGTCTTTTCCAGAGTGCTAAACCGGCAGTGGTGCAAGTGACCGCGACGCCGTCGTTGCGGTTGGCTCGTCTTTTCCAGAGTGCTAAACCTCGCGCGGCGTTCATAGATCCCGCGCGGCAGTTGCGGTTGGCTCGTCTTTTCCAGAGTGCTAAACCAGATGATCCGGCTTTTGGCTGGACCGGCAACGTTGCGGTTGGCTCGTCTTTTCCAGAGTGCTAAACCCTTCGACAGCATCGCCAAGGCCGCGCGCCTGTTGCGGTTGGCTCGTCTTTTCCAGAGTGCTAAACCCAAAGACGAGACGACCCCGTGGGGCGCCGCGTTGCGGTTGGCTCGTCTTTTCCAGAGTGCTAAACCGGTTGCGATAGCCCAGCGCACTTGCAATCTGTTGCGGTTGGCTCGTCTTTTCCAGAGTGCTAAACCGTCATTGCCAAGCGTCAGGTGAGCATAATAGTTGCGGTTGGCTCGTCTTTTCCAGAGTGCTAAACCTCCTATTGTGGTTACGACCTGGGCAGTGTTGTTGCGGTTGGCTCGTCTTTTCCAGAGTGCTAAACCTGACTTTTCATGCTGCCTCGCGGCGCCGCGGTTGCGGTTGGCTCGTCTTTTCCAGAGTGCTAAACCGCTTTACAAGACGCTGAGCGAGCCGTCCTGGTTGCGGTTGGCTCGTCTTTTCCAGAGTGCTAAACCTCATCGGGGTCGGTTGTAGGTGTTGAAAGGGTTGCGGTTGGCTCGTCTTTTCCAGAGTGCTAAACCCCAAGACTTGTCTTTCTGCTTCTCGTTGTAGTTGCGGTTGGCTCGTCTTTTCCAGAGTGCTAAACCTTGGACATTCAGGCCGGGATGCGTCTGCAGTTGCGGTTGGCTCGTCTTTTCCAGAGTGCTAAACCGGTGCTGAGCGCCGACACGCCCCCTTTCGGGTTGCGGTTGGCTCGTCTTTTCCAGAGTGCTAAACCGTTCGCTCTCAATACCCTAATGTCGTCTGAGTTGCGGTTGGCTCGTCTTTTCCAGAGTGCTAAACCGGCGGCTTGCCAGTAATGACCCCAGAGATAGTTGCGGTTGGCTCGTCTTTTCCAGAGTGCTAAACCTCTAATAATCGCCGGGCTTTATTTTATCCCGTTGCGGTTGGCTCGTCTTTTCCAGAGTGCTAAACCGAATATCGACATGGATGAACTTGAAAACGCGTTGCGGTTGGCTCGTCTTTTCCAGAGTGCTAAACCAGTTTTCGTAGCATGACAGCCCTTGTGAAGGTTGCGGTTGGCTCGTCTTTTCCAGAGTGCTAAACCGCATCCTTATGATGTCCTCGGGATATTGCAGTTGCGGTTGGCTCGTCTTTTCCAGAGTGCTAAACCCCATATTTCTGAATTAAGCTCGCGCACCGTGTTGCGGTTGGCTCGTCTTTTCCAGAGTGCTAAACCTGCTATCTATAGACATATGTATTAAATATCGTTGCGGTTGGCTCGTCTTTTCCAGAGTGCTAAACCTGAATGTTGACTTTTCCGAAGGTCGAAAGCGTTGCGGTTGGCTCGTCTTTTCCAGAGTGCTAAACCCCCTTTCAGACTCGGGTTGCTGGTTCGTTGGTTGCGGTTGGCTCGTCTTTTCCAGAGTGCTAAACCCCTTGCCTTTCAGTTTCTTCGTCGTTTAGCGTTGCGGTTGGCTCGTCTTTTCCAGAGTGCTAAACCCAAGGCTGGCATGCAAGCCAAGATGGATGAGTTGCGGTTGGCTCGTCTTTTCCAGAGTGCTAAACCAAAAGCTGCATAGGAGCCCGGTCACTTTGCGTTGCGGTTGGCTCGTCTTTTCCAGAGTGCTAAACCGCGCAGATCCTGTTGATGCTTTATCGGCGCGTTGCGGTTGGCTCGTCTTTTCCAGAGTGCTAAACCCAAGACCTGAAGTGATCGCGAGTGGTGCTAGTTGCGGTTGGCTCGTCTTTTCCAGAGTGCTAAACCATGGAGCCGGCGGGGTGCGTCTGTCCCCGCGTTGCGGTTGGCTCGTCTTTTCCAGAGTGCTAAACCCCGATCCCCCGCGCCTCTTCTTTCGTTGGCGTTGCGGTTGGCTCGTCTTTTCCAGAGTGCTAAACCTGTCCGCGCTCGCGTTCACGGTTATTTTTAGTTGCGGTTGGCTCGTCTTTTCCAGAGTGCTAAACCAATGCGCAGCTCGGCTGGCCCTAGTTATTGGTTGCGGTTGGCTCGTCTTTTCCAGAGTGCTAAACCGAGGTCATCGTGGTGATGGAGGACGCCTATGTTGCGGTTGGCTCGTCTTTTCCAGAGTGCTAAACCGAATTGCTTGAGCAGGTCTATGCCGTTATCGTTGCGGTTGGCTCGTCTTTTCCAGAGTGCTAAACCAGCTGCCTGCTAATATGCTGAAATAAAAGGGTGTTTTTGAGTTTTAGGATCGAAAACACCCTTTGTTTCATCAAAACATCACCAATTGTTTGGGATTTTTTGGCGATTCGCCGCGCCGCCTTCCCCGTAAACATACTATATTCTCATATTGCTTGTCAGTGAATTGTAAAATATCGACTTTTCCTTCGGGGGGCATCGCGGCCTCAACTTTGCGGGTAATCGCTTGTACCGCGTCTTTGCCATTTGTGTGTTTCACATAAACGGAATATTGCGCCATCTCAAAACCGTTATCGAGCAAGAAACTGCGAAACTGGGTATATTCACGCCGTTCCTGTGGCGATGTCGTTGGCAAGTCGAATAAGACCATAACCCACATAAATTTATACCCGCTGAAATGCGATAGAGCTTGCCGCGACATCAGCGCTATCCTGACTGAGTTCGCATGAGAGGAAGTGGCGGGCCGGGCAAATCCAGGGCTTTGCGCTCACCTAAAAAAACCTGTGCAAGCGACTGTGCCATCCCATCCATGCAAATTTGCATTGGGCTAGCGCCCTGTGGTCCTTGGAGATCAAGTGTTAGAACGCCCACAAGAATAGCTTTGCGATCTTGATCGAGGTCAAATTTTTCCGAGGAATCCAGCTCATTAGCCAGGGTACGGACTTTATGGTCTACCCACGGACGAAATAACTCCATAAGGTCATCCGCAAGCCGCAAAGCATCACCGCGACTTTGATGTTGCAATGACAACGAAGGGTGTAGGCCCGCTGCCAGAATGGATCGTGCGGTAGCCGCGCGCAGAATCGTATAGCCGTAATTCAAGGCCGCATTGACCCCATCTTGATCTCTGTCGCGCTTGAAATCATCGCCCATCAAACGTGGCCAGTATCGCCGGGCGGCTTGCGCCTCCAGATTTTCGCTATCGCCGGATTTTACCCGGAGCGCCATGGCGCGCAGATCGTCACAATCCAAGTTACAGGTTTCAAGAACATCCGCTTGCGCGCCAATCTTGGCCTTAATCAGTTGCGCCCATAGCCGTTTTAATAGGGGTTTGTTGGAAACCGCCTGGGCTTGCATCCGCAAACCTTGAGAAAAATGTCCTGAGACAGGCCAAATAACCGACGCAGGTGATTGGTTCGCGCCGCAAATGACAATCGGAACATTCGCCTCGGACAGGCGCGTGCAGATATTGACCGACAGGCTTGCGCCATGACCGCGAATGATGAGCGCGGCCATATCGTCTATGGCGACCTGCCCCGCTTTCTCGCCATTAATCTTAACCGCTAAAAACCCGCGAGACACGCTTATATGCGCACCATCAGATGTGATCTCCACTACACGGTTTTGCATTTACTTCCCCATGAGTAGCTTAACACAGGGAAACGCAAGTTTTACGCCGTTATGTTCTTAGTATACTTTCAACACACCCGATGGGCTTACGGTAACGCTTCTGGCATTGGCTTTTTGGAGAGAACCTGGAGCCATTTGTATGGCTTTTAGCGCTTTTTCTCTAATGCGTGCGGAAGCATTGGCTTCAAAATGCTCAGACATCAAAATCATTCCGGTTGAGAATTTATACACCTGAACGATTTTCGTGTGACCTTCATGGTCTATTTGCACATAGTCGTCTTTACGCAAGCGCATAACTAGCGTCTGCCCCTCACGGCCTTTCAGGCTACGCCACCATGCAACATTTTTTCGTGCTTTTTTAAGCTGATATGCTTCATAGGTCGAAATAACTTCTCCGGCCCATTTGCCACTTTCATTTGGCCAAATATCATAACAATAATTTCCGTCTCCCTTATAGGTTTTGTATTCCTTGCCTGATTTATCTTTAAACGGAATGACGCTCAATTTTTCTTCGATGCGTACTTTGTAAACAGGCGGCGTCATCGCCTTGGCCTCCATCAGCAAGGCGGCCTTAAAGTCTTTGCCCGACAATCCTTGAGTTACCTCTAGCAGGGCTTTCTTGATTGGTTCATCACGAATTTTTTCTAGGTCTTTTGACGCCTTAAAGCTATCGCTATCAAGCGGTTTACGAGTGACTACGGTTCTCACTCCCCGCTTGTCAGGCTCGCCCTCTTCGCCTTTGGTGATGCCGTAAGCGGTATCATTGTGCATGGCATCCTGGATCCCGTGATCTGGTTTATGGCTGACGATAATATCCCGAACAGACGTTGCAACGTCATCGCGAAACCCGCCCCACGGCTCAGCAACTCCAGCCATTAATCGTTCATCGAACTTTTCTTCATTTTTCTTGGCTTGCTTGGCGGCCCCCTGAAGCATTCCAATGTCCGTGCAAGCCACAACAATGGCGTCAATCGCATGATGGCGGTGGTCGTGACGGTTTTTCTTTTGCGCCTCGGAAATCTCTTCGTTATGGCCGTGTAAAACACTATCGAGTCCCCACTGCCAGCGCAGATCAGCCGTTAGCCTTCCGGGAATAACCCAGACATTGCTGGCTTTTCCGCCTGGATAAACCGCACTCAGATAGCCCTTTGCAAGGCGTGAAATATACTGCGTATCAGTCAGTTGGCGGGCCAGAAATCCGCCTTCCTCTTTTTCGTAGCGCTCCATGGCGTCCGGCCCAAAGCGCCAGGTTTTATTGTCGGGGAGCTCCGCTGCGCGCTTTGAGATTTCTTCCCAATTGTAGCTGTCTGGAGAGTGTCCAAAAGCTTCGAAGGGCGTTTGATTCCCTTTGTCACGATTGGCCTGGCGCATAGACAGTGTTTTGTTAGAGTAACTGTCATCAAAGGTGCGCGAGAACGGCAGGATATGTTCAACCTCCACCTTGTCGGTGAACAAGTCGGAAAGCGGAATATGTTCTCCGGTAAATACGCAGCGCTTACCCAGCGCTTCCAGGTCCTCATATAATCGTAAGCGCATCCGGTTTTGATAGTTATCTGCAATGCTGCGCTCTAGCAGCATTTTGCGCCGGTTTTCATTCGCGTCCTGGTTTTGCTTGTGGCGCTTCTCCAGATCGCCTTTTCCTTTCGCCGACAAAGGAAGAGAACGCGCCAGTTCAATCACAATCTGTTCCGGAGGGCCAAATCGTTTGAGCAAATCATTGACGACAGAACGAATTTGATTGAGCGCTACATGGACGGTCGGGTTGGCGATTTTACCGTAGCGTGTTTCGTCTAGGTCCTTGGGTTCGCCTGTTCCAAATGCAACATGGCGTTCAAGGATATAACCGTAATAAGGCAAGGCTTTATCAAAAACTTCGCCGGTTTCAAAATTGCTGTGACTGGAAAACCCGGCCAAAATAACGGCCTCAGAATAAATTGTAACGTCTGCTTCAAGGTATGGCTGGATTTTATCCAGGGCTAGCTTACTCAGGCTGCCATATCCGGAGACAAGCGGACAATCGGCGACGCGAAAAGCCTGGTCTGCATCAAGTTTGTGAACATCTCGCAGATAGGCGACAAGTACATCTTCTTTTTCCTCATTAATAAGACGATCAATAATTTCATCCTGGGTTTGAGGGTCAAGGTCAAACCAGCTATCACCCCAGCGATCTTTTTGCATCAGGCGAGCCGCCGTTGCGTCCCCTTGCAGGTCGGGGCGTTTGACACTTTCAGTGTTGAAAACAGTGCGGTCCGACAATTTCAGCAACGAGCGAATTTGCTTGAAGCTTACCTTGCCAGTTTTATTCGTCGGACGAAGGAGGCGCTCGGTAATTTTGTCACGTTGTTCTTTCGAGAGTGGTTTTTGCGCTTCACCGGGATAACCAATGCGCAATGCGTTTACTTCCTGAAAAATACGCGACCTTTGAGACGATGGGAGGGCTTTAGCGGCGCGTTCTTCGGTCGGAATGAGCGTGCATTTACCAACCGGCGGTGACTTAAGTGGGTGTTGCCATTCTATGGTGTCGCGCAGGCGGGTGCGCGCAGCGTCCGTCAATTCTTTAGGGTGATGGGTTTTTTGCATATCCCAGATAGCGTCAAACTCGTCCAGAATAAGCTCGCGCGTGGGGTAATAGTCATATTGCCATTTTGCGCCTTCACCAGATTTTCGAACCCGCGCTAGGGGTTGCGCTTGGCGCTCGCCTTTTTTCGCTGTCTGGTTATGTAAGGCAGCTTTCAATCGGCGGCGGCCAAAAAGCTCTCCTAACGTACGGGCATTTTCTGTTTTTAGCTCTTCCTTCGTACGCTGTGTTGCTTCATAGACTTTACCACTTTCACTATCGGCACGGTCGGTTTTACGGTTAGATTTAAAGCCCCGGCGTTGATGCAAATGAAAAATCGCGCGCCCCAATTGGTGTAGTGAAATCTCTTCATCCAACGCTCGGGCGCGCAATATCCATGGGTCAGTATCGGCCAGCGATACGCCTTTGCCGCCTTCCAGCGCTTTGCGGGCGGCCTCATCCTTCGGCATCAGGCCAAACTCTATCAACTCACGCATCAACCGCGCCCGGCGACGCAAATAACGATCCCGGTTCTTGCGGGCTCCGCGCGGCTCTCGGCGTTTTACAGCGTTGGATTGCTTGTCTTTGGGGTTACGCCCATCGGAAAAAATACGAACCCCGCTATCTTTAAGGCCGACGGGACCCCAGGCTCCATCAATTTCCTTGAGCTTAAGAGCTGCCCAGCCGAGTGAATTTGTACCTAAATCAATGCCTAAGCGCCAAACCATAATTGCCTCTCATCTAGCCATGACAGCTAGACTAAGCCTTGATTTAAGTATGTCAAAAGCATAAAATGAAAGTGCATTTTAGCACTCTGGAAAAGGCGGGCTTTCCGTTAACAAGGACAATGTCCTTTTGGATAGTCCACAAAATGCTTTTAAAGGCAGCCAGCCCTTTGGGTCTGGTTGCCTTTATTAATTACGGGGGCTCATTTCATTGACCTGGCTCCCATTTTTTTCCAATTTGGCCTGGAAACTATCCCGCCGGGTAGGTAGCCAAAGAAAGTATTTCATCGAAAAATAATGATGATGTGGAGCGCCAGAGATGGTAGCGCCTTACCTATGCAATCGACAGACTAAATAAGAAATTCGGCAAACGTGTTTTGTCAGTCGGGCCATGGGCGCCGCCGCCGGGCGGTTATGCCGGCGGCGAGATTTCTTATACGCGCATCCCTTCTGCGGAGGATTTCTGGTGAGCTGGCTCGATGACATGCATCTGGTTGATCTAGATGACAGTCAAGCCATCGAGGCAACCTGCATGAAATGCCTGCACACATGCTTACAAAGTCCGATCCAGTTGCTCCTTAAAGTCAATCACCGGGATGTAATCATGGCTGAAATTGCCCGTGAGCTAAAATGCCGCCGCCCTCATTCTGGTCATTGCGGCGCTCGGCTTTTACTTGTCAGAAATGAGAATGCTAGAGGTTTTGTGGGCGGTATGCCGTAAGCAGAGGATGCCTTTAAGCGTCATTTGATACGGCGGCTAATATTCTTTGAGGATCAGTTTCAATCTGCTCACAAAGCTCGATGAATTCGATGACATCCAAACGCCGTTCACCACCCTCAATTTTAGCAATATACGATTGTGGCTGTCCCAGCCGATCAGCTACCGTCTGTTGTGTCAAATTTGCTTCCAACCGTGCATTAGTCAGCAATTCACACAGCAGCTCATGGCGCTCTGAATAGATGGATTTCGGCATATTTGCGCTTCGACAAGTAAAACTTGCCAAAGCGCTAATCCGATATTAGAATTATCCCATATTAGGATATTTCCTGGCTAACTGGATGAAAATATAGAGAACAACTTGGGAGATATATGTTGGGAAAAGGTTGTTTCTTATCTCTCCATTTATGCTGTTGATTGTTCGGAGGGGGCTGTAATGGCTAAGATAGTTGAATGCAAAACATGCGGTAAGGAGATTTCCTCCGGCGCTAAAAAGTGCCCGCATTGCGGACAAAAACGTGGAGGCATTGTTGGAAAAATCGTGATGTGGGCAATCGTTGGTGTTGTCGGGTTAGGCATAGCTACTGCATTGTTGGGTGACCCGGACGATAGTTCAACCCGGGCCACTAAAGGTTCTCCTGCAAAACCAGAGACAATCTATTCTATTGGAGATAGCGTTAGGTCGGGTGACTTTTCCATCACAATAAATAATGTCTCAACGCGATCAAGCGTCGGTTCAAGCTTTATCGAGGAAGTGGCTGGTGACGGTGGAATATTTGTTGTTGTTAATTTTTCCTACCGCAATGAAACCCGCGAACCCGTAGGAGCATTTAGTGTTCCTGACATTGAACTACGTGATCCGCATGGCGTAAAATACAGTCAAGACATTGGTGCAAGCTCAAGTTATGCAACAGAACGTGATCTCAATACCAATGCTTTTTCTGACATAAATCCGGGCATTCAAGTCAATGATGCTTCTGTTTTTGAGGTCTCAAAATCGGCTTTTGAAATTGGCGGATGGACAGTGTACGTAGATAACGGAAGAAACGATTTTCAGGTCGTCATTCCTTAGGGCTTACTGTTGAATTTCATAGGGAAAATATTGCAAGAACGATTTTATGTTCTGATGTATTGGGTTGCTTTTCCTATTGCGTTCGCACTCCTCATTTTACCTGTTTCAGCAAAAGCAACAGCCGATGGGCCTGACTTTATGCAGGTAGACGTTGCTGCAAATGACGTTTTAAATGTACGGAGCAGGCCTGATCACAAAGCGCCAATAGTTGGTGAGCTTCATCGAGGCGAGAAAGTGCGCGTTCTAGACGAAGCTGAAAATGGTTGGCAGTTTGTGACAAACGAGCGCGCGACAGGCTGGGTGAACGGGCGTTATTTGGTCGAATACATCGCAACAGTTAAACCTGCAAGCGACCCAGATCTACATGCGGAATCGGATCTGGCACATAGATTTCGTAGTGTTGGCGAGAATGATTGGAATGTAATTGAGAATCCTGATCCGTTTTCAGATGAGCGCTTAATTCTAAAAGGCGAGCTGAAGGAAGGTGACGGTAGAATTGATATTAGAGCATTTTGTACTGTGAGCTTATTCCAAACACCGGCAATTCGTCTTGAGCTTGTAGCGCTTCGGGCGTCTGGCCTTCGAAGGCCCTTTAAAACGAAGCTGGAGCTGAATGAATTTATTGGTGAGTATATGGAATATACTAGAGTTCAAGTTCGAACCGCACGAGGTAAAATTCGTTCTTCAGAATTCGTGATTGGCGACTACCCAAACGAAGTCACAATTGTTATCGGAACCGACATTTTCAACCCAGCAGAGTTACCGATATTGGTTGGATTGGAATTTATCGATGCCCGAGGTAGCATTGAAATCCCGAACAACTCTGTCGTCTCATCATTCAGTTCAGAATGTGATCAGCAAAATTAACTCGATCGTCTATGATTGAAAGAATCCAAGTTGATCAGCTTCCCGAAACATTAGGCATTGAAGGCTCGAGATATCCGCTATAACTTCCTTGGTACAAACTGAGCGTAGCATCAACAGCATGACTCTCGTTTTGAATGAAGGAATCAAAAGGCATAAGTAAATTAATTTTCAACAATAAGATATTCATGATTGGGAGATTTTGGTATGGATATTTTTGAACAACTCTGGACTAGTGCTACAAGTCGGGAAATTATACTTCTACTGATTGGATTTTTATCTGGCATTGTTATTGTGAGGTGGCGGATCGAAATCAAGAAACCAATCGTCAAGTCGCAATTGGACAAAGCGCAAACCCGTTCTACTCAAGATATGCATGAGCTTCGTAAAATAGTCTCGCGTTTGGAAAAGCGGCTTTCGATTTTTAATGCGGAGTTTAATGAGTTCAAACAGGAAATTGAAGAGATTGAAATATATCAGCACGTGCCTAATATCATTGGTGACGCAAAGCATGACGTATCAAAATTGCGTGATGATGTTTCTCAATAATTGAGTGACGTGCTTCACATGTCCTGGACCAATTGAAGCTGGAATTTTCCAATCATAGCCCGTTGGATAGGTGAATGAGTAATTCGAACGGTAGATTAATAAGAATTGATTCTGGTCTATATAGGTCCCTATTAAAAACCAAATCTTCAACATGACTCTAATCCAATTAATGATATCAAAACTAAAGAAACGGCGTTAGCCGTAAACTTGCGAAGCAAGTTTTTAATGGACATTTTCTGAATCATAGCATCTATAAAAATATTATTATTATGTGTGTCTGGATTTCAAAGTGAAGTTAGAATTTTTTGAAATCCAATTTACTTGATGTGAACTAGAATTATTACAGTCGCTTTGCTCCTGTAATCTCATTCGCTTCGCTCATTCGTTTTCTATAAATGATTGAATCTGGGTGTCTGAATGGGTAGTTTTGGACACACTTTTCCTTCCGCCAGGAAAAGTGTTCCGAAAATACCTGAATGGTATAGCCCCATCACACACCATAAGAACAACCCCAAAGGGGAAACGGCGGTTTGCCGGTCTCGTTTTATGTTCCACTTTATTCAAACGGAACCATTAAAGGTGCTATGGTGTGACGACCCTTCAATGGTGGAGGTTGGCTTTTTCTCAGAGCCTCCATCGTGCTTCAAACGCATGCGCGCTTATCTGCTCTTTTACGCTTTGGTGTAAGTTTTTCTTTTGGCACCCTTTCTGAAATCCGGCTCAATTTCGACGAAGTTACCTTCGCTGCCTCGACAGATTTGGGTCGCACTCACAACCTATTTAAATTACTTACTGTACTTATTTATACAAATAGAACTCGCTAAGCGATATTTTCAAAAAAATATTTTAAATCATTTTGGAGTCACCCAGTTTCGTGCCTTCACAAATTGCTGAATATCTTTTTGGCTGTATATTCGCCCCGTTTCCTTCACGGCTCCAAACTTTTGCCTCCATAATCCTCTATAACGTTTTGTTTCTTTTA
This sequence comes from Hyphococcus sp., assembly GCA_021776415.1. Taxonomy (GTDB): domain Bacteria; phylum Pseudomonadota; class Alphaproteobacteria; order Caulobacterales; family Parvularculaceae; genus Hyphococcus. The sequence goes on from JAJFFY010000050.1 coordinate 57,785, forward strand.
TTTTGCGCGCCCTCACGGGGTTTTCAGCTGATTTATCAAAGCTCTCAAGATTTTGCTGGCGCTTTTGTAACTTCATTTCTCTTATCCAAGCTTCAAAGGATTTTTCGTTTGTTGTCGTCATTAATTTTCCTTGTAGCATGAGAATGAAAGCTAATCTTGCTCTCAAGACTGGTTTGTTATGCTGGCATGCCCAGGATGGTTAACCCTGGTATCTGTCAATTGAATAACCGGTATGTTGCGTTGCCCACTCAAAAACATCTTGTTCGCGGTAAAGGACTTGCCTACCGCACTTTAGATATGGTGGGCCTGTGCCATTGCGTCGAAGCCTATATAATGTTGTTCGTGAGACCTTCAGCTTTTTGCTGAGGTCTAAAATCGATAAGTAGTTTAGCATCTAATATTTTTAATTGTGGTTTTGAGCTGCACATCTAGAAGCCGATCGAAACACGCTCTTATATCTATTTATACAAACGCCTCGGCAAAATTGGTGATTCTCGAAATTTTTTTGGATTTATTTTTAATTTGCTTCGGAAGTGTCCGAATTTGGACAGGCGATAGTGCTTTAGAGTAACGCCAAGAGCGTTATCCATTTAGGTGCGTAAATTACCCCTAAAGGGTGCCACAAAATATTGTTTTGTTCGAACGCTTGAAATTGAAAATATTGTTCTATATCATAAGGTTATGCACCAAATAGAGTTTCGATATATACTGTGTTCGAGTCACCTATGCGCACCAGTGCAGAATTTTTTAACATCCACACTCATCCAATAACAAAGCAATAACAATACACTAAGTGTACTTTTCGTCTTATGCCATCCAAACACGTCCTTTAAGGTTGGGGGTATTTGGGGGTATTCATGATTCCTCAAATTGGCGATACCCCCAAAATGCTATCTGCTCTTCAAATCAAGAACGCACCGCCCAAGAAGAAGCCATACAAGCTTTCGGATGGCGGTGGTCCCCACCTTCTGATCAGCCCTAAAGGCTCGAAGTTGTGGCGTCTCAAATATCGTTATCTCGGTAAGGAAAAGCTTCTGTCGTTGGACGTTATCCAGACCTCAGTCTTGCAAAAGCAAGGAAGGCGCGAGAATCCGCACGGGAAATGATTGCAGAAGGGCTGGACCCCGGCGCGGAAAAGAAGAGAACGCGAGAAAACCAGCTGCGTGAACGTGAGCAGACCTTTGAGTGGTTGGCGTGCAATTATCCTGAAAAGCAGGCAAGGGAGGGCCGGGCGCCATCAACCCTCAAGAAAAATCGCTGGGTCGTACGGCAGGGTAATTTCTGGGCTTCAGTTTCACGGCAGTTAGTTTTCCGTTGCGCGGGTTTGCAACATCATCGGGATTTTTTCTGTGCGATTAACGATGAAGATTATTGCGAATTGAGTATTCCGTGAGAAATCTGGACCTAAATTGAGCGCTACCATTTGTTGAGGAGTGCGCGTTCTTCATCAGCATCGAGTGGTTCATCTAAAATGAGGCCGTCAACAAACTCATCAAATTGGGCGTTGAAGCCAGCGGATGCGGTAGAATAGCCGCCACTGCTTACATTTTTTGCAGGCACAAGAGCGACAAGCTGGATTTCCCAGGTTGTTGTTTTGCGGCAGGCCACTGCACGGCTTGTCATTTCGTGCTGCGTCACTGTGAACTCCCGGCAATAATCGTCATTTATGGACATAAATGTCAGTGACGGCGTAATCGCGGCATCGTTTGTGGCATTGATAATATATGTATCAAGGCTCGCGACTTTCTCAAGCGCATGATGAAGAGGACTGGTTTTATCAATAACGCCAGCAGCCAGAATCTTGTCACGTTGTATGGTTGTGCTTTTCGACGTGATTTGCATACCCAAACCAAGCCCAACAACAAGCATCATGGATGCAGCGATTGGCATCGCCCACTGCTGCGCTGCTTTTGGCAGGTGATGAAATGGAAAGAGCGCGATATTTTCTGGGCGCTCATCTGTATCTGTTGATTCAAGCATATCAAGCACGGCCTGTGGCATAGGCGTCTTGTCAATGTCGCTATAGGCGGCGACGATCAAATGGTTAGAGTTTTTTAGTTGCTCAACCCTTCTCGCAAGCATGGCATCTTGTTGAAGCGCCTGGCTAATCATGTCCAATTCACTATCAGCCAATTCACCATCGATATAAGCAGAGAGTTTTGCGTCCGTAATCGTCATGATTAGGCTCCAATAGCCGCATTAGTTTCAATACCGGCGCCCTTCGCGCCAAGTGTTTTAATCAGTGCTTTGCGAGCCCTGGCGATACGGCTCATGATGGTGCCGATTGGCGCGCCCAGCGCCTGCGCTGCTTCTGCGTAGGAAAAGCCCTCAAGCGCCACGAGTGATAATGCAGCGCGCTGCTCATCGGGCAACTCACCCATTGCTTTATTAACTTCGTTGAAGGCTATCTTATCCATCATCATTTGTTCTCCATCGACCTTTTCTTCGCCGCCAATCTTGCCGCTTTCGACCGCCGCAACCCGTACTTTTCGCGACCGTATCTCGTCGATCCAGATATTTTTGCACACACGAAACGCCCATTTTCCCAAATTCACATCATCGGGCGCACCCTTCTTCAATATGCGTTCAACCGTCGCCTGTAGTAAGTCATCGGCGTCAGCGCGAGCGCCCGTAAGCGCATACGCATATCGGCGTAACCGCGGCAATAGCTCGACAATTCCTTGACGCAACGCGTCCGTTTTCATCGACATTCACCCTGTTGACGTGCTGGGTCTCGAAATTATTCCCTAAAATGTGGGAATTTTCACGGCTTTCGAAACGTCACCTTTACGATGTCGTATGATAGACTCAATTGGTTAAATTTGGTGAGATATGTTCAGCTTGTGTAATAGACGCCCCACACACAAACGATCGGTTCCGTTACTTATGCCCCGGCAATTTTTATATATCCTATGCTTCCTGGCGGCGGCGTTTCCAGTCATTGGCTTGCCAATCGCTGGTTCGCCCGGCGCCGCGATGGCCAAGTCAGGATCTGGCAGTGAAGGCACGCCAGAAGACGATATCGAGGGCGACATTGAAGATGATGTTGAAGAGAGAATCGAAGAGGAACTGGAAGACAGTGTCGAAACTGATATTGAGGATAGTGTTGAGGATGACGTTGAGGACAGTGTCGAAGACGATATTGAGGATAGTGTAGAAGATAGCGTCGAGGACAGCGTCGAAGACGACGTTGAGGACAGCGTTGAAGACGATGTTGAGGATAGCGTTGAAGATGACGTCGAGGACAGCGTTGAAGACGATGTTGAGGATAGCGTTGAAGATGATGTCGAAGACAATGTTGAAGATGATGTTGAGAATAGTGTTGAAGACAACGTTGAAGGCGGTGTCGAAGATAGGGTGGATAACAAGGTCAGCGATAACATTGACACGAAGATCGACGACAATAGTGGATCTGGGAACGCGAGTGATCGTGATGTCGAAGATGAGATTGATGATAAGATCAGTTCGGAAGTCGGCGACCAAAGTGATGCCAGCGAAAGTTTAGGCGATATTTTTGATGAGGCTAAAGCTCTCGCGGAAGCGGAACGTGACACTGTGCGCATTGCAGCAGACGCGGAGCGAGATGCGGCGCGGGCCGCAGCCAAATTTGCCCGTGATGAAGCATTGGCAGCGCCAAATGCTGATGTGGAGGCGATCGAAGCAGAATATGATTTGTCGAAAGAGGCTGCAGATGAGGGTCGCGATGCTGCGCATGAATCGGCTGATGAGACCTTAGCGATCACACTATTATCTATTAGCGCTGAAGAGGAAATGCTTGAGGGCGACGATGAGGAATCGTCTGGTTCAGGATCTTCAAATTCAGACAGTAGCGACGATGAAGATGAAGATCAGGAAGACGATTCAGGATCTGGATCAACGAATTCGGGCTCTGGTAATAGTAATGACGACGATGACGACGACGAAGATGACGATGAAGAAAATTCCGGCTCCGAAAATGGTGATGACGAGGGCGACGAAGACGAAGGTGAAGATGATGAGGATGAGGACAATTCGGAATCCGGATCTTCAAATTCGGGGTCCGGCAATAGCGGATCTTCTCAATCACTAAACGACAGAATATTCTCTGTCGCCCTTGACGAAAGCGGCAATGAGATAGAACGCGGCGAATGGCTAATGCTAGCGCCTTCAGATGCTCTAGAAGAGTTGAGAGCACAAGGATTTTCTACAACAGAAATAGAAAAGCTGGATGGGCTTAATCTTGTGCTCGCGCGCATAGAAGCCTCTGATGGTTACAGCCTTAACGAAGCAGAGGCGATTGTTCGGGACGCAACATTAGGCGCTGAGGTCGACTATAATCATATCTATTACAAACATCATTATACGCCTGGATCGAAACGAATCCGAAAAGGCCGTCATGGCGCAGTGCCGACGGATTTATTTGAAATGCCGGAAGCTGACGGCGGTAAGGGGCGCTCAATTGGGATTATCGATACGAATGTGGATGTAACCCACGGAACGCTCAAGAATGCTAATATTCAGGTCGGAGATTTTGTGCCTTATGCACATACGCGACCCGAAACCCATGGGACCACTGTCGTATCTATCCTGGCCGGTGACAGCGAGACATATCATGGCTTGCTGCCAAAGGCTGATATTTACGCCGCATCCGTGTTTTTCAATTCTCCAACCGGGTCCGAAGCGGCAACCACGATGAGTTTGGTTCGTGCACTCGATTGGATGACAAAAAACAACGTGCCTGTTGTTAATATGAGCCTTACAGGCCCGGAAAATGCGATTTTAAAAAGCGCCATCGATCATGCCTACGAAAAAGGGACAATTGTTGTCGCCGCCGTTGGCAATGACGGCCCAACGGCGCCGCCGCTTTATCCGGCCGCCTATGACAATGTCATCGCCGTCACCGCGGTCACAAAGAAAATGAAGATATACCGCCTCGCCAACCGTGGTGAGCATGTGGATTTTGCAGCCCCTGGCGTTAATGTTCAGCATGCATTGGATCATGGCGAGTTTGCAGCATCCTCAGGCACATCCATCGCCGCGCCCTTTGTCAGCGCGCTATTGTCTCTTTACACAGATGAGAACGGGCATATCAGCGATGTGCGACTTAATGACCTAACGGCGAATGCGGTTGACCTTGGTCGCAAAGGGTTTGATCCTATTTATGGGAATGGCTTGATCAGGCCGATTGACGATTAAACTGCCCATATTTATAGCATTTTACTGGCGGAAATGACCTTGCAGATAGTCATGCTGGGTATCTGAAGAAAACTGCCACAGCACTCATTTCGCTGCTCAATATTACATTTTATTTACTGTAATCAAACTGCTCACAAAATAAAAAGATTCTTCTGGGAATATATCGCGTCCTTGAGCCGTCACCATCAAGAACCGCCCACCATAGGAGAATTTGTATGGGTACCGCGAAAATATATGCTTCTGCTTTAGCCATTGCGGCTGTCCTAGGCTGGTCTGGCCTGGCAAACGCCGCCCCAGCCAATACGGCTTCAGGCGCAACCGGTCTCCAATTAGCAATGCTGCTTCAATCGAGCGCCGACCCAAGCGACGATGACATTGGATTAGATGGCCTCAAGCGCCGCGGTGACGGCACCATTGATGACGACCAGCCGGGTCAAGATGATATAGACGATGACATTGGTCCCGATGGCCTCAAGCGCCGCGGTGACGGCACTATTGATGACGATCAGCCAGGCTCGGATGATGATGATCGCGACGACACAGCAGATACTGATGACGATGATGATCGTCGCGGCCGCGGCAGAGGTCGTCGCGGAGAATCGGTAGATGACGACGATGGTGAACATCGCGGCCGTGGACGCGGAAGAGGTCGGGGCCGGGGTCACGACGGCGATGACGCTGCTCGCGATGAGGCTCGCGAAGCAGAACGTGCTGCAAAAGATGCTGAAAAATCCGCACGACGTGAGGCCAAGCAGGCTGAAAAAGAAGCCCGCAAGGAAGCCCGAGAAGCTGAAAAAGAGGCAAAGGAAGCCGCTGACGAAGCTGAAGAAGCCGCCAAAGAAGCTGCTGACGAAGCTGAAGAGGCTGCCGAGGAAGCCGCTGAAGAAGCTGAAGAAGCTGCCAAGGAAGCTGCTGAAGAAGCTGAAGAAGCTGCCGAAGAGGCCGCTGATGAAGCCAGAGAAGCAGCTAAGGAAGCTGCGGATGAAGCTGAAGAAGCCGCCAAGGAAGCCGCTGACGAAGCTGAAGAAGCGGCTAAAGAAGCTGCTGACGAAGCTGCTGAAGAAGCTGAAGAAGCCGCCAAAGAGGCCGCTGATGAAGCAAAAGAAGCGGCTAAAGAAGCGGCTAAAGAAGCTGAAGATGAAGCGAGAGAGGCCGCTGAAGAAGAAGCAAAAGAAGAAGCTGAGGATGATGCTGAAGACGAGGCTGAAGACGAGGCCGATGACAATAGCGGCAAAGGATAACCAACAATATGTGCGCGGCGAGAGATGTCTCGTCGCGCATCATCTATTCGTTCAAAATTTACAATCTCGAAAAAAAATGAGGTCTAAACCATGAAAGATCCGTTCAAAGCTAGTCTGATTTACATCGCTCTCTTGTCGAGTGTTTCAGCGCAAGCGTTAGCTGAGTCTGAAGGTGCTAAAAAACGCGCAGACTCGCCATTCAGTGTTGAACTTAGCGTTGGCGCTGAATATGATGACAATATTTCTGTCAACGAAATTGATAGCAGCACGGGCGCAGATGATTTCTCCGCCGTCATTGATGCAGATCTCGAATATGAAACTGAACTCGGTGAAGACACTGAGCTAAATCTCAGCTACAGTTTTTCACAAAGTCTGCATGATGAATTTACAACTTTCGATATCCAGTCGCATTTTGCCTCTGCTGGGCTATCGCATGATTTTGGAGAATTCGATCTCGGTGCGGCGTACAGGTTTATTTATACGCGACTTGGCGGCGCTGGCTTTTTGCAGATGCAGCAGTTTTCGCCATATGCTTCAAAATTTTTCGGCAAGAAAGTTTTTGTTCGCGCTGATTATACATACACAGACAAGGACTTTGAAAACAGAGTAGACCGCGATTCAACCATTCATGCGGGCGGCGCCGATGTTTACTTCTTTGTGGATGGTGTGAACACATATTTTGTTGTTGGTTATAAATATGAAGATGAGGACGCCACGGACCCTGAGTTCGATTTCCAATCCCACAACATTAAAGCACGCATATCAAAGCGTTTTCCGATGGGTAAGCGTAAGGCAAAATTGAAACTGGGATGGCGCTATGAGTCCCGTGACTACGCATCCATAACACCGTCCATCGGCGTGATTAGAGACGATAGCCGTCACCGGTTTCAGGCAGAATTAGAAATTCCTGTGACGGACCACGTCTATACCGCAGTGGAATATGAATATTCCGACTTTACGTCAAACCTCGCATCGGCCGACTATACGCAAAACTTGGCCGCAGCCAGATTGGGCATAAGGTTTTAAAGACACTGGCTATTGGTAGAGGTTTGGATGGCTGCGAACGAAATAGCCAGGTCGACTTAGACCTCAGCCTGACTTTGATCGCAGCTGATCCGCCCGCTTTCCCAAAGCGGGCGGATCGTTTGTATCGTGGCCCCATAGCGCCGCCTCACAAAGCCTGTGATATTATACGAAGATTGATGTGCTACCCAAGGTGGGCAAGCTTGCCTGGATGGCAAGTGTGCAAAAGTTGCGGGGTAAAAAGCCTATGCCAGCAAAGGCCATATGAGGCCGAGAGAGTGCGGATACATGCATCCAAACAGCCGCCGCCTCCGCATGGAAAGCAGTAGTTCAACATAGTTGAGCAAGTTGCGCAGGCGATGTTATGTTTCTGCCCTGATAATGAGGTTTACCGAGAGCGCCGTTTTCGTCTTCAATATTGATCAGCTGGGGGTATATTTGGGGGCGCGGAATTTAATGAGATTAGAAATATTAATTTAGTTCAATGGATTAGGTCTGACTTTCAAGTCACCTATGGCGCCACAAATATAAATTATATCAATAATACCAAAGCGATAGGCGGCCCTTATTATTGGCCTATATTCTGGACCCACAAAATGGGCCCACAAAAATAAGCGCCATCAGGCATGCTTTCTGGAGACAAATCGAGCATTTTTATTTCAGATTCACGCTGCCAAAATTGATGCAAAGTACAGGGAAGTATTCCCGTAAATCTATTTATCTTTCTCTGAAAACGCATGCCCCTAAAGCGGGGCTCTTGGTGCTGAAGCGCTACCCATTGTTGGGCCATGAATATCGCAGAATTAACTCATCGGTCAGGACAGCTCGGAACTCCCCAGCCGGCGATCTAAGCAGGGCAGCGGTTCATTGGGGCGCCGCCACGCATTTCTTAAGCCGCTGGTTTATTTAAATAAATTCCTGATACAGAAGTAAATTTCCTTTGCGGTCGTTTTGGATTACAATCTGAAAAGGGACCCCTACAAATAATTCAGTGCCGAGTACCTTTACGGGGAGACATGAAAGGACAGCGACGTGGTAATATCTTTTACTAAGAATTCTAAAACCATTTTAGTTGCCGGGGGCGTTATTATTGCTGCGGCGGGCATTTATTTTCTAACCAAAGATGCGCCAATTGAAGGAAAGGACGTGGCCGGAACAATTGCTGCGGCCGAGCGTTATAGAAGCGATCAAATTGGCGAAGCCGATGTGTCGCTGGGCGATGAGCAAGTTGCTCAAATCATGCAGACAGACGCCTTTGAGCTGATGGTGAGTGACCCATCGTTCCGAGCGCTTGCCTCTGACGCCAATTTTGCAGCGCTTGCGCAACATCCGCATGCGCTTCAAGCAATGGCGCAAGCGCCAGAAGCATTTGCTGCATTAGCGCGCCACCCGCAAGCCCTTGCCGCATTGGCGGCCGATGCGCAGGCGTTTCAAGCTCTTGCCGGGAATGCTGAAGCCACAAGCGCACAAGGCATGAGCGCGGAAGCCTTCAACGCTCTGGCGGGTAACGCCGATGCATTTCAGGCGATGGCGACACAGCCGCAAGCATTTCAGGCCATGGCGGCGCATCCGCAAGCCTTCGCCGCACTCGCGCGTCATCCGCAAGCGTTTCAGGCCATGGCGATGAATGCAAATGCGTTCTCTGCTTATGCCAAAGACGCGCAGGCGTTTGCGG
>JAJFFY010000006.1 GCA_021776415.1 Hyphococcus sp.
CTGGGATCGCTGCATCCTCGCCTTTGCGTTGGGCGAGCGTACCGCGCGAGAAGAAGACCACTTCTTCAATCGTCGCCCAGTCATCTTCCGCATGGGCATAGGCAAGCCCAAAGGCGACGTCGGCGTCGCGCTTGCCATAAACATGAGGAACACCAAAACGGTCGCGGATGACGCGCGCGTCATAGGCGACGGCTGCCGCGATCGCGCCTTCCCGGTCAAAAGCCGCCGGCGCAGGAGTTTTGAGGTAGAGCGCGGCGCCAAACAAAAGCACGACGGCAATCACGCCAATTCCGGTAAATAGCTTCCCCATAACGGCCTAATGCTCCCAAATTAATTGCCCGTAACGCCATTCTGTCACGGTTTGCCTGGAATCGCATAGGCTGTAGAACAGCCCTTTGTCGTTGTGGAGGAAATTACGTGAAATTGACCCTTGTTTTACCGCTGGCGGGTTGCGCCCTCAGCGCCATCGGATGTGCGTCTGCGGGTGCTGCTGACCCTGAAAGCGCTGGCTCAGCCGTTTCATCAAACGCCTGGTATGAGGACGGCCAAGCCGCGCTGGCGGCGCGCAAAGCGCAAAAACGAAACGACAAAACCGCCAAAAACGTAATTTTGTTTATCGGCGACGGCATGGACCCGACAACGGTCGCCGCCGCCCGGATATTCGATGGTCAGTCTCGCGGCGAGGACGGCGAGGAAAATCTGCTGGCGTTCGAGAAGTTTCCCTACGTCGCCTATTCCAAAACCTATACCACCGATTATCAGGTTGCAGATTCAGCCGGCACAGCGTCGGCAATGTTGACCGGCGTGAAAACCCGGTCAGGCGTTCTGTCGATCAGCGCCGACGCGCCGCGCGGCGATTGTGCGGCGGCGCTCAATGCGGTTGTTCCGACGCTCGCAGAGATCGCCAAGCGCGCCGGTTTTTCCGTCGGCGTCGTTTCAACAGCAGCAATCACGCACGCAACCCCTGGCGCAGTTTACGCCCACTCGCCGGATCGGGACTGGGCCGATGATAGCGCATTGCCGGAAGCCGCCAAGGAGGCGGGCTGTAAAGATATCGCTCAACAGCTCATCGATTTTCCGTATGGGGATGGAATTGATGTTGCTCTCGGCGGAGGGCGACGGAGATTTTTGCCCTCAACCTCGGCGGATCCGGAAACCGGCAATCCTGGCCGGCGCGCGGATGGGCGCGACTTAACAGCGGAATGGGTAGAGAAATCTGACAACCATAAATATGTTTGGAACAAGGATGACCTCGACGCCACGCCAAGCTCATCGAAACTCCTTGGTTTGTTTGAGCCCTCGCACCTTAAAATTGAAATGGAACGTGCGGAAGATGAAGCCGGTGAGCCCTCGCTTACCGACATGACGGAAAAAGCAATTGAGGTTTTGTCACGTAATGAAGATGGTTTCTTCTTGATGGTGGAGGCCGGACGCATCGATCACGCACACCATTTCGGCAGTGCGCGCGGTGCGCTCACCGAAACACAAGAATACGCTAAAGCCGTTGCGCGCGCACGCGCGATGACCAGCGAAAAGGATACGCTGATTATCGTCACTGCCGACCACGGTCATACATTGGCGTTTCAAGGTTACCCCGCGAAAGGCAACGATATTTTAGGGCTCGCCGCAGGCAAAAACGATGATGGCGTTTATGAACCAATGAATGCAGCCGGGGACGATAAGCCGTACACGACGCTTGTTTATGCCAATGGCCCCGGTTCTGTTTTTACCAACGGTGTCGATTTATCTGACGGAAGGCCCGTCCCGACCCAAGAAGAACTCGACAATCCGCGCTACCGCCCACAGGCCCTGATCCCGACCGGCGGGGAAACCCATGGCGGTCAGGACGTGCCGGTCTATGCCTCCGGGCCGAATGCGCATCTGATTAGCGGCGTGTTCGAGCAGAATTACATTTTTCACGTCATGGCTGACGCGCTTGATCTGGATGAGTGATGTCTAAGCGCTAACTCAAAAAGTACGCATTATTAGGGTTGTCATCACCGGGCTTGTCCCGGTGATCCAGAAAGTGTCAGCTATTTGCAGCCCTGGATTGCCGGAACAAGTCCGGCAATGACATGAAAAAGAGGTCGTCGATGCGCTTGAGTTAGAAGAGTAAGGCTTAACCCACCGGGTCGAGCCAGCCCCATTCGTCTTCGGTCTCGCCGTTAAACAGACCGAAGAAGGCGCTCTGGATTTGCCTTGTGATCGGAAAGTCCAGATTGTTGATCTCCAGCTTGTCGACGGAGCGTACGGGCGTGACTTCCGCCGCCGTGCCGGTCATGAAAATCTCATCGGCGCTGTATAAGAATTCGCGCGGGAAGGCCTGCTCGACGACTTCGATGCCAAGCTTGCCCGCCAGCGTGATGATGGTGTCGCGGGTGATGCCCGAGAGGATCGAAGACGAGGCTGGCGGCGTATGAAGCCGACCTTTGTAAACAACGAACAGGTTCTCCCCCGCCCCTTCGCTGACCGCGCCGTCATGGGAAAGGCCGATGCCTTCTTCAAAGCCGCGGTCTTTGGCTTCCATGCTGATAAGTCGGCTTGAAAGGTAGTTGCCCGCAGCTTTAACGCCTGCCGGCACCGTGCCCGGCGCCATGCGCCGCCAGCTAGAGATCGCCACTTCAACACCGTTCTTCATCCCCTCCTCGCCAAGATAGGCGCCCCAGGGAAATGCTGCGATGATGATTTCCGATTTCACCGCGGTCGAGGCCGGGCCCATTTCACCATAGCCAAGATAGGCAAGCGGGCGAATATAGGCGCCGGCGAGGCCGTTCTCGCGAACGATATCACGGCACGCCTGCATCAGTGTCTCGACGCTATGGTCAATACCGATCCGGTAGACCCGCGCTGAAAATATCAGCCGCTCAATATGCTCACGGTTGCGGAACACGCACACGCCTTTGTGCTTGGTGTCATAGGCGCGCATGCCTTCAAATACCGCCGAGCCGTAATGCAGGCCGTGGGTGAGCACATGGGTCGTTGCTTCTGCCCAAGGGATCATCGCGCCATTGCGCCAGATATGTTTAACTTCCTTAATCGGCATTTCGGTCTGCTCCTTTAAACGCGCCCGCTGCGGCAAGGATTTGCGCCCCGCCCTATTTCGTTTAGGTTCCAAGTCCAGCCATACACCCAACACCGCCGCTAGCAAATGCCCCTTTTGCGCTACATTCTGTCTTTCAGCCGCAACCGGTAGCGATAACGCAGGCGGAGTGAATTTTTCTAAAATCCAGCAGATAAAACCAAAATGACGAGTGAAACATGAGCCAAGGCAAGCCATCCGATACCCGCAACATCGACGCACTGCTGGCGGTCATGGCGCAGCTCCGCAATCCCCAAGGCGGCTGCCCGTGGGATATTGAGCAGAGCTTCAAAACCATTGCGCCCTATACGATCGAAGAGGCTTATGAGGTCGCCGACGCGATTGGGCGCGAGGATATGGCGGCGCTCAAAGAAGAGCTTGGCGATCTGCTGTTTCAGGCGGTCTTTCACGCGCAAATGGCCGAGGAAGGCGGCTTGTTCGATTTTGGCGATGTCGTTGAGGCGATTACCGACAAGATGATCCGCCGCCACCCACATATTTTCGCCGAAGCGGATTTGCGTAGCGCGGACGAGCAAACCGACGCCTGGGAACAGCAAAAAGCCGAAGAACGCAGCGCCAAAGGCTATGACAGCCTGCTCGACGACGTGCCGGTCGGCCATGCCGGCCTCACCCGCGCGGTGAAGCTGCAAAAGCGCGCCGCGCGCGTCGGCTTTGACTGGACCGATGCGGGCGATGTGCTGAACAAAATTGTCGAGGAGACCCGCGAGCTTACTGAGGCGATGGATAGCCGTGATCCGAACGCCATCGAAGACGAGTTCGGCGATCTTTTGTTTGTCCTCGCAAATTTGTCGCGGCATTTGAAAGTCGATCCCGAAGCTGCGCTGCGACGGAGCAACGAGAAATTTATCCGCCGGTTTCAATTTATCGAACGTGAAGTGTCGGCTGCGGGCAATAACATGGATGCGGTTAGCCTCAATGAGATGGAAGCCCTTTGGAACAAGGCCAAGGCCACAGAATAGCCGCACACGAGATTGTGACTTACACGGACCGTTTACCTGGACGGTCAGGCGCCGCCATGGCGGCGTATCCCTTCGCTGTCGCACTCATCTATTACCTTGCCTTCACAATCGATTAGAAATTTTGCATCGAGATCGTGCGCCGAAGCGGGCATGATGCGCCGCTCAAACCATTGCGGGTGGAATTCGCGCCCGCGATGGCCATATGCCGAGATAACCCGGCCCTGCCGAGACCAATATGCACTACCGACCACCGGAGCAAATGCATGAAATTCAGCGAGAACGCCCTTGATTTGATTGGCAATACGCCGCTGATCAAGCTGAAGCGCGCATCAGAGGAGACCGGCTGCACTATTCTAGGCAAGGCGGAATTTTTGAACCCCGGGCAATCGGTTAAAGACCGCACCGCGCTAGGCATCATCCGCGATGCGGAAGCTTCCGGTGCGCTGCGTCCGGGCGGCGTCATCGTCGAGGGCACCGCCGGCAATACCGGGGTCGGCCTCGCCATGGTCGGCGCCATTCTTGGCTATAAAGTCAAGATCGTCGTGCCGCGCAGTCAAAGCCAGGAGAAAAAAGACGCGATCCGCCTTCTCGGCGCGGAGCTGATTGAGGTCGATGCGGTTCCTTATGCGAACCCCGATAACTACATTCATTATTCCAGCCGGCTCGCCAAAGAGCTGAACGAGAGTGAAACCAACGGCGCTCTGTGGGCGAACCAATTCGACAACACCGCAAACCGCGACATCCACTATCGCACCACCGGGCCGGAGATATGGGAACAGACAGATGGTAAGATCGACGGCTTCACTTGCGCCGTCGGTTCCGGCGGAACGATTGCCGGTGTAACGACGGCACTGAAAGAGCGTGAGCCCAATATCAAATGCGTCGTTGCCGATCCCGGCGGCTCGAAGATTTTCAGTTGGGTCAAAAACGGCGTCTTGGAAACCGAAGGCGGTTCCATCACCGAAGGCATTGGTCAGGGCCGCGTCACCAGCAATATGGAAGGCATGGCGTTCGATGACGCCTACCGCATCCATGACCGTGACGCGCTGGAGGCGCTCTACCAGCTAACCCTCGAAGAAGGGCTTTGTCTTGGTGGATCAAGCGGCATCAATATTGTCGGCGCTGTCAATCTTGCGCGCGAGCTTGGCCCCGGACACACCATCGTTACAATGCTGTGCGATTATGGAAACCGCTATGCATCGAAACTCTACAATCCTGAATTCCTTCGCACCAAGGACCTGCCGCCGCCGCCCTGGATGATTTAACCCGGTGAAATGAAATGCCTGAATTTGGCCCCCTCGTATCAACATCTTGGCTGGCGGAAAATTTAGGCGCGCCGGACATAAAAATCATCGACGCATCGTGGCGCATGCCTGGCGCCCCGCCGGCTCGTGCGGACTATGATGAGCGCCATATCAAAGGCGCGGTGTTTTTCGATATTGACGCCATCGCTGACCAGTCCAGCACCCTGCCCCACATGCTGCCGAAGCCGGTTGAATTCGAGGCCGCTGCGGGCGCTTTGGGGTTGAGCCATAACGATCGGCTGGTCGTCTATGACGATCAGGGGCTTTTCTCCGCCGCGCGGGTGTGGTGGACGTTTCGGGCCATGGGCCACTCAGCGGTTGTCGTGCTGGATGGCGGCTTGCCGAAATGGCGCGACGACGGAGGGAGCATCACCGGCGACAAACCCGCGATTGCGCCGGCAACTTATAAAGCCGATCCGCAGTCGCACAGGGTCAGCGGCGCCAATGACATTCGTGCGGCGTTGGATAGCGAGACATCCACAGTCGTTGACGCCCGCCCCGCTGCGCGCTTTTTTGGCGACGCCCCGGAGCCACGCCAGGGCCTGCGTTCCGGACATATGCCCGGCGCTCATAACCTCCCCTTTGGCGCGCTTCTCAATAGCGACGCAACCATGCGCGCGGCTGATGAACTCTCTGTACTCTTCAGCGGCGCCGGCACGGATCTCAAACAGCCGATAATCACCACCTGCGGCTCCGGCATAACAGCGGCAGTGTTGTCGCTCGCCCTTGAAACTATCGGTCATCGCCGTCACAGTCTTTATGATGGTTCATGGATGCATTGGGGAGATGAAAGAAATGCCGAGCGAGACTTTCCAGTCAACGCCGGAAAAGGGTGACGGTGAGCGCGTCGATGTGACGATCACCTATCTTGAGCAAACCGCGCGCCCGATATTGCCGACCCCGATCACCCCGCATGGCAAGGTCGCGATATTACGCGCTGAAAAGCCGCCGCTCCATTTCTACCGCTATATCTATCGGCTGGTAGGCGATGCCTGCCATTGGGTGAGCCGGCGCCGGATTGATGATGCAGCGCTGACGCTGATTATTCACGACCCTTCTGTATACGTATATATTCTCTATGTGAACGGCGCACCCGGCGGTTTCGCGGAGGTCGACGGGCGCGACGCCAAAACTCATTACCTGAAATTTTTTGGGCTGGCGCCAGACCAGACCGGCGCCAAGCTCGGCCGCTATTTTTTGACCAATATCATCGACCTTGCCTGGTCCCATGGTCCTGAGCGGCTTTGTCTTGAGACCTGCTCGCTCGACCATTCCGCCGCCTTGCCGCTGTATCAGAAAATGGGCTTTCGGGTCTATGACCGCCGCGAGGGCGTGGTGGAACTGATGGACAGGCCGCAAACGCCCCACTAACGCGCAAATATTTGCCAGGCGCCGAGCCGCTTGATAGACGATGGTGGGCCGCATTACGGAATTACCGATGAAAGACAACACCAAACTAATCGCCGCCGGACGCCCGCACCAGCGTCACGCGCATCCGGTCAATATGCCGGTTGAGCGCGCCTCGACAATCCTGTTTCCGACCTATGATGATTATCTTGAAGGCGCGCGGACGATAAATTACGGCCGCCTCGGCACCTCCTCCCATCGTGCGTTTGAAGAAGCGATCACCGCGCTTGAGGGCGGCTTTGAAACCCGGCTCGCGCCCTCCGGCCTGCAGGCCTGCAACGCTGCGCTGTTGGCGTTCATCTCTGCCGGCGATCATGTTTTGATGACCGATGCGGCTTACGATCCGACCCGCAAATTTTGCGATAATTTCCTCAAACGGTTTGGCGTTGAAACAACCTATTATGACCCGATGGCGACGCGCGAAGATATTGCCGCACTGATGCAACCTAATACCAAAGTTATCTTCGCGGAATCGCCCGGCTCTTTGACCTTTGAGGTGCAGGACATTCCGATGCTTGCGACCGCAGCCCATGCTGGCGGCGCGGTTCTTATCGTAGATAACACCTGGAGCGGCGGTTATTTTTGTAAACCCATTGCGCTCGGCGCCGATGTCAGCGTTCAGGCGGCGACCAAATATATTGTCGGTCACGCCGACTGTCTGATCGGCACGATAACTTCCGCAGATGAACGCATAGCGAAGAAAATCTATTACGCGCTGTTGCAGCTCGGATCGAATGTGTCGGCCGATGATGCGTATCTTGCCCTGCGCGGCCTGCGTACGCTTTCTACGCGATTGCAGCGGCATGAGGAAAATGCGCTGGCGCTGGCGAAGTGGCTTTCAAAGCGCGAAGAGGTTGGACAGATCATTCATCCGGCGTTCAAATCCTGTCCCGGTCATGGGGTCTGGAAACGCGATTATACCGGCTCGTCCGGGCTTTTTGGCGTGGTGTTAAAACCCACACCGCTCGCCGAAATCAAAATTTTCTTCAATGCGTTGAAACTCTTCGGCATCGGCTTTTCCTGGGGCGGTTTTGAAAGTCTTTGCGTTCATACCCATCCTGAGCGCTATCGCAGCGCAACAACTTGGGAGGCCGACGGGCCAGTACTGCGTTTTCATGCGGGGCTTGAAGATATTGACGATTTGAAGAACGATATCGACAATGCATTCACCGCCATGGCGAATGCGCAGAAATAATTCGGATGGAAAGAGGCGTCATGCGTATAATTCTGATTTTGGCGACAGTGTTTTTTCTGAACGGGTGCTTTGCCACATCCGGCGGTATGCGGAGCTTTAAATCAACACCCTCCGGCGCGACCGTCACCATCGACGGCTACGGATCATGCAAGACCCCCTGCACCGTCAAGCTCGACGGTCACCGCAAAGTGACGGTGGCCAAAGCCGGCTACAAAGCACAACGCTTCGGCGTCAAACCCGGCGGCGCGTCCGTCAATGTCATTTTGGAACTCGCCGCCCCCGCAGGCGTGGTTGACGCCGAGACGCTGCCCGATCTTTAAAGTTCAGATTTGACCCGGAACAAAAGACCAACCGCATGGTGACTATTACGCCGATAAGGCATCGATTACGGGGCATTTGAAATCGTCCCCCTTGCCACACTCCTTAGCGATTTTTGCCAACTGCCGTTCGAGTTTTTTTAAATCACTGATTTTTGCTTTTACAGTTTCAAGATGCCGAACCGTAATTGTATGAACCTCAGCACAAGATGGCGGCTCATCTTCCAGGCCTAAAAGCGAGCGCACATCGTCCAGGGGAAATCCAAGATCTCGCCCACGACGAATAAACCGCAACCTCTTCATTTCCACGGGCGTATAAATACGATGCCCGCCATCCGTGCGTCCGGGTTTCGGCATCAGGCCGATTTTTTCATAATATCGAATTGTCTCGATATTCACGCCAGTCTCAGCGCTTAATTTACCGATTGTAATATCGTACCGCATCATTTCGCTTGCACCTGTAGTGGCTACAGATATTAGAATACACCCATGCAAGAGAAAAAAGAAATCTTGGCGAAGAAAAAAACCGGTGCGCTATTAGCCGGTAGTGGGACGGTATCAGGGTTGTTCGCATTGGTCGGCGCTTCGTGCTGTGTGTTACCGCTCATCCTGGTGAATATTGGCGTCAGTTCAGCATTGGTAGGAAAATTGACGTTCTTTGCCCGTGTGCAACCCTATTTTATGGGGCTCACCGGCTTTCTCATTGCCGCCGCTTTTATGGCGGGCTTTTGGAACGGTACAAGGCCAATAAAACGGGTTTTAGCCATGCTTATTATCGCCGCTGTTTTTGTTGGCGGCGCCTACATAATGCCCTTCTACGAGGGACAACTGTTAAGGTGGATAAACGTTCAATGACCGATGTTATTGCGCAATCAACAATCACTTGTCCTGCCTGCGGTCATCAGTCGACGGATTTGATGCCAACCGACGCCTGCCAATGGTTCTACGACTGTAACAGCTGCGGGAAGGTCCTGAAGCCAAAACCCGGCGATTGTTGTGTTTACTGTTCTTATGGCGATGTGAAGTGCCCGCCAATTCAAGCAGGGGAAACATGCTGTGGGTGAACCATCATCGAAAGATTTAGCAGCACGTCCGCTGCCATTTATTTGGTCATGGGGTTTACCGCTTTTGATTCTGTTTTCATTGAATTTTGCCGTGGAACTAATTCCGTTCCCCGCAATAATATTTATTATGAGTGGATTGTTCTTATGGATGGGGTTGGCATGCTGGTTAAACACACGGCGTTGCCGCAGGAGACACTGCTATTATTCCAGAATAATATTTCTCATCGGCGCC
>JAJFFY010000051.1 GCA_021776415.1 Hyphococcus sp.
GTTTTCTTGTAGCCGTAATGAAGAAACCGGCGGCTTGCGGCGGCCAGGATCTGTCTTGCGGTTTCGTCTAAATTTGTAGTCGGCATATGATATTTCTTCTAAGCCTGACTAATATATAAACTGTTCAATCGTCATTTTGCAAGGCGCCCATGGAAAAAGCCCGGCCTTTTTCGTCTATCGCAGTTATTGGCGGCGGCGCCTGGGGCACGGCGCTGGCGAATTTATGTGCTCATAACGGCATCGATACGGTGCTGTGGGCGCGGGAGCTTTCGGTCGTTGAGGCGATTGCCGGCGGCCATGAAAATACCGAATTTCTTGCCGGCGTTGCCCTGTCGACAAAGCTTGGCGCCACCAGCGATCTGTCCGAGGCGGGCAAGCGCAAGGCGTTCATATTTGCGGTGCCGGTGCAGTTCAGCCGCCCGGTGCTCGCGGACCTTGCGAGCCATGCCGCCAAAGACGCGCCGATTGCGCTTTGCGCCAAGGGGCTTGAACGCGGCGCCGGCCTGTTGATGACCGACATATTGAGCCAGGTGTGGCCAGGCGCTCGGCCAGCGGTGCTTTCCGGTCCGAGCTTTGCCCGCGATGTGGCTATGGGCCTGCCGACGGCGGTGACGCTGGCGGCGGCCGATGCGGCGCTCGGCGAACGCTGGGTCGCCAGCGTCGGCGCGCCGAATTTCCGGCCCTACCTGTCAGACGACTTAATTGGCGCCGAACTTGGCGGCGCGATCAAGAATGTGCTCGCCATCGCCGCCGGCGCGGTCGCTGGCCGCAATCTTGGCGAGAGCGCGCGTGCGGCGTTGATTGCCCGCGGCTTTGCCGAATTCCAACGCCTCGGCGTTGCCCTTGGCGCCAAGGCGCAGACCATGGCCGGTCTGTCCGGTCTCGGCGATCTGATCTTGACCGCGTCCTCGCCGCAATCGCGCAACATGTCTTTAGGGCTGGAGCTTGGCAAAGGCCGCTCGCTCGAAGACGTGCTCGGCGAACGCAATACGGTGAGCGAAGGAGTGGCGAGCGCCGAGGCGGTAACCGCGCTGGCGCATCAGGCCGGGGTTGAAATGCCGATTTGCGCCGCCGTCGCCAAGCTGGTGCGAGGCGAGCAGACGATCGACCAAATCATCGCCGAATTACTGGCGCGACCTTTTAAAACGGAAGCGAAATAATGCCCGAATTTATTCTGTTTTGTCACGACAGAGAAGACAGTCTCGCGCTGCGCCTGAAGACTCGCCCCGCCCATCTCGCCTATGTCGCCAACGCCGATATCGAAATCCTGCTCGCCGGTCCGATCCTTGATGACGAAGAAAACCCCGCCGGGAGTTTGTTCATCATCGCCGCCGCGCAGATTAGCGACGTGCAATACTTCGCCGACAACGATCCATACGCGCTTGCCGGGTTATTTGAGAATGTGGAAATCCGGCCCTACCGGATTATCGCCGGTGCGCTGGCGCCAAAATAAAAGCCGGACGACTAGACCACGTTCACAATTCTTCGAAATGAAGAACGTGACCTAGATTCTTTCGTGGTCGCGCATTCGAACCCAAAAACCGCGTACACTTTTTGTGAATGCGCTCTAACTGCGCCGCTTGTAAGCGCGGCAACTGGCTTCATAGGGCTTGGCCGACAAACGCGCGTTCCAACCGGCAGTCCAGGCGTCGCCGCCATCGATCCCGCCGCGGGCGCGGCATTGTTCAAACCCGGTACGGTATTCCGGCGAGATGACTTTGACTTTTCCCGCGAGGTCAAAGCCCGAATCGTAACATTCGCAAATCAGGTCCTGGCCGGAAGACGCGGTCAACACTACCGGATCGCCGCTTATCGCGACTGTCGTCGGCTCACTCCCGCCGCCATTGTCCGGGCCGCCAAAACTGGTATTGGCGATCGCGTAAATCGCAACACCCAAAACCACCAGCGCCAGTACGCCCCCAAACAGTGCTTCGATCTGCAAATTTCGCATGACGACCCCTCGTTACGCTTATCCACCCTTTCTATAGGGCAGACGCCGGGCCGAACCCGGCCATACCGGCCTTAACCATAGCCCGAAGCGGGGTCTTAAAAAAGGGTTAATATTGCCCGGCCCGCAAGGGCGGCGGCGCTTTAGTGCTTGCCCGGCTCCAGCGCCACGCCCCGGCGCTCATGGGTGATATAGGCCAGGAGCGCGATCATTCGGGGGTCGTCCGCCGCCAGCTCTTCGCCTTCCAGCGGGTTGCGAATGCACCAATTGATCATCACCCAGAGCGGCACGACCTGGCCGAGCTGTTTTTGAAATTTCGGATAAGTCTCTGGATGGATATTCGATCCGTTCGGATGGCACTGGGCGCAAACGACGCCATTGGTCCCAAGCGCCGGATCGGTAAAGACGCCGCGTCCGACGTCAACGGCGGCCATATATTCCGCCTTCCACAGCGCAAGATCTTCCTTAGTGAATTCATCCGCCGACGCGGAGAACGCCCATGCGCCGACGATCGACGCCAAGACAGCTGCAAATTTCGACTTCGCCATAATCTGCTCCTCGGTAAGCGCGTTTAGAAATGCATTTGCGGCGGAATTGACCGCGTTTCAAATTCGCTATCTTCCGGCATGCCGGTTTCCGGATTGAAGGCAACCCTGCGCGGAGAATTGTCCGGCAGGCTGAAATTCAAAGCCAGATTGCCTGACTGCACATCGATGAACTGCCAGCCGGTGGCGTCGCGTTCATGGAACGGATCGGCGCGGTTCATCGGCACCGTCATCACCGGCAAATAATTCTCCGCCTGCGAATAAGATTCCGGATAGGGCCACGGCCACGCGGTCGCCATCACCGAATGAAAAGAAATATTGCCGATCTGGTTGTATTGGATCTGGTGCACGTGGCCGTAGATGACCGTCACTTTGTCGAACGGGGCGAGCAACGCCTGCACCTGCTCAGCGTCATCGGTCCAGAAATTCCAGTTCTTGAAAATTTTCTGCAATGGTGAGTGAGAAAAGACGACGATGGGCGTCGACTTGGGTATTTTTGCAAGATCGTCCGCCAGCCATTGGCGCTGCGCCGCGCCAACCATGAAAGGCGAGCCGCGCGGATCGTCGAGCCCCGCCATGACGCCCATGCGCTCTTCGCCGCTCGACCATTTATTGGTCCATTCGTCATGAGTGACGATGGAATTCAGCGTGATGAAATGAACGCCCTTGTGATCCCAGCTGTAATAATGGGGGCTGATCTTGTCCGCCCAATATTCGCCGAGATCGAGATAATAATCATGCTCGCCGAGAACATATTTCACGTCATAGCGAAGCGGCGACAAGAGTTCGAGACCGTGATCGAGTTCTGACTTTTTGCCGAGCTGGGCCAAGTCCCCGCCGAAGACAACGAAGTCCGGTTTCGGATTTAACAGATTGCATTCGGCCACCGCGCGCTTCAGCCCGCGGTCCCAGTTGCGCACGAACTCTGCGCCTTTCACATGCTGGATATGCGAATCTGAAATATAGGCGAAGGTGAAGTCCGGTTGCGGGCCGCCTTGACCAAAAGCCAGTTTGACAAGCGTCAGATCAAGCACGCCGCCGGCGGTCAACGCAGAGGCGCCTCTGATCAGTGAACGTCGAGAGAGAGTTTTGACCATGTCTTTGCTCCAATAGCCTCGCGGGACCGTCGTCTGGCCGTTTATTCAGAACCATCCGCCTGCGCCTGATAAGCGAGAGAGGCGCGCGCGGCGTCTTCAAATTCCGGGCTCGTCAGCGTTTCAAGGAACGCCGTCAGATCGACGATCTGCTGCTCCGTCAGGTCGAGCGGACGGATGCCGCCGGACTGAAACGGGTTTGGCGTCTGATTTTGATCTTCAAGCGGAGAGATCGTCGTGTTGTAGAACTCAACCACCTGGCGCAGGGTCTTCAGGCTGCCGTCATGCATATAGGGCGCGGTCGCCGCGATGTTGCGCAGGGTCATCGTCTTGAACTGACCGATATCCTGCATTTCGCGGCTGACGGCGAATCGTCCGATTTCAGACATTTGCGCATCGCCCAGAACCGCCTCGTCAACATCTTGATCGGTGTGCGCGATTTCGAGAAAATGCCCGACAACGCGATCGGTATCGGCCGCAATCTTATTAAACCCGATGCCGAGATTGTGGAATTTGTTGTCGGTGAAAAGCGCATGGGTCTGACTGATCGTATGGCAGGAGACGCAGCGCCCGTCATTTATAAACACATCAAATCCGCGCTCGGCCGCGGCGCTGATCGCCCCCTCCTCGCCCGCAAAATGCCAGCGATCGAAAGGTGAATTCCCCGACACAACCACGCGCTCGAATGCGGCAAGCGCCTTGGCGACATGATCGATCGTGACGGCGGCGCCGGTTACGCCGAAAGCGTCCTGAAACAGGCCGCCATAAGCTTCGTCACTGCGCACGATTTCAAGAATGGGGTCGTGGTTCGGCAGGGCCATTTCCACCGGGTTGAGGAAGGGGTCTTTCGACTGCGCTTCAAGCGTAGGCCGGCGCCCGTCCCAGAACTGGGACGTGAGGTAAGCAGAGTTGATGACCGTCGGCGCATTGCGCGTGCCGGTCAAACCGTTGACGCCCACCGACACGGAAAGCGGGCCGTCGGTGAAGGCTTTGGTTGCATCGTGGCAGGTCGCGCAGGAAACCTCGCCGGTCGAGGAAAAGCGCGCATCATTGAAAAGAATTTCGCCGAGCCGGATTTTTTCCGCCGTGGTCGGATTGTCGGCCGGCTCGGAAACAGGCGGCAAACCAAGCGGCGGCTCGTCTAGCAACTGCGCAACAAACTGAATGGCGACCTGTGTGGCCTGCGCGCGATCAGCGCCCGCTGACCCGGCGGTTGCTGACATTGTCGCGGCGTCATCGCTTTTCGCCGTTTCAGCTGCGGCGGCGTCGTCTTTCGCCGCTTCATCCGTCGGCCCGCCGCAGGCGGCGGCCAGCAATGCAGCCATAGAAATAACGCTGATAGTTACACCACGGCGCATGGACCGCACTCCCTGAAGCTCTATCGCTATCAATTTCGTAAAGCGGAAGGCGCGCCAATGACATAGATCAACTGGGCGGCGCACCCGGACGCAAGAAATTGTACTTGAACGGCTTCAGGGTAAGTCCGGTTTGACGGGCCCGTCAAACCTGCAGCCCATACAAAATACCAATACGCGGAATCGATTTTTCAGATCATAACTTGCAAATGAAAACCAATAGCGCCCGGCGTCTGGAAAGCCGCCGGGCATCAATAGTCTGGCGAGGCTGACCTACTCGGCCGCGGCGACGGCAGGCGGGGTCCACGCCTCGCCGGCAAAAGCCGCGTCCACCGGCGTCTGGGCGAAATGGTTGGTGTAATTGGAGAGCGTCTTGTGGGCGACGCCGACAATCACATCGAGGATATTTTGCTGGCTGAAACCGGCGCTCAAAAACGCTTCAACATCGCTTTCGCCGACAACGCCGTGTTGGCGCACGACCTTCAGCGTGAACCCGCGCAGCGCCTCCAGCTTCTTGTCAGTGAGCGGCGCGGCGTTGCGTAAGGCCTCAACGGTCTCGCCATCAACGCCTTGCATTTTCGCAATGCCGCTATGGGCCGGCACACAATAAACACAACGGTTTTCAACATTGATCGCCATCCAGACGACGTTTTTCTCGACCGTCGACAGGCTGGTTGCGCTGAACAGCGCCGACAGGGCCTTATACGCCTCCAGCGCTTGTGGGGACTCTGCCAACACGCCGTGCAGGTTTGGAATGAAATTGAATGATTTATGTGAATCCTCAAGCATCGGCTTAGCTGCATCCGGCGCTGTCTCGACGGTGTGAACTTTAAAATCTGGCATGTTGGGTTTCCTTTTTATGCGATCGGGGTTGGGTCCATTGGGTCGCGCCAAACATGGTCACGCGGCGCTTAACGTCAATGGAGACCGGCAGCTCCGTAGTCACATTTCAGTGAATGCCTGTAGCGGCCATGCAGCGCCCTCACTTCACGTTGTGGTTCCGCCGCGCCAATAGCTTCAGGCGCAGAGCGTTCAGCTTGATGAAACCTTCGGCGTCCTTCTGGTCGTAGACAGCGTCTTCTTCAAAGGTGACATGCGCCTCGGAATAGATCGTGTAATCGGACTGGCGCCCGATAATATTGGCTGAGCCTTTGTATAGCTTGATGCGCACCGTTCCGGTGACATGTTCCTGGCTTTTATCAATCGCCGCCTGCAACATCTCGCGCTCGGGCGCGAACCAGAAACCGTTATAGATCAGCTCCGCATAGCGCGGCATCAGCTCGTCTTTGAGATGCGCCGCGCCGCGATCGAGGGTGATTTGCTCAATCCCGCGATGGGCGGCCAGCAGAATGGTCCCGCCCGGGGTTTCATAAATCCCGCGCGACTTCATGCCGACAAACCGGTTTTCCACCAGATCGAGCCGGCCGACGCCGTGCCTGGCGCCATAGTCGTTAAGCCGCGCCAGCAACGCCGCCGGCGACAACGCCTCGCCATTGATCGCAACGGCGTCGCCGCGTTCAAATCCGATCTCGATAATCTCCGGCTGGTCCGGCGCAGCTTCCGGATCGACCGTACGCTGATAAACATAGTCCGGCGCGGGAGCCGCCGGGTCTTCCAGCACCTTGCCTTCCGACGAAGTATGCAAAAGATTGGCGTCAACCGAGAACGGCGCCTCGCCGCGCTTGTCTTTGGGGATCGCAATCTGGTGTTGTTCGGCAAAAGTGATGAGTTTTTCGCGGCTGTTCAAATCCCATTCGCGCCATGGCGCAATCACATGAATACCAGGATCGAGCGCATAGGCGTTTAATTCAAAGCGCACCTGGTCGTTGCCCTTGCCGGTCGCGCCGTGAGAGATCGCATCGGCGCCGGTCGCGCGCGCAATCTCCACCAGCCGCTTGGCGATCAATGGCCGCGCGATTGACGTGCCGAGAAGATAAAGCCCTTCATAGACGGCATTGGCGCGGAACATCGGGAAGACAAAGTCGCGCACAAATTCCTCGCGCAGGTCCTCGATATAAATCTCTTTAACGCCGGCGCGCTCGGCCTTCTCGCGCGCCGGACCAAGCTCATCGCCCTGGCCGAGATCGGCGGTAAACGTCACCACCTCGCAATCATATTCGACCTGAAGCCATTTCAGGATCACCGAAGTGTCGAGCCCGCCGGAATAGGCGAGGACGACTTTGTTGATGTCTTTGGCGGCAGGTTTGGAATTAGACATGGCGCGCTCCTGATTTTGCAGCGCAGCATATAACCGGCTGACGCGCACGATGCTAGAGCGTTTGGCTCGCGCCACGGCCTTTCACGCGGTTTTTTAACCCACCGAAATGGCCTGCATCACCAACGCACTCAGCCATGCGCCATAAGTGCCGAGCACATAGCCCAAGACCGCGAGCAACACGCCAACCGGCGCCAGCGCCGGGTGAAACGCCGCTGCGAGCACCGGCGCCGACGCGGCGCCGCCAATATTGGCTTTGCTGCCGACTGCCAGGAAAAAATAGGGCGCACGGATAAGATACGCGACAACCAGCAAGATCACGATATGAATGATCATCCAAATCGCGCCGACCATAAACAGGCCGGGATACTGGCCGATCGCCTTGATATCCATCTTCATACCGATCGTCGCCACCAAAACGAATATGAACACGGTGCCAATTTTTGAAGCGCCCGCGCCTTCAAAGGTCCGCAGCGGAGTGAAAGACAAACAAACGCCGATCGCGGTTGCAATCACGATTAACCAGAAAAACCCCGAGGTCAGGCTAAAGCGTTGCAGTCCCGGCGCGTGCTCAAGAAGATAGGGCGCGATCAGATCTGCGGCGCCATGGGCAAACGCCGTCGCGCCAAAACCAATGCCTAATATGATCATCAGATCCGCAGTCGACGGCGCCCGGGTGATGCTCTTGCTAAACGCTTCCATTTTGTCGCGAAGGCGATCAACCGATGAGGAATCGGCGCGAAAAAACCGATTGATCGCGTCCTGCTTGCCAATGCCAATCAACAAGAACGCCATCCAAATTTCCGCGACGATGACATCTACCGTAATCATCACCGAATAAAGCTCATTTGATGGTTTAAATATTTCATACATCGCCGCCTGATTGGCGCCGCCGCCAATCCAGCTGCCGGCAATGGTCGCCAGGCCGCGCCACACCGCTTCAGGGCCGGCGCCGCCGACAAGATCCGGTGCAAAGACCGATGTGATCAAGATCGCCAGCGGCCCGCCAATCACGACGCCAACGGTGCCCGCCAAAAACATCGCAACCGGCTTCCAGCCCAGCCGCGCAATCTCACGCAGATCAACACTGAGGGTCAAAAGCACCAGACACGCCGGCAATAAATAACGCGAGGCGACGAAATATAATCTCGAATTCTCGCCATCAACAATATTAAATGTGGTCAGCAAGGACGGCACAAAATAGCACAGCAAAATCATCGGCACGACGCTGTAAAAGGCTTTGAGCTTCGGGTTGCTGCTGGTTGAGGTTTTGAATATCCCAGCCAATATCAGCAGCAACATCCCCAAAACGACGGCGTCATTACTCACTAGGGCATGGGTCTCAGTCATATGCAGGCCTCGCTCAAGATTGTCGCTGGTGGAAATGCTTTACGGATGATGGGTAGATTTCGTCACACGATCTCGGGGGTGAATGCCGTGGGGGCGAATGGCGCGGCGGCGGATCGCAAGACAACGATGCCCGGCCATATCTGCAGGCATGCCCCAAAACGATGAGCGCCGCTGCGGCTATTCCTCCCCAAAAAGTGTGATCGCGGAGACCACCATAGCCTCGGCTCCGACCTTAATCGCCGGCTCCGGCTCGACTTTGAAAAAGGGTGAGTGGTGGGACGCGGCCTTTGCGAGGTCCTTCGCCGGAGTGCCGCCAACTCTGAAATAAACGCCCTTGACGCCCAGTTCCGGCGTGATGAAATACGCAAAATCTTCCGCGCCCATGCCTCCGCGGGGCACATCAAGCAATACGCCCTCGCCCATCTGCGCCGTGATCGCCGCGCGCACGACGTTCGCCGTCTCACGATCGTTGATTGTCGGTGGTGTGGTTTCCGTCTTTGAACGGATGACGTCCGGCATCAGCTTTTTCGGCACGCCCATGGAGACGGCAACGCCTTCGGCCACCCGGTCGATCGCATCGAGAAGCTCGCGCCGCACTTCTGGACTGTTCGATCGCACCGTTAGCTGCATCTCCACGCGGTCGCCGATGATATTGTGTTTGTTCCCGCCATGAATGGAGCCCACTGTAATGACACCGGCTTCCTGCGGCGGGATGGTGCGCGAGACAATCGACTGCAATGAGACAACGATCTGCGCGGCGACCAGCACCGGATCAATCCCCTTATGGGGCGAGGCGCCATGGGCGCCGACGCCATGAACGACAATATCGACGCTGTCGGCGCTTGAATAAGCGATATCGACCGGAAGCATGATGCGACCGGTCGGCGCTTGCGCATACACATGGAAGGCAAGCGCGTAATCAGGCTTGGGGAAGCGCTCATAAAGCCCGTCCTCAAGCATGTCGCGGGCGCCGGAAATGCGCTCCTCCGCAGGCTGACCAATCAGCACCAGCGTGCCCGACCATTGGTCTTTGCGCGCCGCCATCTGCCGCGCGGTTCCGACCAGAGCCGTCATATGCGTGTCATGACCGCAAGCATGCATCACCGGCTTGACCTTGCCGTCAATATCTTCTTGTTGTGCGACCGATGAATAAGAAAGACCTGAATCTTCTTTCACCGGAAGCCCGTCCATATCAGCGCGGATCATCACCGTCGGCCCGGCGCCGTTTTCCATGACGGCCACCACGCCGGTCTTGCCCACGCCCTCCGTCACATCAAATCCAAGCGCCCTGATTTCACTCGCCAGACGCTTTGAGGTTTCAAATTCGCGATGTGAGAGTTCCGGATTTTCATGAAAATGCGTAAACAGCGCCTCGAGATTGGCGTCATAATCGGCCGCAATATCGGCGCGAAGATCGGATTGCGCAAGCGCCGGCGCGGCGAGCGCGACCATGGCGGTTGCGGCGAATAAGGCGGCGTTTTTGAACATTGTTGGCGTTCCCGTGGTTGTGAAGATATTGAAGGGACAATAACCCAAGCGCGCGGCGCAGCAAGCGTTACAGGCGCATCGCTTGCAAAAACTCCGAAATGCCGCGCCCGCGAAGGTCGAAAATGGCGATCAGCCTTGAAGGCCTTGCCTCAAAGAGGCCGGGAACATACGATGTAACGTCAACAAATCTGCGCGAAGCGGTTTGTTTTCGACGGACGATGGTCTTTCGCATATGGCAACGGGGAGAACAGCCATG
>JAJFFY010000052.1 GCA_021776415.1 Hyphococcus sp.
GGCCATGTCTGCGGAAAGCATGCCGAACAAGGTGGAGAGCATGAGTAAAATCCTATTCGCCGAAAGTGAGTTTCTGTCGGCGTATTATTTATCCTTAATGCGTTCCTAAATCGTCAACAAAGCTCAGCAAAACTGCGGTTCTCGAGATACTAGGGAGGCGTTCGAAGTTATTTGTTAACAGGATTCTTGCCAAGTCGATGTGAAACTTCATTAGGCCTGCTCACATCTGTGCATTCTCTTGGGCGCGCATGCGCCGGTAGAGCCAGCGGACAAACAGCAAAAATCCGAGCCAGGCGGCAATGATCCCCGCAACAATCGCAAAATCTTGCGGCTCGCGGCTGGTGAAAAAGTCGAGAAGGCCAGCGACCCCGTCCTTGAGCTCGCTGGTATCGGGCGCAAAAACAGCCAGCAATGCGACCAGTAAAATCTTAGGAATAATGCCGAGCCCGGTCCCCGCCCAGAATTTCCACAGCGGGATATGCGCCGCGCCGGCCGCCGCATTGACGACGATAAACGGCGCCGACGGCACCACCCGGATCAGCCCGCTGGCCAGAATACCATGATTTGAAAGGAAATTCATGGTGCGCTGCACCCGCTCTCCGGCGCGGCGGCGCAGCCAGCGGCCGCCAAGGAAATGCCCGAGACCGAAGGTCAAAGTGGCGCTCACCATGGTCGCAATCCACGAATACCCCGCCCCGAGCTGGGGCCCAAAGACGATAATCGTCGCGGTAATCAGTAAAATCTGGGGAAAAGCAGTCAGCGCCAGAAAAGCGAAAACCGAAATCACCCCGACAACGGCCCAGGACGATTGCGACGTCGTCATCAAAATCCGGCTGAGCTGGTCGTCCTGGTCGAGATTTAACCATTGCTGGCCGAATGCCAGCGTGAAGAACACAAAAATCAGGAGCGACAAGGAGACCGCGAGCGAGGTTATCGCCTTGGCGTCCATAGTATTTAGGAACCGTGCAATCGAGCGCACAAACTCAAACATACGTAACCAGTTTCCGATCCGGACACAGCACACCTACGGCGCGCCGCTTGCTTCTCCGGCGCCGGGGCATTATCCCAGCGCCGCCAAATAGCTTCTGGACCGTATATTGAGCCCCCGCCCGGTCCCTCCCCAATCGATGTGATTTCATAACGCGAACCTGCCTCCAATGCAATATCGCGGGGCGATGATTGTAATATCCACAGGCGTCATTAGGATCGATTTGGGGAAATTTGCCAATGTACGACAAATTGGGCAGCGACCAATTGGACGACGGCAAATCGGGGTATGGAGAGTATTATGCGTGGAACACTGATTTTCTGGGTTATTATCTTTGCCTTCGGCGTGCTCATAGGGGAGCGCTACGGACTTCCGGGCTGGGCGTCTTCGCTCACCGACAAAGGCTTTGAAGCCGCCGAAGGCCTGCTCGGCCGTGCTGGCGAGCCGATACCGGCCGCTGAAGACGATGCCGTAGAGCCGGAGGCGGCAGAGGCTGGTCCTGCGCCACAAAGCTCGCCGCCGGCAAGCAGCAGTCAGGGCGATGCGGGGGGCAACGCCAATTTGCGCATCAATGACGCCGGCTTGCAGATCATCAAGGACAGCGAGGGCTTACGCCTTGAAGCCTATAATCTCGGCGGGCAATGGCTCATCGGCTATGGCCATTCGCGCACCGCGCGCTCGGGCATGAAGATTTCCGAGGCGCAGGCTGAAGCGTTGTTGCGCGAAGACGTTAAAGATGCCGAAGACGGGGTCAGGAAAGCGGTTACCGTGTCGGTTAATCGCAATCAGTTCTCGGCAATGGTCTCGCTCGCCTATAATCTCGGTGTTGGCGGATTTGGCCGATCCACGGTTCTGTCGGCGCTGAATGCGGGCGACTATAACGGTGCGGCGGACGCATTTCTAAACCACAACAGAGCCGGCGGAAAAGTAAACGAGCACTTGACGCATCG
Organism: Hyphococcus sp.; assembly: GCA_021776415.1. Lineage (GTDB taxonomy): Bacteria > Pseudomonadota > Alphaproteobacteria > Caulobacterales > Parvularculaceae > Hyphococcus. The sequence continues at coordinate 1,939 of JAJFFY010000052.1, forward strand.
CCGTGAAAAAGAACGGGCGTTGTTTCTTAAGTGAGGGATTAGGTTTTAGGGATTGGGGATGAGTAGGTTGCTCTTTCCTAATCCCCAAGCGTCTGACTCAAAAAGAAGTACGCATTATCAGTATTGTCATCACCGGGCTTGTCCCGGTGATCCAGAAATTTTCCGCTATTTACAGCCCTGGATTGCCGGAACAAGTCCGGCAATGACACTAGGGAGGTTTCATCGGCGCGAACGGATTAAAATGAATCCGTTCGTATTGGAACAGGCGCTAATCCCTAATCCCTAAAACCTAATCCCTCTTCCCTATGCGGCCACCCCTCCATCTGATGCCGCAACCACGTCATCTGCCTTTTGGCGAGGCGCCGGGTGTTTTGTTGCAGGGCGCCAAGCGCTTCGTCGCGGGACATGGCGCCACTGAGATAGGCGGCAATTTCCGGCACGCCCAAGGTTTTCATTACCGGCAATTGCGGATCGAGACGGCGGGCTATGAGCGCTTCGACTTCTTCAATCCCGCCTTGTGCAAACATGGCCTCCGCACGCTGATTACACTGCGCATAAAGCCTCTCGCGCGGCGGCGCGAGTATCGCCTTTTGCGGCTCGATAGTCACCAGTGGCGTGCGCGGCAGGGACTGGAAATGGGTGAGCGTCTTGCCGGTCGCTTCAAAGACTTCCCAGGCGCGCATCAAACGCTGGGCGTCGCCTTCGGGCAAATGCGCCATGCCCGGGTCGCGGGCAATGACCTCGTCGCGAAAGGCAGTCGCGCCCAACGCCTCGCGCCGCACACGCGCGGCTTCGCGCACCGCCGGCGGAGTTTCCGGAATTGGCGACAGACCTTCCAGCAGCGCCTTAAAATAGAGCCCCGTGCCGCCGACGACAATGGCGGGTTTGCCGCTGGAATGGATCGCCGCGATCTCATCAACCGCCATCCGCGCCCAGCGCCCGGCCGAACACCGCTCGGAGGGGTCGAGAACCCCGTAGAGCCGGTGTGGGACGCGGGCTTCATCTGCCTCGCTCGGGCGCGCGGTAATGATGCGCAAACCCTGATAGACCTGCATCGCGTCGGCGTTGACGATCACGCCGCCGGTTTGCACGCCAAGCGCCAGCGCGGCGGCGGACTTGCCGCTGGCGGTGGGCCCTGCGATAAAGTATAGCTGTGCTTCATTCATGGGAGTCATCCGTACCCGAATGGCCTATGTTCTGTCCATCATTGCAAATCCCACCAATCCGGTAATCGACGCCGGTCTGAAGGCGCGTGTCATGGCGCTCGCGGCGCATACCGACGTCATTGACCTCGCTGCCGGCATCGCCTGCGACTTTTATATTGCCGAGCGCGACGACCAGATGCTGGGAGCCGTGCGCGCAATGCTGGCGCAAATACCGGCCGATATCAACATCATCGCCCGCACGCGCCGCCGCAAAAAGCTGCTGGTCGCGGATATGGATTCGACCATCATCGAGCAGGAATGTATCGACGAAATCGCTGAATTTGCCGGCCGACGCGCGGAGATATCGGCGATTACCGAGCGCGCGATGCTGGGCGAGCTTAGCTTTGAAGCGGCGCTGACAGAACGAGTGGCGATGCTCAAGGGGCTCGACATTTCGGTGCTTGAAGAGACCTACGCCAAGCATATAACGCTGACGCCGGGCGCGCGCACGCTGGTTCGGACCATGAATAAATTCGGCGCCGTCACCGCGCTGGTCTCTGGCGGATTCACCTTCTTCACCGACCGCATCGCAAAAGCTGTGGGGTTCAAATCTGCACAGGCAAATGAGCTGCTGGTCGAAGACGGCGTCCTTACCGGCAAGGTTCGCCAGCCCATTCTCGGCCGCGCAGCCAAGCAAAACGCGCTGTTGCGGCTCGCCGGGCAAAACCACATCCGGCTGGAACAAACCCTTGGCGTTGGCGACGGCGCCAATGATTTGTCGATGCTGGAGCGCGCCGGGCTCGGCGTTGCGTTCCGCGCCAAGCCCGCAGTCGCCGAAGCGGCAGCAGCGCGCATTCAACATGGCGACCTGACGGCGCTGCTATATCTGCAAGGTATTTCGCAGGCGGAATTTGTCGAATGAAATTTAGGGCCGGAGCGACTCGTAAAACAACAAATCGCCACGCTGGACATAAATCTGCACCGGTCCCGAATTGAGGTTGCGCAGCTTGTCGAGCTTTGAAACCGCCGAGCTCGGCCGGGTAATGCGTTCCCATCCAATCTCTAAGATGACATCGCCAGGCTGCAAAACAATCGCCGCCGGGCTGTCGGGATCGACCGCCGTCACCACCACGCCTTCAATATTGGCCGGCAGGCCAAAGGCGCGTTTGATCTCATCGGTCGGCTCCTGCAGCGTCAGGCCCGAGCCCTTGGCCGCACTTGTCGGCAACACCGCACCGGCGCGCGCCGAAAGCAGCATCCGGGTCTCACGCCGATCAACAGTGACCGACAAAGTCACGCGCTTGCCGTCGCGTAAAACCACCATGGGCGCCCGCGTTCCGATCGCCGTATCAGCGACGGCGCGGGTCAGATCACGAACGCTGGTGACTTGGTGGCGGTTAAACGCCAGCACAACATCATTGGCTTCAACGCCAGCATCCGCCGCCGGGCTGTTGGGCCGAACCAGTGTTACGACTGCGCCCTCAGGCTTGCGCAAACCAAGCGTCTTGGCCAGCTCCGGGGTCATGTCGTCGATAGATACGCCGAGCCAACCGCGCCTGGTTTCGCCAAATTCGAGCAATTGCGTCACCACCGTTTGCGACAGGTCAGACGGGATCGCAAAGCCAACGCCGACAGATCCACCGGTCTGCGAGAAAATCGCAGTGTTAACGCCGATGACGCGGCCGTCGAGGTCAAAGAGTGGTCCGCCGGAATTGCCGCGGTTAATCGCAGCGTCGGTTTGAATAAAGTCATCATACTGACCACCGGAATTGATGTCGCGGTTGCGCGCCGAGACGATGCCGACGGTCACCGATCCGCCGAGCCCGAACGGATTGCCAATCGCAATCACCCAGTCTCCGACCCGCGCGCTGGAATCGTCGCCAAAACCCACAAAGGGAAATTTCGCCCCGCCGGCGTCGAGTTGCAGAACCGCAAGATCAGTTTCCCGGTCGCGCCCAGTGACGGTCGCCTTAAACTCGCGCCCGTCATGCAGATTTACGGTGATCTCATCGGCATTATCGATGACGTGATTATTGGTAACGACTATCCCGCTTGCATCAATGATGAAGCCGGACCCCAGCGATACCGGCTGGCGAGAGAATTTCTTCTGTAACTCGCCAAGCTCGCCCGAGGCGGCGCCTCTGATTTGCTGAGAAGACGAAATGTTGACAACCGCCGGCGTCAATCTTTCGGCAAGATCGGCAAAACTTTCCGGCGCGCCGCGCGCAAGCGCGCTCCCGGCTGTCGCCACTAATAACCCAACCGCCATAATGACGGCAAAACCACGCCCCAACGCCGATCGAACCATAACTGCCTCAGCTCATAAATCCCACGAAAACCCTAACCCCGACAGGTTAACGCAAAGCCCAAAAACGGCAAGCAGTCTGGCAAGGGCTCCCCAGGAGGGGCTGAAGGCGGCTAGCGAGTACCCTGCAAATTATTGAAATAGCGGAAAAATTCGCTTTCCGGAGACAACAAGATCGTGGTTTCACCGTTTTTAAGCGCCGTCTCATAAGCCAGCAGCGAGCGATAAAACGCGAAAAACTCCGCCCGCTCAGGATCGCGCACAGCGTTCCTGTCCGAAAATCGGCAGGTGACGCCGACACCGTAATCGGTTGGGCTGTCGCCCACCGCCACTTCCGCCTCGATCCGTTCAACCACCACCGGCAGCCCGTCATAGGCGCCGGCGAAAATGCAGTTCCGGGTCGCGTCGGCCTGGCCCTGAATTTCCAGCGCCTGACGATTGGCGTCGGCGAGGATTTCCTCACGCTTACGATTGGCTTCGGCCTTGATGCGGGTGTTCTCGCGTTGGCCTTCAGAGCGAATAAGCTCGGCTTCTTCGTTCCTGGCTGAGCTCATCTGATTATAGACGGTTTGCGCAATGTCAGCCGGGTAGTCGGCGCGGCGGATTTTTACGTCGATAATTTCAACGCCAAATTTGCGCGCCTCGCTGCCCATCCGCTCGGCGATGCGCAGCATTAGTTCTGCGCGCAGCGTGGTGACGATATCTTCAATCGAAACCTCGCCCAAGGTCTGGCGCAGGCTGTTTTGCATGATCCGCTCAATACCTGCCTGACCATTGGCGTGCAGGCTACGGCTGTCACCGCCGCCGCCCTGAAAACTTTGATAATAAAGCAATGAATCGACAATCCGGTAGCGCGCAAAAGCATCCACCGTCAGCCGCTCTTGATTGACATCGGTAATTTCCATCGCCTGACGGAGGTCGTATTCAAGATTACGATTGTCAATTTTGACAACATCCGCCCACGGAAGCTTTATGTTGATCCCGGCATTGGTCACCACAGTTTGCGGCTTGCCGAGCAAAATCACCAGCGCATTTTCGGTTTCACGAACCACAAAAAGACTGGTTTGCGCGAACACAAACAAACCGAAAAGAACAGCCCCGATAACGATAATTCTTCTATTTTGCATCACGCTGATCGCCCTAGTTATTGTTTGATTTCAATTCGTTAAGCGGCAAATAAGGAACCACGCCCTGGCCCGCCTGCTCATCGATGATGATTTTGTTCATGCCGCCGAGAACACCTTCAACGGTCTCCAGATACATCCGTTGTCGGGTCACTTCCGGTGCGCGACTATATTCTGTGTAGATTTTGTTGAAGCGTTCGGCCTGACCAATGGAATCAGCCTCAACCCGCGCCGCATAGGCACGCGCCTCTTCGATCGCCTGTTGCGCCAGACCTTCCGCAACCGGAATAATCTGGTTGGCGGCCCGCTGGGCTTCGTTGATCATCTGCTCTTTTTCATTACGCGCCTTGATCACATCGGCAAAGGCGTCGCGCACCGCGCCCGGCACTTCCGGTTTTTCCATATTGACGCGCAATATTTCGATGCCGCTGTCATAAAGATCGAGCACCTCCTGCGTGCGCAGGCGCGTTTGCTCGACCACTTCCGCCTGACCGCTGGTAATAATCGGCTCCAGTTCCTTAGCGCCAATGGTCTCGCGCATAGCTGCCTCAGCGACGGCTTTGACCATCGCTTTGGGGTTTTCAACATTAAAGATATATTTCGCCGCATTGGGAAACTCTCCCGCGGGCGGTACGGCGCGGCTGATTTTCCAGTCCACCGTGAAATTGACATCGACGATATTGCGGTCGCTGGTCAACATCAGGTTTTCTCGCCCACCCGAACCGCCGCCATCACCATTGATGGTCGCGGTCTGTTGTTCATCAACCGGCACCTTGGTGACGCCCTGAATGAGCGGCGCGAGCCAGTGCAGGCCCGGTCCGCTGATCCCGGCATATTCGCCGAAGGTGGTTTTGACGCCCTGTTCTTGCGGGCCGATCTGGTAGATGCCGGTGAAAATCCACAGGCCCAAAATCGCTGCGCCGATCATCCCCATCATGCCGCGAGAGAGCGGCAGGCCGCCAATGCCGCCGCCTCCACCGCCGCGCGGGAAGGCGCGTTTCAGGCGCTGGCGCGAGGCCTGGAGAATATCTTCAAGATCGGGCGGCTCGCCATTATTGCCGCGACCGCCGCCATTTTGACCGCGGGGCGGTTGGCCCCATGGGCCTCGACTGGGACCTTTATTTCCGGAATTATCTTGCCAGGGCATTGAGCCTCACTTGTCTTGCTATCGGTTGGTGACGGTGTAGCGCGGCAGGGTAAAATTGGAAGGCGTCTGACGCGCTGACTGGATTTATGACGCCCGTATAGCGGGATGTTTTGTACTCGTATATATGTCACTGAAATCGCGGCGTGCAACGCGCATGGCCGTCTTTTTCGTAAAAACAAAGGCTTATTTTGACACAACCGCTGGCGATACGGGTCCGCAACGCGCTTGCGAAGGTCGCAAATCCCAAAACCGGGCGAAACATTGTCGCCGAAGGCCTGGTTCAGGGGCTGACCACCGATGATAACGGCAAGGTGCGGTTTGCGCTGGAGGTTGCTGGCGGATCGCCGCAAGACGCCGACGCTTTGCTCGTGGCGGCAAAGGCCGCCGCAGCAGCGGTCGATGGGGTCAGCGCCGTCTCAGCGGTCGCAACCGCCCATTCGGCGGAACCAAAGGCGGCGACTTCTCCCGCTGGCGGCCACGACAACCCTTTAGGCGTGCGCAAAAAACCGCAAATTGAACAGGCCGCACAGTCGATGGCCGGCGTCAAACACATCATCGCCATCGCCTCGGGCAAGGGCGGCGTCGGCAAATCGACGCTCGCCGCCAATCTCGCCGTGGCTTTGGCGGCGGCAGGCTACAAAACCGGGCTTCTCGACGCCGATATTTACGGCCCCTCCCTGCCGACCCTTTTCGGCCTCACGGACAAAGCGACCGTGCGCGACGGCAAAATCATTCCGGTTGAAGCCCATGGCGTCCGGGCGATGTCGATCGGCATGCTGGTGGACCCGGACCAGGCGCTGGCCTGGCGCGGTCCAATGGTGATGGGGGCGCTGAAACAGCTGATGAGCGATGTCGATTGGGGCTCGCTTGACGTGATGCTGATCGATACGCCGCCGGGCACTGGCGATGCGCATCTGTCGTTAATTCAGTCAAAGCGTCTGACCGGCGCGGTGATCGTGTCGACACCACAGGAAATGGCGCTGGCCGATGTCCGTCGCGGCATAGCTCTGTTCCGCAAAACCGAGACCCCGATCCTCGGCGTCATTGAAAATATGGCGTGGCTGGAGGCGCCCGATGGCGAGCGAAGCTATGTGTTCGGCAAGGGCGGTGCGGAGCGCGTGGCGCAAGAGCTAGGCGCGCCGTTTCTTGGCGCTGTCCCTCTCTATCCGGACCTGCGTGAAGCGTCAGACGCCGGCGCGCCGCTCGCGGCCGGCGAGCACCCGGCGGCAAAAACATTCGCGCAAATCGCGGCGAAAATTATCGCTGCTATTGAGGAACTTTAGGATCGGCCGTCGAATGATCATGGACAATGCGCCACTGGCCATTGATCCGTTTCCACACCAGTGAAAAAGCGCCGCCCGTATTGACGCCGCTTTTATTATGATTGAAGCGCCCGGTGACGATCGCGACATCGTCGGTGATCATTTCAACGTCGGTTTTGTCAACACTCAACCGCCCAAGCCCCTCGTCGCTGGCATAATCTTCGCGGTAACGTTTCAGGGTGGAAGACCAGCCTTTGGTCATCTTCACGCCGGATATGAATTTCAGATGGTCGCTTTTCCAATAGATGCCCATAAACGCATCAAGGTTGCCCTCATTCCAGGCGGCAATCTGCGCATTGAGTGTCGCGAGAACGATATCGGCCGGTTTGCGAATGGCGGATTTTGATTTCTTGGCGCTGCTCGCGGGCTCCGCGGCAGGCGCGGGCTCTGCCGATTCGGCGGCGACGGGTTTGGGTGCAACCACTGCCGCAGGCGCCGGTTTCACTTCTTCCGGCGGCGAGGCTTTTTCTTCAGGTTTTAAAGGCTCCGCAGCGGGCGCGTTTTGTGTCACGGAAGCAGGCGTCACGCTGACGGCGGCGGGACGGCGCGGCTCCGGGGTTGCGCCAACCAGACGCCCGACTGGCGCGACCGGTCGCGCGCCGGGTAGCGGCTCATCAATCTGCGCGGTCAATTGCGCCGGCCCTTTGAAGGCCTCCGGCGCCGGCGCGACGCGATCAACGGGCGGTTCTGCGAGAATTTGGCTCATCTTGTCTTCAAGTCCCGCATCCGCCTCAGCAACACGCACTTCATTGGCGACGGGTGCGGCGGGCTGATTGTTTATTTTCGCTATAGGCGTCGCGACAGGCGGCTCGCTAGCCGCGGCGATTACTGGCGCCGTTTCGGGGGCGGCAACTGGAGCGGCAGGTAAAATTTCAGGCGTCGCTATAATCTCCGTAGGCGGAAGGCTAGCAGGCGCGAGCGCCACGGGCGCTGCTGCCGGCTCAGGCGTAACCGCCGCAGGCGCAGATGCGGCCACAACTGGTGCCACAGCCGCAGGCGCCGCCTCCGTTCGCAGCACGCCAACAGGCGCGCAAGCATAGCCTGACGCCTTTAGCGTATCGGCAAGCTCGGCGGCCTTGAGCATGCAGTAATCTTGTGAATTATTGGCATGATAGGGCGTTGCGACATTGGCGCTGCCGCCGCGTGAATATTGCACATCGCAACTCTTGCCGACCACGCCCGGCGCGATCACCTCGATCTTGCGCTCGTCACCAGCTTTGACGCAGGCCAATTCCAACTCTGACGCAGAAGCGCTCCCCAGCGTCGCTGCCAAGATGCCTGCCGTTAAAACCAATCGCCGCATGGCTCCCCTCCATTTCAATATCAACTCAAAGCCCCGATTGCCCATAAAGGCGCTCGGCTTCACGCCAGCCAAACTAGCGCACGTTACAAACTAGCGTGCGTTACTGGCCAATTGCAGCCGAAACCACAGCTGCTTTCATAATAACGCCATTCTAATAAGCCGAAGGTTGCTGAATTGCTTATAATTCAAGGCTTTTTCATGGTTTGCCACCGCGCCGCTCAAGCATGAAAAATTCGCAACTATAGTCGTTTCGCGGGTTTTGCTCACAGGCTGATTCGCGGCGCTCGCTCCACTCCTCCGGATTGAGGTCGGGAAAATGAACGTCGCCGTCAATATCAGCGTTAACCCGGGTTAAGTATATGCGCGTCGCCCGCGACAGGGTTTGGGCGTAGATCTCAGCGCCGCCGATAATGCAAATCTCATCGCCGCCGCGGGCGAGAGCGCAGTCGCGGGCAAGGGTAATGGCCTCAGCGATGCTGCCGGTGGTGAAGGCGCCGGGCGCTTTGAAGCCTTGCGATCGCGTGACCACGATATTGTCGCGCCCGGGCAGCGCCTTGCCGATCGAGGCAAAGGTCTTGCGGCCCATGATGATCGGCTTGCCGGTGGTAACGCGTTTAAACCATTTCAAATCGTCGGAAATCCGCCATGGCAGCGCGCCATCGACGCCGATGGCGCCGCCCCGCGCGACCGCAACGACCAGCGCGATTTTCATCCCGTGCCTCCGGGCGCCCGGTCTTTTGCAGCAAGGCGATCAAGCGATGCGCCAGTGAGGCGGTTGACGCTCCACTCGCTCATCACCTCAGCGCCAAGCGAGGCATAAAATGCGATCGCCGGTTCGTTCCAGTCGAGCACCGACCATTCAAGCCGGCCGCAATCGTGGTCCTGCGCGATCCTCGCCAACCGCGCCAACAGCGCCTTGCCGGCGCCGCCGCCACGCGCCTCCGGCGCCACAAAAAGATCTTCCAGATAAAGTCCGTGACGGCCAAGAAAAGTCGAATAGTTGAAGAAATAAAGCGCAAAACCGCAGGCCTCGCCATTCGCCTCGGCAATCAGTGCAAAGACTTTTGGGTTGTCGGCGAACAATGTTGTGCGCATATCGCCTTCGCTGGCGACGGCCTCATGGGCGAGCTTTTCAAAGGCCGCCAATTCACCAATGAATTGAAGGATTAACGCCTCGTCTCCAGCGACGGCCTCGCGAATGGTCAAAGTCATGGCGTCTCTCTCATACGGCGACCTGCGCCTTGATATGCGGCTGAGCTGCGTAATTCTCAATAGTGATATCATCGAAGTGAAATTCGAAAATATCGCCGATTTCCGGGTTGAGCCGCAGGCGCGGCAATGGCCCGGGCGTGCGCGTCAGTTGTTCGCGCGCCTGGTCGGCGTGATTGAGATAGAGATGCGCATCACCGAGCGTGAGGATAAAATCGCCCGCCTTCAAGCCGCAGGCCTGGGCCATCATCGCCGTCAGCAAAGCGTAGGACGCGATGTTAAATGGAACGCCGAGGAAAATATCGCCCGAGCGCTGATAGAGCTGACAGGACAGCCGGTCGCCGGCGACGAAAAATTGAAACAGGCAATGACATGGCGCGAGCGCCATCTGCTCCAAATCCGAAGGGTTCCATGCGCTAACGACAAGCCGCCGCGACGCCGGATTTTTTTTGATCTCATCTACCACCCACGAGATCTGGTCGATCGCGCGCCCGTCCGGCGCCGCCCAGGACCGCCATTGCTTGCCATAGACCGGCCCAAGCTCGCCGTGCTCGTCAGCCCACGCATCCCAGATCGAAACCCCGTTTTCCTTAAGGTACTTAATATTGGTGTCGCCGGCCAGAAACCATAATAGTTCGTGTACGATGGACTTTATGTGCAACTTCTTGGTGGTCAAAAGCGGAAAGCCTGCCTCCAGGTCAAACCGCATCTGATGACCGAAAACGGCCCTTGTTCCAACTCCGGTCCGGTCAACCCGCTGATCGCCGGTCTCCAGAACGCGCTTCAAAAGATCAAGATATTGCCGCATTGAGTTCCACGAATCTCCTTGTTCAGTGGTAGTTTAGCAATTGCAGCAAGCCCGTCACCTGAGATTTGCGCTGGGCCGGTTTTTCAAACGGCGCTTTTTCCCCAGGCGGCATGATGCTAGGGTCACGCGCAAAAGCGGTATTAAGGGGTATAGAGTATGGCGCAGGCAAACCAGGACGGGGCTCGCAAAAATGCCGGCAAGGGCCTTGCTTTGCCCGGCCTCATTGTCGGCCTCCTGACCGGCGCCGCCATGTACGGTATTGTCGAGTTTTGGATCGACGATGCCGACGATCAATCGCTGGCGCTTGTGGTGTTGTTTTTCATCGTCACAGCGGCGGCGGCCTATCTCCTGCTGGCGGAGACCAACCGGCTGATCAAGGCGGCTGGCGTTGCGGCTCTAATCGCCGCAATCTTTGCCCTGCCGGATTTTTATCTTTTCGACATCGCCGCTGACGAGACCAAAAACCTGACCAATTTTCCAGTGGTGTTCTGGTTATTCAGCCGCGGCCTGGTGGTTTATCTTTGTGTGGCGCTGGCCAAATCCGTGATTGAGGCGGGCGCCCCACCGCCCTACCGCGAAGTGTTCTTTCATGGGCTGACCATTCCCCTGATCGCCGGCGGCGCGATGGTCTTAGCCGGGCTGGCGCTGGTGCTGTTGTTTGCCTGGGCGCGGCTGTTGAAGGAAATGGATGTACTTTTTTTCAACAAGCTGTTTCAGGAGCCGTGGTTCATCCTGCCGTTTCTTGGCGCCATTGGCGGCTTGTCGATTGCGATGATGCGCGGACAACAGGCAGTGCTCGGCGCGTTGCGGTTCATCCTTTTGTTGTTCAGCCGCATCGCGATGCCAATTACCGCGCTGTTTACGATCACACTGCTCATCATCTTGATCACAAAGGGAACCGGGGTGATTTTCGACCGCCCCTATCCCAGCGTCTGGATGATCGTCCTCGCGCTTGCCGGCATGTTGATCTTCAACGGGGTTTACCAAAACGGCGAAGGCGGCCCGCCGCCGGCCTGGCTTCGCGTACCCACCATCGTCACCCTGGCCGGCTTTCCGGTTTATTCGGGCCTAGCCTTCTACGCGATCATGCTGCGCATCGGCGCTTACGGCCTGACCCCGCCGCGCATCGCCGGCGTCGCCATCACTGGCCTCGTTGCGGCTTACTCGCTGGTTTGTCTCGCCGGACTGCTGACCGAACTGAACTGGCGGGCGAAGCGCTGGATGCCGCTGGTCGCGCCGCTCAACACCGCTATGGCGGCGTTGTGGGTTGTGGTTCTGACGGCGCTCGCAACCCCGCTGGTAAATCCCTGGGCGATGAGCGCTCACAGCCAGTACAAGCTGATCGCAAGCGAGCGCGTCGCGGCCGAAGACTTTGATTTCGGTTATTTGCATTTCGAGCTTGGGCGCTATGGCGACGCGGCGCTGGAAAAAATGCGCGGCCTCACGGACCATCCCGAGGCCACAGCCATCAGGGCCGGTGTCGAACGCGCGCGCGCCGCCAACACTCGCTGGGAATATGAAAGGCCGGACCTAGCGCCGCTTGCCGTCGACAAAGACGGCCCCGTAACGGCCGATCCCAACGGCCCCATGGGGCTGGAATTGAACCCGGAAGGCGCAGAGTCTGGGGTTGATGATCCGGATACGGCGCAAGCGGATGAAACAGAACCAGATGCCGAAACCCCGTAATACCAAAGTGCAAAATGAACTTTTCATTTTGCACTTTGGCAAGGCCGACTGGCCGCCGCGCCTTATGGCGCGAAAGCCTGCGTGGCGCTTGAACGCCAAACGGTCATCCTTTTGACCGTTGGTATAAGACGATAGGCCCCTAGTCTTCGCTTTTAAGCTTCACCAGCTTGCGCTGGGGGCCATTATAGTCGGCGACCCCGTCCGAGATCGCATAACAGGCGAGCCGCACCGCACGCGGGATTTTTACCTTCTCGCCGTCGCGCTCGCCCTTTTCATAATACTGGATCATCCGCCGCTTAAGGCCGAGCAGATTGGCCGCATCCTTCTGCGACAACCGCAGCGTCTTGCGCCATTTCTTGAAATCACCCGGTTCCATCACTGTCGCTCCGGCGCCCCAAATGGGCGCCCAACACGCCCCTTTACGGCACAGATATTACAAAATGTTGACAGTTGCAGCTATTTTTTAGGCCCCAAGCAGGGCTTCAAATTAACCCCCGCATGGCCTATATAACACCTGCCCGCTTCGGTGGGATATGGCGATAAATGACGCGTGTAATAACCGTATCGGACCCGGGGGCGGTACCCGGCGGCTCCACCAAAACCCTTCCTCGCGATAATGCGGAGGGCTTCGACGGGGCCGAAATAGGATCGACGAGCGTCTAAAGACGTTGTTTTTGCCCGGTTTGCCTCCGTTATTTGGCTAAACTGAATAGTTGCTAATGACAACAATTCGGAAGAGTTCGCTCTTGCTGCGTAATGCGGCTGAGTAACTCGAAATCTAAGTCCTAGTCCCCTTCCAAGGATTAGGCGGGGTTCGGGAGCACCTGGCAACAGAAGCTCCCACTTTTATAGCGTGTTACATAGGTGCTCCCGAGTTTTCTATTTGTGGGCTTCGCCACGGGCCGGCGCCTGGCGCCAGAAGCCGGGACTTTTTCCCCATGTCCCGCCATGCGTCATTTTAGTACTGGCCGCGCCAGTGGCCATAAACCGATAAATTTCAATTCTTGGCGCTTTACCCGAGCGCTGCTGTAGCGCTGGCGGCAATGGCTCGTTAAAACATTGCTTTCAGCGACGAAGGCCACTTGCCGTGACGGACGATGTAGAACTCGATTACGACTATCTGATGCAGAAATCCCTGCGCAATTTGATGCGCGATGTGCTTGAGATTGTCAGGGATATCGGCGACGCGCCGGGCGAGCATCATTTCTACATTGAATTCCTCACCCACGCACCCGGTGTCTTGATCCCTGAGCACCTGTGCCAGGAATATCCCGAACGCATGACCATCGTCTTGCAGCATCAATTCCAGAACCTCATCATCGACGATGAGGGTTTTGGCGTGACCTTGTGGTTCAAAGGCCGTGAGACGCGTCTTGAAATACCGTTCCTTGCGGTCACGAGTTTCGCCGATCCAAGCGTTGAGTTTGGTCTGCGCTTCGAGCCGATTGACGATGTCAGCGATAACGACGATGAAACAGCGGATGCGGCGCCTGCCGACGACAAAGCTCTGGATGCAGATGAAAAACCCAAGTCCGGCGACGGCGCCGATGTTGTCAGCCTTGATGCTTTCCGCAAGAAGTAACGCTGCAAGCCTGTTGCCCGTTTACACATATTGAAAGCTCTTGTTGATGACCGACACCCGCACTGAATCTGACAGCTTTGGCGAGCTCGACGTTCCGACTGATAAATATTACGGCGCGCAATCGGCGCGATCACTGATCAATTTCCCGATTGGCGAGGAGACCATGCCGGCGCCGCTGACCCGCGCCCTCGGGATTGTCAAACTCTGTGCGGCGCGAACCAATACGGCGATGGATAATCTCGACCCGAAGCTGGCTAACGCGATTGCACAAGCCGCCGGCGAGGTCGCGAGCGGCAAGCTTAACGATCATTTCCCTTTGTCCGTATGGCAGACCGGCTCTGGCACCCAGTCCAACATGAACGCCAATGAGGTGGTGGCCAACCGGGCGATTGAATTGCTCGGTGGCAAGATTGGCTCCAAAGATCCAGTGCATCCCAACGATCATGTCAATCGCAGCCAGTCGTCCAACGATACCTTCCCCACCGCCATGCATATCGCCGCAGCGGAAGAAATTGTTCACCGCCTGATCCCGGCGCTGAAGACGCTGCACAACGCGCTGAACCACAAGGCGCAAGAGTTCAAGGATATCATCAAGATCGGCCGCACCCATCTGCAAGATGCAACGCCGTTGACCCTTGGCCAGGAATTTTCCGGCTATGTGCAAATGCTCGCCTACAGCATTGAGCGCGCCGAAGGCGTGTTGCCACGGCTTTATGCGCTGGCGCAAGGCGGCACCGCTGTCGGCACCGGCCTCAACGCCAAGCCCGGCTTCGCCGAAAAATTCGCCGAGGAAGTAGCGATCTATACCAAGCTTTCCTTCGTCACCGCACCCAACAAGTTTGAAGCGCTCGGCGCCCATGACGCCATGGTCGAGGCCCATGGCGCGCTCAATGAGATCGCCGTCAGCCTGTTCAAGATCGCCAATGATATTCGCCTGCTCGGATCGGGGCCGCGCTCCGGCCTTGGCGAAATCTCATTGCCGGAAATCGAGCCCGGCTCATCGATCATGCCGGGCAAGGTCAACCCGACCCAATGCGAGGCGCTGACCATGGTTTGCGCGCAGGTGATGGGAAACAATACTACCGTCAGTTTCGCCGGCAGCCAGGGGCATCTGGAACTCAATGTCTTCAAGCCGGTGATCGCCTATAATGTATTACAGTCAACCCGGCTGCTCGCTGACGCCAGCGCTTCCTTCGCCGAGCGATGCATCGCCGGCGTTAAGGCTAACACTGACACCATCAAGGATTTAATGGAGCGCTCGCTGATGCTGGTGACGGCGCTGGCGCCCGAAATCGGCTATGACAACGCCACCAAGATTGCGAAAACGGCGCACAAAAATGGCACAACCCTGCGCGAGGAAGCGGTTAATCTCGGCTTTGTCACCGGCGAGGAATATGACCGTATTGTCCGGCCTGAAAAGATGGTGTCGCCGCAATAACTGTCTGATTGCGCCTTGATGATGGTTAATGGAGGCCAGCGTGAGCCGTGGACCGATTTTTGCTATATCAGGGCGAGCGCTGACGCAGCGTTCGCAAAGTTTTGTGACACAAGGATCGGGTAGAATGGCGGACAACACACCTTCCGACAGCCAGCTTCGGCTATTACTGGCGCAATTTCTGTTTGCGCATAATGTCGATATTGAGACGCTTTATAAGGCGCTTGGTGCGGAGCTTTCTGACGCCGACGGCGAAGCGGTCTCGCATATGGCGGGGATTATCGATGGCGTGACCCTGGCGACGTCGAAAATTCGCACCCATGGCGTCGACAACTGGGCCAAGAATTAAGCGACGCCAACGGCTCGCAACGCGCCGACGAACCGGTTTACCATCCTGAGACAGGAACAAAGAAAACGACCGGCTCGCTTTTATGCGCAAACGCTCCGTCACGCTGAAAGGTCATCGCACCAGCATTGCGCTGGAAGATGAATTCTGGGCGGCGCTCAATGATATGGCCGCAACCGACAAGCGCTCGCTTGCCAGCCTTATCTCCGACATTGACCGCAGAAGATTGAAACAATCACCGCCGCCAGGATTGGCGTCAGCGTTACGTGTGTTTGTGCTGAAGCGCGCTAGGGACGCCAGACCACGTTCACAAATCATCGAATAGAAGAACGTAGTCTAGATTCTTTTGTAGTCGCGCATTCGAACCCAAAAACCGCGTACACTTTTTGTGAATGCGCTCCAGCTACCCCGCCGCCTGCGCCACTACGCTCAAGGACGGCCGGTTCAATACCAGCTGCGCATAGAGCCGCGAGACATCGTCGGCGTAACCGCGCATCAGCGGGCGCACCTGATCGAATTTCTCAACCCCAGCGGCGCGGGCGATCAATTCGCCAAACCGCGGCCGGACCGGCTCGCGCACTGGATCGCTCCATTGCGCCAGTTGCCGCACAACCTGAAGCCGGGTCCAGAACTTGCGCGCGGAAATCAACGCCAGGGCGGTATCATCCGGTAAGAGGCCGGAGCGCGCCATCGCCCGCAGCGCTTCATCGACACGAGTTTCCTGCACAAACGGATGCGCCGGCGCATGGCGATAAATCAAGGTGCTGATGACCAGCTCGACATCAAGGCGGCCGCCTTCCAGGCGGTCAATGTCCCAATCGGATGCGGCGCGCTCGCGGCGCATCCGTTGCGCCCGGGCGCGGTCGAGATCGCGGAACAAAATGTCAGCGCGGCGGGCGCCTGAGACCGCGCCGCGCAAGGCGTCGCGCGCAGCATTGGCAATTTTTTCATCGCCTGCGATCACCCGCCCGCGCGCCAGCATGATCTGGTCATACGCCACCGCTTCGGACTGAACATAAGATTTGAACGTCTCAAGCGACGGCGCTAGCGGGCCGGTAACGCCTGAGGGCCGGTGCGAGGTGTCAGGCGCAATTGCAAAGACGCCCTCGCCAAAGCCGCGCAGCATTTCGAGATAGGTTTTAACAAACGCCTCGCCCGCCTCCCCGGCGTCATCAGCGATAAAGCCAAGATGCGAGGCCGCGCCCGGCAGATGCGATCCGGCGCCGTCAAACACATGCAGCGCAATTTTCTTGGCCGCAGCCGCCTCAGATTTCGGCGCACTGTTGCGGGCAATTTCAAATGCGTCGGCGAGGGTGCGGATATGAATATCTTCCAGCGCCTCGGCGGCGGCGTCAAAGGAGGTCTCGCCCGAGGCGGCGCTGAGCGCAATGCGGGCGATGGTCTCGCGCCGCCATGCGCCCAGAGCGTCGAGCGAAGTTGCGCCTTTGACCGATGGCGGCGTGAAACGGCCAAGCCACTCCTCGCCGCTTTGCGGTGTTTGCACGCCCGGGCTTTCAAAAAACGCCTCGACCTGTTCGGGGCTCTCGGTTAGCGGCTCAATCGCGCCGCTGAAGCAGCCAATCGCGTTGACCAGCGGGTCGCGCTGCGGCGCGAGCTCACCGACCAGAGAAAAGACATCCACTTTTTGGCCGGCATTAGCGACCAACCGGTCAAACAACCGCACCGCCTGATTGGGTTTTTGGGCCTCGCCAAAAGCGGTCAACAGGCCCGGCGCATGCGCGGAAAAACGCGCATCCCCGCCTTGCGAAGCGGCATGTTTCGCCCATTTATCGACCGATGCCGACAGACTTTCACCGTTGAAAAACCCTAAATCTTCAAGCTTATCCGCATCCTGATCATCATCGGCGCTCTTATATTTCTCAACTTCACGCTGCGGTCCGTTCATCATCCGGCGCAAAGTGTTTTCCGCATCGATACGCGCGCCGTCAAGCGCCGCCGCCAGGGCGTCATAGGCTGAAAAGCCGCAGAGCGCTGCCAGCGCGGCCTGCTCATCTTCGCGGACCACTTCCGATGTCGCCACGCCCTTCATCATCTGCGTGCGCGAGACGACGAGGTTTGAAAGTTCCTCGCCAGCGACCAGACGGCGAGCCGCATCAGGCGAAATCGCCCGCGACTTCGCCGCGGTCTCGAAGACGCCGCACGCAGAGGCTGTGCGGAAGACCGGGCGCGCGCCGCCAATCGCCAGGCGGCAAAGATCGGCAATACGCCAATAGACTGCGCGCGGATCGTCGCTCGCCTTCTCCAGCACGTCGCGCAGTTCTTCATTGACGATCGGCGTTTCGCCCCAGACCAAGTCCTCAATTCCCTCCAGAAACTTACCGCCGGAAACCCGGTCGCCAGCGACAATGCGCGCCGTCGCCAGCCAGGTGCGCAGGCCTTGCGCCTGGGGGCCATCAGCAGTCGCGCGCACCCGCGCCACGCTATCGGCATAGCCGGCGCCGCCAACGCCCGAACCCAGCGGCGTGCGCAGGGCAAATAGTGGAAAGTCTCCGGGCTTGCCTTCAAAGGCTTCGCGAAACTCCGCGCCAATGCGCACAAACACCCGGTCGACGCCGCGCCCTGCCGGACCTGGAAAGGCTTTTTCATCGTAAAGCGTGATCAGATCGACCGGCCCATAAGGTGACAGATCCTCATGCGCGAAAGCGCCGCCGGCAACGACGCAAATGCCAGCCATGACATTATCGGCGTCGCTGACCGTTAACTCACCGCGCTTGACCGCCGCGCGCACCAGCCACTGCAGCGCCGTCTCAACCAGACGTTCGGCAAAGTCGACCCGCGCCGAGGTCGCCTCGGCAATGCTCCAATGCTCGCCAAGTTCAGCCAACGCAATCGCCATGTCAGCGCGGTTCTTGAGCGGCGCCAGCGCTGCATGCAGCGCATCCGGCCCGCCAACGCCGCGCTCCAGACCCGCAAGGTCACGCGCCGCCTCCGCTAAAACCGGCGAGGGCCCGTCCATCAGCGCCGTCGCCGCCGCCGCTGGATGGGTCATGCAAAGTTCGCCAAGCCGGCGCGTTGCGCCAAACACCCGCAGCATCAAAAGCCGCCGGTCCGGCTGGTCGAGCGACGCGCCGGGGTCCTGGCCCATTGCCTCTGCAACCGCGCGCCGCCACCGCGTTAACGCCGCGCCCGCGCGCGATGGCTCGATCTTGTCACCTTTTTCGCGCGTTGTGCGAGCGCCAGAAGCCGCCATCACCGTCACCATGCCTATTGCGTAATAAAGAGAATTTATTGTGCCCAAGCTGGGTGAATGCGTCGTTAAGGTAATCGTGACATTTAGACATGGGGGTGAATACTGATATCAACGATGTCTGTTAGCGGTTCGAAGAATAGTCATGGTCCGGAATGTTGCGCGTATATTAATTGCCTTGCGGAGGATGCGCCGCCGGATGGCGCAGTTCGATGTCTTCCGGGTGTGGTTTTTAGCCGTTATCATTGGCGTTGCCGGGGCTTACGGCGTCATCGCCTTCCGCTACGCCATCGATGCGGTCTCCACCATCGCCTATGGTGCGACCGAGGTTGGGATTGTCAGCGGCGCTGCATCGCTTGGGTTTGCCCGCGCCTGGGCCGCCCCGGTGATTGGCGGATTTGTGGTCTCGGCCATTCTTTATGTCGCCGACCGCTTTAAATGGCTCGAAGGCGGGCGCGGCCAGGGCATTGCCGACGTTATCGAGGCGCGCGCGGTGGGCGACAGCCGAATATCGCTGCGCGCCGGCCTGGCGGCGGCAACCGTCTCGGCAGTCTCGCTAGGCGCCGGGGCCAGCGCCGGGCGTGAGGGGCCGGCGGTCCATCTCGGGGCCGCGATCGCCTCGATTCTCGACCGGCATATGGGCTTTACCGCCAAACAACGGCGTACGCTGTTGGGCTGCGGCGCGGCGGCGGCCGTGGCTGCGAGCTTTAATGCGCCGCTCGCCGGCGTCCTGTTCGCGCTTGAGGTTATTCTCGGCAATTACGCCCTGTCGATTTTCGGGCCGATCGCCGCCGCCAGCGTCGCCGCCGCTATTGTTGCGCGCATTCACCTTGGCGACTTTCCGGCCTTCGCACCGCCCGCTTATGGATTGGTTCAAACCATCGACGTGCCGCTCGCAGCCGTGCTGGGCCTTGCTTGCGGGCTTATCGCGGCGGCTTTTATTCTTTCTACAGAACAAATGACGACCCGGGTCCGGGAATTCGCACAAAAATTAAATATCTCATATCTGTTATTGCCGCCAATCGGCGGGGTCATCATCGGGCTTATTGGCGCCTTTCTACCGGAAGTTTTCGGCATCAGCTATGAGGCGGTGACCAATGCGCTTTCCGGCAAATACACCATACTGTTGCTCGTCGTTCTGGTACTCGCAAAAGGCGTCGCCACTGCGGTGACGCTGTCCTGCCGCTTTGGCGGCGGCGTTTTTGCGCCGGGTCTCGTCATCGGCGTTTTCGCCGGCGCGGCGTTTGGCGCCATGCTCGGCGAGGTCTTCCCCGGCGCGACCGCAAGCCCGGTTTATTATGCAATGGTCGGCATGGGCGCGGTCGGCGGCGCCATCCTCGGGGCGCCGATCTCCACAACGCTGATCGTCTTTGAGTTAACCGGCGACTATGGCATCACCATTTCGGTGATGGTCGCGGTGGCGATTGCGACCTTGATGGTGCAGTGGTTGTGCGGGCAGTCATTTTTTCAATGGCAGCTTTCGCGCCGTGGTTATGATTTGTCCGAAGGGCCCCATGGAATCATCCTGCAAACCATCCGAGTGCGCGATGTGATGGAGAAAATGCCGCCCGGCGCGCCGCTTTCACAAGACGCCAGTCGGATTGAGGCCGGACAATCGCTCGGCGAGGCGCTTGCTCTGTTGACGGAAGATAACGAGCGCGGATTGCCGGTGGTAGAGCCTGACAACCGTGACATCGCAGTCGGTTATCTGTCCCGCATCAAAGCCCTCGCGGTCTATAACAAAGCGCTGATCGACGAACATATCGAGCATCACACTTGAAAATTAAAACCGCCCGCGGGCAATGCTTGCAAAAATCCGCAATCTTTTTGAAAGCGGGAATGGTCCGCGCTGAGGCCTGAGATAGCGGCGTGTCAGCGACAGATGCGCCAGCGCCGGCGCGATATCTGGCGGAACGTTTTGTAAACCCGCCGTTGAATCATTTAAAATCGAGCGCGCCCGAGCGGTGATTTCACCCGCAAGCGCCGGCGCCAGGCTTGCCCCTTCGCGCGCCAGGGCAAACGCAGTTCCGGTTTGTGCGGTAGCTGCACAAAGCGCTTTATCACCGCCGAGAAGACCAACGGCAATACCGTCAAATGTCGCTTCCGCCGCCGCCAGCCAGTCGGTGAGGTCGTCAATAGCTGTAAACCCTTCACCATAAAGCGGGCGCGCCGCGGCATCGATCGCGCGCTCGATTGCAGCCTCGAATTTTTCGTCGGCGAGCCCTGCGGCGGCGAGGTCTTCCACCACCGGATGCGCACGCGGACGCTTGCCGTCGCGAATTTCCTGCAATCCCTCGCGCCACCATTGCAGGCGTATCTCGCCCAGCGGCGGCTCGCTGACCGCGGCGGGAATATTTTTTAGCTCGATGTGAAACGCGTAAAGCGCCAACAACCGCCTCTTGGCATCACCTTGGGCATAGCCCGCCGCCAGCCAACGGTCTTCGTCCTGCCGGCGCACCATGCCTTGGCAATAGGCCGGCGTCATAACCGGCGCATGAGATTGTGGCTTGTCCATAAGCGCCAGGCGGCGCCCTTACGCCGCCGCCGTCACAGTTTGTTTTGACCAGTCACGCTTCACGCCCGTCGCCAGAAGGAACGGCGAAGCGACAAAGATCGATGAATAGGTGCCGATCAATACGCCCCAGATCATCGCCATCGTAAAGCCGCGCAAGACCTCGCCGCCAAACACAGCAAGCGACACCAGCGCCAGCAGCGTCGTCACCGACGTCATCACCGTGCGCGACAACGTATCGTTGATCGACAAATCAAGCAGCTCGCCAAGGTCTTTCTTCTTATACTTGCGCAAATTCTCCCGAACCCGGTCATAGACAACCACCGTGTCATTCATGGAGTAGCCGACAATGGTCAAGATCGCGGCAATGATCGCGAGATTGAATTCAAGCTTTGTCACGGAGAACATGCCAAGCGTGATAATAACATCGTGGACCAGCGCAAAGATCGCACCCAGCGAGAACTGCCACTCGAAGCGCAGCCAGATATAGATCAGCATCATGCCAATCGCCAGAATGACAGCCATGGCGCCTTTTTGAATCAGCTCACCGGAAACCGTTGGGCCGACTACATCAATCTTGCGGAACTCGATATCGTCGCCGAGAAGGGCTTTGAGCGCATCTTGAACCTGCACGGCCGCGTCCTGCTGCGCCACATCGCCGACATCGCTGTCTTCTCCGTCTGCAACCGCCACGTCAGTTTCAGCATCCTGTCGCTCGATGAAAACAACCATCGCCTCTTCGCTACCGGCAAAATCTTGAATCTTTTGAACTTTTACATCCCCCAACCCAAGGGCGGAGACCACGTTGCGCACCTCGCCAATATCGATCGGCTCATTATCGGTGAATTCGATCGTTACCCCGCCGCGAAAATCAACGCCGAAATTAAGGCCCAACGAAAACAACGCAAAGAACGAGCCGACAATCAACGCCGCAGAAAAGGCCAGCGCGGCGATGCGCATACGGGTGAATTTGATGTCCGTGTTATCGGGGATGAGTTTTAAAAACATTGTCCGTCTCTCCTATAACGCCATGTCTTTGGGCCGTTTCGACAGGAGATAACCCCCGGCGAAAAGCCGCGTCAGCACATAGGCGGTGAAGACGGACGTAACCACGCCCACCGCAAGGGTGATTGCAAAACCGCGCACCGGTCCGGCGCCAAGCTGGAACATAATCAGCGCCGCCAAAAAGGTGGTGACATTCGCATCAAGGATCGCCGACCAGGCTTTTTGGTAACCGACTTCTGCGGCGTTAATCGGCGCTTTGTCATTGGCGAGCTCTTCGCGGATACGCTCGAAAATCAAGACATTCGCGTCGACCGCCATGCCGATCGTCAAAACAATCCCGGCAATGCCGGGCAGCGTCAGCGTTGAGCCGAGCAAAGACAATACGCCGGCGATAAGAATAATATTGGCGATCAACGCCATGTCAGCATAAAGCCCGAACCGGCCATAGCTCAACACCATATAAATGATCACCGCGATAAATCCGATGATCAGCGCCTTGGCGCCAGCCTCAACGGAGTCTCGCCCGAGATCCGGCCCGACTGAGCGTTGTTCGAGCGTTGTCAATTCTGCTGGCAGCGCGCCGGAACGGATCAACAGCGCAGTATCGGCCGCTTCTTGCGCGGAAAAATTCCCGGTTATGCGGCCACTGCCTTGAGTGATGGCGCTTTGAATGACTGGCGCGGAGATGATTTCGCCGTCGAGCACGATGGCGAAAACCGAGCCGATATTGTTGCGCGTATAATTGGCGAACCGCATAGCGCCGCGGCTGTCGAAGGTGAAGTTGATCTGGAAACCACTGCCGTCATTATTGGCGGACATTGACGCCGTCTGCACCATATCGCCGGTCACTTCCGCATCTTCAAACAACACCATTGGCTGCCCGCCGGAGCCTTCCAAATCCGCAAACGGCACCAGCATGCGCCGCGGCGGCAACAGGCCGGCGGCGGCATCGCCCGGATTGACGGTCGGGTCCTGGCGGTGAAACGAGAGCTGGCCGGTACGGTTGATGATCGCTTTCAGCGCTTCGGGGTCGTCGTCGCCCGGCACCTGGACGACAATGCGCGCCGCGCCCTGCGGCTGAATGGAGACTTCTTTGTTGCCCGCCGGGTCAATCCGTCGGCGCACCACCTCAATCGAATCGCGCACCGCTTCGCTGGCGTAAAACCGCTCCGCTTCCTGGGTCATCGCTATCTCAATGCGCCCATCGCTCACTGAGACCGTATAAGGCCGCCCGCCAAAGCCGAGCCCGCCGCCAAAACCGCCGCGGGTCAAATCCCGCACCCGGTCACGCGCCTCTTCAAGATCACCGGCATCGCGCAGGCGCAAGACAATGACCTTGGTCGCCTCATTATAAGCGAGGTTGTCGATCGATATCCGCTCGCGGCTAGCGCCCCGATTGGGCCGCATCTCGCGGCGAATGTCGGACATCATCGCCCGCATGCGATCATCGATGACTTTTTCTGTATCAACGCCGAGCAACAGATACGACCCGCCCTGCAGGTCGAGGCCGAGATTGATCGTCGTCTTGGGCAAAAACCCCGGCATCGCATCGCGCTGGGCTTCGCTCAAAAAATTAGGGACGGCAAACATCAGCCCCAATACGATGAGGCCGATAATCCCGGCGGTTTGAACTTTTGAAAATTGCAACATGGGCGAGACGCTCCCAAGCGAAAATATCGCTCCGCTGGTTTTGGTTATTTATCGTTAGCGGCAGGTTCCGG
>JAJFFY010000053.1 GCA_021776415.1 Hyphococcus sp.
ACGGAAATGTTCGGCGGCCCAGAACATCCATTTAAGGGCTGTATAGCGTTGCGCCCCCGATGGCCAAAGCGATGTATCGCCAACCTTCTCGCACAGATAAATCATGATCGCGCCAGCTTCGGACAATATTATTGGGCCTTGTTCGGGTTCATCATCCACCAGAACGGGGACCATTCCCGTTGGATTGAGAGCGAGGAACTCTTCATTACGATTGTGTTGCGCCAATAGATCGATAAACACTTCCTCGACATCGATATTCAAATGCTTGATCACGGCACTTACTCGTCGGCAACTGCCAGATCCTGGATCTGCATAAAACTTGAGCGTCATATTGAGATGGTCCTTTGAGGAAAAAGAAAAATGGCGGTTTTTAAGCGGACATGTTCATGGCGAATTTGAGCCCCCCTAGGGCTAAAGACAATTAGATGGTTTCAAGCACGCCCTTATCGCCTACGCGTTTGCCGGTCGTTAGGTGATCGTCAAGTCCTTTCAATAATTGAGTGAGCGCCTTCTTCATTGCACCCTTCACCACAAGGACGCCGAGAAGCCAGCCGACAGGGCCTAACTTCATTGTGAAGGTAAGCGTAAAGGTTACGCGTGTTTGCGTTGGCGTCTGAGCTTCCAGTTGAACAAGAGCATCGCCTTTTTTAATAGGCCCAGGCGGCGCTGTCAGGGCCCATCCTATTGAGGATGGTGGATTGAAAACGGTAATTTGTTCTTCAATCGAAGACCCATCATAAAAATCACATCGGCGAGCGGCGGTTCTCCCGTTTGGCGGCCCACCTATGATGCGCGACGATTTAACGGCAGGATGAAATATATCGATATTTCCAAAGTCCGCCCATGCATCCCAAACGGCTTGTTGAGAATGGGGAATAACGGAGGTGACAATAACTTCAGGCATGAGGTTTTCCTAGTTTGTGTGAAAGTGAACAGCTGTATGTTCGATCTTATTCAGTAATCAGAGAATTCAACCGCCAGGACGGAACAAAGAGCTAAAATGCGGTATCCAGCCAGTGCTGTATTGCGTCCGCGATTTCGACGGGCGCGCCATTATCTTCTTCCTGCCAGTAATGGAGGGTCGGCGTCTGGATCTGTTTTGTTGTGACAGTTTTTGTGTTTCGCCATCCTCCGGCCTCTGCCGGCGTCGCACCGGTGACAATCGCCTCCATCGGGTCTTTCGGAAGGACGAACCCTGGTGATCCAAAGAGCGCCAGCCGCGGCGTGTCCGTTGTCGATAAATATTCGGCGAATTCTAGGAACTCGGCGAGATTTTGCTGCTTTCGTTCTTTGCTGCCAGGATCTGTTTCCCGCCCGCCGATAAAGCCCAGACATTCTCGATCAAACAGCATCGCGCGGCGGTTTTCGGGTGACTTAAATGGCTCGTAATAGACCGCTGCATCATCATCGGAGAGGCTTCCGAACATCGTCCGGAATGGCGGATCGCCCGCGTCGTTAAAGGCATTATTCATCAACAACGTCTCGACCATGTAGTTTTGATCGACAACGAGCGATTCGCCTTCGGGTCCCAAAAACGCCTCGAGGAATGGAGGCGCAATGTCTCGCGGAAAAGGACCAAGGGCTGTTTCAAAAAAGGCGATTCCGTCGACTTTCGCCGGATTGCGCGCGGCGTATAAAAACCCGACAAAGCCCATATCGTGAATAACGAGGCGAACTTTTTCAACGCCGAGCGCATTGATGAATTCTTCTATCCAGTTCGCATAATCAGCCGCACACGGAACACCATTTCGAACATCAGGCGTTTTGTCCGATTTACCCCAGTTGGGCTGATCGAGCGCAATCACACGGTTGTTTTCGGCAAGCGTTGGCAACATGTCCCGCCATAAATAGGCTTGCGTCGGCATGCCGTGAATAAGCAGCAAGGGAATGTCGCCTTCGCCTTCATCAAGGTAATGGACCCGATGACCGGACTGTAGTATAACATAGTGCGACCTATACGGATAGTTATTGTATGCGAGAGGCGCTGGCGCCCCAACCGCCTGGCTGTCGCCCGGAGTTGCATCGGTGGAGCCGGGCGCCTCGGCGCACGCTGCGGTCGCGGCAAGCGCAATGGCGGAAAAACAAAATTTCATCAAGTGACGCTCCATTTACTAATTAGGCGGGCATGTTCATGGCGAATTTGAATACGTCGCGTGTTCTATTCTGGCTTAGCTCGGCCGTTTCAAGAGCGTGTTCACAATTCTCATTCCATCGTGCGATATGGATTTGTGCAGGCCTGTAGCCCTCATTGGCGGCGCCTGATGCGGGGGTTAATCTGACCAAAGATGAAAAATCGCTTTGCGCTTCATTTTCGAGCTCGCCCCATTCCGCAACCAAGGCGTATTCCTGCCCTTCTTCGAAGATAACTTCGGTATCTTCTTCGACACAAAAAAAGTTTGCGTTGCAAAAGAAACTCAATGCATCGTCTCTAATGCTCTTGATCGCCAAAAACCGGGGGTCTTCATGAAGCTTTTGGAAGCTGTCCGGTTCCGGCCATTGGAAAAAAGCGCCCATTTTAGGAGCGCCCAGTTTTGAGGCTGATTTCCCGATCGTAAATGATCCCATCGGTGTTCCCCCAAACTCGGCAACTATGGGTATCACTTTTGGAAAATACGCCCCAAAGAGTTGCGACTCTTTTCCGTCGATCACTGTGGCGAAAGATAGCTCGATCGCCGTTTCGGCATTAAATTTTACTGTGACAGATCTCATTTTTTGACTTTCCTATTCATTGATTTTGTTCTGCCCCGGATTTGGCGGGCTGCAATGTTGTTGTAAAGTCGACATAATTGAGTATACGTGACGCAAAAATGCGCCCCTCAAATTGGAGATCGATCAATAATGAATTGGGATGACATGAAGGTTTTTTTAGCGATCGCCCAGGCAAAAGGCCTAAAAAAGGCCGCCAACAAGCTCGGGATCCACCACACGTCCTGCGCCAGAAAAATCAAAACTCTGGAAAACTCGTTAGGATCTAAACTTTTTGACCGCCTTCCTGGCGGCTATGCACTTACTCCGGCAGGGGAGCAATTGTTGAGTTCGGCTTCTAAAATTCAAAACGAATTTGACGCCATTGAATGCGACCTAACTGGCAAGGATGCGTCTCTTGAAGGCAATATCTGCGTCACCATCCCTAATGGATTAGCCACCCATCTCCTGATGCCCGATATCGCAGATTTTATGGCGCGTTACCCCGACGTGCGTGTCGAAATTAATATGACTTACGCGTTCAGGGATTTAGCGCGGCGCGAGGCTGATGTGGCGATCCGCCTTGTAGACAATCCACCGGAGTCTCTTGCGGGAAAAAGAGTGGGGAGCGTGTATTGGTCAGCCTATGCAAGCACGCAGTATCTCCAAACGCATGACCCGTTGAATAAACCGGATTCCTGCCACTGGCTTGGTTGGGGCGACGCCGCAAATCATCTGCATTGGTCTGAGAAAAAGAAATACCCGGACATCCCCGTACGTGGGAACATGTACTCTGACGTCCTTCAATTGTCAGCAATCAAAGCGCATTTGGGGATCGCCTCGTTACCTTGCTTTATCGGCGATAGAGAAATTGGGATACAACGTATTCCTAGAGCCAAACCGGCGCCTTTAGAGCAGATTTGGGTGCTTGCGCATAAAGATATGATGACCAATGCGAGGGTCAGAGCCTTCATGGATTTGATTTCCGCTTCTTTCGATCAGCACAAAAATATTCTTGAAGGTAAGGGCTGACGGCGGTTCGACAGCGGTTTTTTCTGTAGAAAATTAACGCCTTTGCCGGCATACGGTTAACAAGGCATAATCAATGCAATGGCGTGTCGTATGATAGCGAGACGCCTTTTTGTTGCTGTGGTTTGCGCCGGTTATGTGCTGGTCGGCGTTGGGGCCGTGACCATACTGACGCGCCCGGACGCCTGTGTGACGCGCGGGACGGCCTATCTTCTTGCAGCCAATAGCGGCGCGCTGATCCGGGTCCGTCCCGGAACGGCGGCTGAGGCCGGTGATCCGGTGATCGTCTTTCGGCCCAAGCGGCTGGATGGCTGGGCCAGCCAGCGTCTGCTTATGCGGTTTGATCTGAAGCTCGATGAGAGCGGAACGCGCATCGTTAATACCGGCGCCTTCTGCTCGGAGGTGAATTGATATGCGATTGTTCCTATTGGCGCTGGCGCTGATTTACGTTGTCGGCGTTTCTTATGCGCGCACAATATTGATCGGGCGGGAGGCCTGCGCCGCGAACGCGGATGCGGAAAACTACGTCATTATGAGCGCGCCTGAGCGTTTGGACCCGGACCAGTGGCGCAAGATCGCAAACCAGGCCAGACCGGTTAATGGCGCTGACGCCCCGCAGACGGACCCCGTTTTGGCGCGCTTTACCGCTAACGAGGCCGCCGCCGAGCGCCCTTGCCGGTGATGGCGCCAGCCCTTTGTTTTGCGCTGTTCTTTATCGGAAAACCGGTTCCCACTTTTCGGGAAGTGCTCTAGAAGGCAAAGCGTAGAAGCAACCGGTCTGTCTCATGCGCCTTAGCCAATTTTATCTGCCTGTCATGAAAGAAACCCCTGCCGATGCGCAGATCGCCTCGCATCGGCTGATGCTGCGCGCAGGCATGATCCGCCAGGCGGGCGCCGGGATCTATTCGTGGTTGCCGCTGGGCTTTCGGGTGTTGAAAAAAATCGAGCAGATTGTCCGCGAGGAGCAAAACCGCGCCGGCGCCGTTGAGATGTTGATGCCGACCATCCAGCAGGCGGAGCTGTGGCGCGAAAGCGGGCGCTATGACGCCTATGGCAAGGAGATGTTGCGCATTGAAGATCGCGGCGGGCGCGAGATGTTGTTTGGGCCCACCAATGAAGAAATGATCACCGAAATTTTACGCGCCGGCGCCAAATCCTATAAGGACTTGCCGAAACTTCTCTATCATATTCAGTGGAAATTTCGCGACGAAGTGCGTCCGCGCTTCGGGGTGATGCGCGGCCGTGAATTTTTGATGAAGGACGCCTATTCGTTTGACCTCGACGAGGCGGCGGCGCGGCGCAGTTACAATAAAATGTTTGCCGCCTATTTGCGGACCTTCGCCCGCATGGGCCTGAAGGCGATCCCCATGCGCGCTGACGCCGGCCCGATCGGCGGCGACCTTAGCCACGAATTTATTATTCTTGCCGACACCGGCGAGAGCGCAGTGTTCTGTGACGGGCGCCTTATCGAATTGCCCATTCCCGAAAAAGACATCGACTTCAGCGCTGATCTGCAACCCATCGTAGATCGGTTCACGTCGCTTTATGCTGCGACCGATGAAATGCACGATGCGGATGAATTTGAAAAAACGGTTTCGCAAGAAAACCGTATTTCCGCACGCGGCATTGAGGTCGGGCATATTTTCTTCTTTGGCGAGAAATATTCAAAACCCATGAAAGCGGTTGTTGCGGGGTCTGACGGTAAGGATATTCCGCTGCAAATGGGCTCTTACGGGGTTGGCGTCTCGCGACTTGTCGGCGGCGTGATTGAGGCGTTCCACGATGATGATGGCTGCAAATGGCCGATGGCGGTTGCGCCCTATCATGTCGGGCTGATTAATTTAAAAGCCGGCGATGAGGCGACGGATGCGGCTTGCGACAAGATCTATCGTGAGTTGGAGGATGCTGGAGTTGAGGTGCTTTACGACGACACGGCCGCGCGCGCCGGCGAGAAGTTTGCGCGTATGGACCTGATCGGCTTGCCCTACCAAATTGTAATCGGACCACGCGGGATCAAATCCGGCGAAGCGGAATTCAAACGCCGGGCCGATGGCGATCGTAGCGAGGTCGCCATTGATAGCGTGGCTGCGCATGTCGCCGGGCTGGTTGAAGAGGCTTTGCGCTACGATTAGGCGTGTTCGCTCGCAGCAACGCAGCAAACCAACAAACCTTTGCGCACCGGAAACAGCCATGGCGCGGCGCGCTCTGTTGGGCTAGCCTTTCCGCAAGCAGGAAACTCGGATTGGCAGGGGAAAAATGATTCATATTAGCAAACTGGTTTTGGCATTCATGCTGCTCACCGGCGTTGCGTTCGCTAAGGAAGCTGAAAAAGCGTCCTACGGCGCGGTATCAGCAAATGATGATGCGCCCGCAGAGCTTGCGCATATGGAAAACATGATCGGGCGGTGGGCGATTGAAGACTGGGCGCTTGGACAAGACGGCGAATGGGCGTCCGGCGTCGGCGCGGACTGGGATTTTTATTACACGCTCGACGGCTATGCGATTGAAGATATCTGGGTGCAGCCGCCGCGTTCGGTTGATGTGGATGATGAGACAAAGCGCACTGTCGGCGTCAACCTTCGCAAATATGACCCGGCCGCCAAAAAATGGGTGATGGCGTGGCTGACCAAGGGGCCGGGCAATGTGCAAACTTTCTCTGCTACCTCTGACGAAAGTCAGTTGGTCATGGTCGAAGACAAGCCGAATGCGCAAGGCTCAATTCGCCGCATCACATTTTATAATATGGTCGGCCCGAGTTTTGACTGGCGCATGGAAATCTCGCGCGATGAAGGCGAGAGCTGGAATGAGGTTTATCGGATCAAAGGAACGCGGAAAGACTAGAGCGACGCTACTTCTCCAGCGCCGCAAATCCGTCCGGCGGGCGGCGATGCATGGTCGCTTGCTCATAGGCGTAAGCAAGTTTGATCAACAAGCCTTCGGAATAGGGCCGTCCGAGGATTTGTAATCCCGCAGGAAGATTACCGTGACTATATCCCATGGGAACGGTGACGGCGGGCAGACCGGTCGCCGGCGCGACGCGCTGGTTGTTGTCGCCGGCATAGTCCTGGTTCGCCCGATCGATTGCCGCCGGCGGGTTGTTCCATGACGGATAGATGATGGCGTCAAGACCGGCGGCGTCCATGGCGGCGATGACGTCATTCTTATAGGCTTGCCTTCCCTCATGATCAAAATAGTCCGGACACGGGACATCCCATTCGGATGGATGAATATCGGCGGGAAAATCGCGAAAGAATTCCAGCGTGGTTTTGACCCTGGGATCGTCTTTGCCATATTGCCCGGTCTCCAGCACCTCCATCACATCTTTGATCGGCGCATCGGCCCCGCGGGATTTTAAATATTCCGTCATATCGTAGCGGAAGCGGGGGCAGAAATAATCGCCCGCCAAATGATCGGTGAGTTCCGCAATTTCAAATGGGTCGATAATTTCGGCGCCAGCTTCTTTCAAGTCCTCAATCGCCTGATTAAAGATCGCAATCACCGCCGGGTCCGCGTCTTCGACATCGCTCAACGCCCGCAACACGCCGATGCGCGCGCCATTGAGGCCGTCTTTGTCGAGAAACGCGGTGTAGTCGGCTGGCTTTTTCCCGGCGCCGTCGGCCGTGTAAGGATCATTCGGGTCCTCGCCGGCGACGATGTTAAACAGGCGCGCGCCGTCCTCTACTGTGCGGGTCATGGGCCCGGCAATGTCGCGGTCAAAGGCGAGGGGGACGACCCCGTCGCGGCTGGTCAGGCCAATGGTCGAGCGGATGCCGAACAGCGCCAGATGCGAGGACGGGCCGCGAATAGAATTGCCGGTGTCGGAGCCGAGACCGGCGACGCCAAAACTCGCCGCAACGCCGGAGGCTGTCCCGCCGCTCGATCCGGCCGGGACGCGGCCGACATCATAGGCGTTGGCGGTGCGGCCATAGGACGAGCTAATCGTCTGGCGCGGCGTAAACGCCCATTCGGCCATATTGGTTTTGGCGATGACAATGGCGCCGGCGGCGCGAAGCTTGCGCACCATAAACGCATCATCGGGCGGCGGCTGGCCCAGCAGCGAAATCGACCCGCCGGTGGTTGGCATATCATAGGTGTCGAAATTGTCTTTGACGAGCACTGGCGCGCAAAACAGCGGCCCGACATCATCGCCGCGCGCCAAAGCGGCGTCGATTTGGTCGGCGCGGGTGAGCGCCTTCGGATTGACCACCGTGATCGCCCTGACGCCGGACGATTGGTCATAAGCCTCGATCCGGTCGAGGCTGGCCGCCGTCACCTGGCGACAGGAGACGCCGCCCGCTTTTATGGCGGACTGTATCTGCGCAATCGTCGCCTCGACCACGAGGGTGTTTGCATCGATCGGCCCTGCGGCCTCTGCTGATCCAGCCGGCCCGGCGTCATCACGCCCGCAGCCGCCAAGTCCGCCAGCGATCAGCCCGGCCAGAGCCAGCTTCAACCCCATTCCCGCCATTATTCTATCGCTCCTCTAACCAGATTGTATCTTAACCTGATCGCTCAATATGCGCTACATACGGCCGGCCCGGTGGACAGATCGCCGAGGCGCCCTTAGATCGGTTTGAAACGGAGTTGTTTTGCATAATTCTATGACGCCGCGAACGAAACCACGCTCGGCCGGACTATCGCCCTTCTCATTTTTTGAATGGATGGTGGCGCGGCGTTATCTTGGCGCTACGCGATCGGGCAAGGGCGTATCGCTGATCTCGATCATCGCTTTTGCGGGGATTATGCTGGCGGTGGCGACGCTGATCATCGTCATGTCGGTGATGCAGGGCTTCCGCGCCAAACTGCTTGAACAGATGCTCGGCCTTAATGGTCACATATTCGTCCAGCTCTATGACGATGTAGGCGTGATGGATGATCTCATTACGGACATCGAGAAAATCGGCGGCGTTCTGAACGCTGCGCCGCTGTTGCAGGCGCCGGCCTATATCACAACGCCTGGCGGCGGCGAAGTGGCGCTGGTGCGGGGCATGCGCCGCAGCGACCTTCTTGATATTGAAGACATTGCCGATCCAGAAAACATAAAGTCGGGAAGCCTTGATGATTATGGCGAAGGTAAAAATGGCGGCAGCAAGATCGCCATTGGCGCCCGCCTTGCCAATGCTCTTGGCGCCCAGGCAGGCGACGCTGTGACGCTGACGACCAATGGCGGCTCGGAGACCGCGTTTGGCCGCATCCCGGTGCGCTCAAAGACTTATCTCATTGGCGCGGTCTTTGAAGTTGATAACTCGCAATATGATTCAA
This sequence comes from Hyphococcus sp., assembly GCA_021776415.1. Lineage (GTDB taxonomy): Bacteria > Pseudomonadota > Alphaproteobacteria > Caulobacterales > Parvularculaceae > Hyphococcus. The sequence goes on from JAJFFY010000053.1 coordinate 8,977, forward strand.
CGATTATCTTTATGCCCTTCGAGCAGGCCAATCTGTTCTTTAAGGCGTCCGGCGCCAGCGCGCAAATCGAGGTGCGCGTCGCCGATCCAGACGGTTTTGCGCAATATCTGCCGCCAATCGAGGCGATTGTCGGCGAGCGGTCTATAACCGACTGGACCCGGATTATCGGGCCGTATTTTGAGGCGTTGAAAATTGAACGCAACGTCATGCGCTTGATCTTGATGCTGATTGTCGCGATTGCGGCGCTGAATATCATTACCGGGCTGGTGATGCTGGTCAAAGACAAGACCGGCGACATCGCGATCTTGAGAACGATGGGCGCGACACAAGGCGCGGTGATGCGGATTTTCTTTATTTCCGGCGCGTTGATAGGCGTTTTGGGGACATTCGCCGGCGTTACGCTCGGCGCATTGTTCGTGACCTATATTGATCCTATCGAGGGTTTCCTGTCAGCCATTTTCGGGACCGATCTTTTCAATGCGGAAATTTATTTCTTCCAGCAAATTCCAGCGGAAATGCAGATCGACGAAGTTATCACCATCGCCGGCTGGGCGTTGTTGATGTCGTTTGCCTCCACCATCTATCCCGCATGGCGCGCTGCCCGGCTCGATCCGGTCGATGCGCTGAGATATGAATAGGGGCCGGATATGACGTTGTCAGAACAAGATTTTAAAACCTGGCTTCGCGGCTATGGGACAGCCTGGGAGACGAAAGACGCCGATGCCTTTGCCGGCGCGTTTGAAGATGGCGCTTTGTATTACTGGACGCCGTTTGACGATCCGCAAAAAGGGCGGGAAGAGATTGCCGCCGCGTTCTCGGATGCAGTTAAGAACCAGCAAGACATCGAGTTCGGCGCACGGCCGCTTTATGTCCAGGCGCAGCTTGGCGCTGCACATTGGAGTTGCGCGTTTACGCGAATAACTACCGGTCAGCGCGTCCATCTTGACGGTATTTTCGTTGTTCAGTTCGGCGACGCAGGCAAGGCGCTTTCTTTCCGCGAATGGTGGCATTCTGATGAAGGAAAATAACCCCGAGGCGCTGCGGCTTGACGCCATCGCCCGCCGCTATGGCGATTTGGTGATTATCGAAGATGTCACGTTTGAGCTGAAGCGCGGCGAGACCGTCGCGCTGCTCGGGCCGTCCGGTTCAGGCAAGTCATCGCTGTTGCATATTGCCGGATTGCTTGAGGCGGCGTCCGAGGGCGAGGTTTATGTCGGCGGTGTTGCAACATCAAAATTGAACGATGCGGAGCGCACGCGGATCAGACGTGATGCGCTTGGCTTTGTTTATCAGTTTCACCATTTGCTGCCTGAATTCTCAGCCGTCGATAATGTCGCGCTGCCATTGCTGATTTCCGGCATCAAGAAAAAGGCTGCCCAAACCGAGGCTGCAAGGCTGTTAACCGCGCTCGGGCTCGGCGACCGGCTGACGCACCAACCGGGCCAGCTTTCCGGCGGCGAACAGCAGCGCACCGCCATCGCGCGGGCGCTCGCCAACAAGCCTGATCTTCTGCTTGCAGATGAACCGACCGGCAATCTCGATCCCAAAACCTCCGACGTCGTCTTTGACGCGCTGTTGAAGATTGTGCGCAATGAGGGATTGTCGGCGCTGATAGCAACCCACGATCAGCGCCTCGCCAAACGCATGGACCGGATTGTGGTTATTAAGAACCAGCGCTTGGTCGAAATTGCGCGCGTGCCGGGTTAAACTGTGGCTGCAACTGGTCGCCGCAACGCTTATGAGACGACAACAGAAAGGTCTGATGCTTGTATTGCAATCGCAAGTTGAGCATGAATACTTAGAGCGCGCAGTATTAGAGGTGAAAAGTGGCTTGGAGCGAAGATTTTCATTCTATAGTAATCGATGAGACTGAGGAGCTTCGGTCGAAATATGGACTTTCTATTGTCGGAAAGAGCAAACAACGAGTTCGCCTTGAAAACCACAATGTATTTATTGAATTTTGGTACGATCGAGATAGAAATCACTTCGTCGATGCTGATATCGGATTACACAATATTCCGGCCGAATTAGAAAAATCCTACAGCGCATATTCAATAGAAAATTTCTATAAAGTATATCGTGAACAGTTTTATGGGGATGACGGATTAACTGAGCGTGATTCCAGGTTTCCAATTACTCCGCAGGTGCGAGCAATTTCTGCTGTGCTCGTCGCTACAGCTGACAGGATTTTTGCGGGGGATACCAATGAGTTTGTCCGCCTACACTACTATTCATCCGGCTGGAGTGGTCACTATACAAAGATGATGAGCGAACGAGATGAGGAATTAGTTGCTGCATCAAAGAGTGGGCGCGATTTGGCAAAATTGGATATCGGCTTGTATGTGTTTATATCAATTCTGATCGGTACACTATTTGGAATAGTGCTGGGATATTTTGACATTTGGGAGCAAGTCCCGATGCTTCGCGAGACCTTGTAAAAAATGTGACACGTCACAATTGTGCAGGTAATATCTCAAAGTGTTGTATCGACACTTTGAGTTGCCCCCTAAAGCACGCCAATCGACAGACAATCGTGAACATGGACGATGCCGACCGGGCGTTTGTCTTTGACTACAAACAGCGCGGTAATTTTCTCCCGACTCATTAGCGCCAGGACATCGCCAGCCAACGCTTCGGGCGGCGCGGTGCGCGGGTCCGCAGTCATGATGTCGCCGGCGGTCAGTTCTGAAATATCGCCGCCATAATGACGCCGCAGGTCGCCGTCGGTGATGATGCCGACAAGCGCTTCTTGATCATCGACGATCCCGGCGCAACCGAATCCGCCGGCGGAAATAATTTTGACTAGGTCCATCATCGGCGTTGACGTCGTCGCCAGCGGCAGCCGGTCGGCGCCATGCATGAGATCGGCGGCGCGGCGCAGAGCGGCGCCGAGATTGCCGCCGGGATGGAAGCCTTGAAAATCATCGGCGGTAAATCCGCGGTCGCGCAATAGTGCAATGGCCAGCGCATCGCCGGCGGCCATCATCATCGTCGTCGATGTTGTCGGCGCCCTTGTCTCGCCGCAGGCTTCTTTGGCCGGCGGCAGGATCAGCGCCGCCGTCGCCGCCTTGGCCAGGGTCGAGCCGGACTGGCAGGTGATTGCCACAATCGGAATTGAAAACCGCGCCGCATAGGCCAGAAGGTCGCCAAGCTCGTTGGTCTCGCCGGACTTTGACAGAGCGAGGATCACGTCCTGGCCGGAAATCATGCCGAGATCGCCATGGCTGGCCTCGCCCGGATGGACGAAAATAGCTGGCGATCCGGTGGATGAGAACGTCGCCGCGATCTTGCGGGCGACATGGCCGGACTTGCCCATACCGCTCACCACGACCCGGCCATCAGCCCGGCGCAGCGCCTCAACGGCGTCGGAAAACCCCTGGTCGAGGGCGTTTTTGAGCGCCTTCAGGCCGAGAATTTCAAGATCGATGACCTCGGACGCAATATCGATATGCTTCGTCATTTATGCTCCACAGACGGGCTTAACCGGCCGCCAGCCTATTGCCCTCTGCACTGGCTCAGGTCATTTAAGGGATGTTGGCTCGGAATGCCACGGTAGATAAATACGGAGCAAGATATGGCCGGCGCCGGCAATATCGTCACCATCAGCCATAACGGCGCGACGATCGAGATCGGCAATGCGTTGCCGCTGACCGTATTCGCGGGCCCATGCGTGCTGGAGAGCCGTGAGCATGCGCTTGAATGCGCGAGCGCGCTTAAGGAGATATCGGAGCGCCTCGGCGTCGGGCTGATTTTCAAATCCTCGTTCGACAAAGCCAACCGCACCAGCGCCGGTTCGGCGCGGGGTATTGGCATGAACGAGGCATTGCCGATCTTCGCTGAAATTCGCGAGACGGTCGGCCTTCCCGTCGTCACCGATGTGCACCAGCCGGAGCAATGCGCGCCTGTGGGCCAAGCGGTGGATGTGTTGCAGATCCCGGCGTTTTTGTGCCGCCAGACCGATCTTCTGATTGCCGCCGCGCAGACGGGCTGTGTTGTTAAAGTGAAAAAAGGCCAGTTTTTGGCGCCATGGGATATGGCCAACGTCGTCGCCAAAATTCGCAGCGCCGGTAATGATCGCATCCTGGTGACCGAGCGCGGCGCCAGCTTCGGCTATAATACGCTGGTCAGCGATTTCCGCAGCATACCGATCATGGCGCGCGAGACCGGATGCCCGGTAGTGTTCGATATAACCCATTCCGTGCAAACCCCGGGCGGGGGAGGGACGACCTCAGGCGGTCAACGCGAATTCGCCCCCAGCCTTGGGCGCGCGGCCGCCGCCGTTGGCGTCGCGGCAGTGTTTGCTGAGACCCATCCCGATCCGGACAAAGCGCCATCGGACGGGCCGAATATGATCGCGCTGGCTCAGTTCGAGGGGTTTTTAAAAGACATTCTCGACATAGACCGGATTGCCAAAGCACGAAGTTCCTTGCACGGATTTGTCGGCGGCGGCGCATAGAGCCGAGCCCCTTCCAACGCAAGCAGCAAAACGCCGGCCCAAAAAGCGGCCGTGCTTTTCGGGCCGGGCGTTTCACTCTGTCGAGCGCCGGTTGCGGGTTTATGCGCGCCGCGACAGCCAACTGAATGGGACCGAGCACGGCGCAAGTCTTCACGATGTCAAAAAGCCCACGCAGGCGAATTCGCATTCCCTGCGCATGAACGCCGAAAGGGCCTTGATCGGTGTTCGCGATGTCCGTTGTTTCAGGAGCTGATCGCCTGTTGGTCAGGCCGCATATCGACATTGGGGAGAGCATAAGGCCGCC
>JAJFFY010000054.1 GCA_021776415.1 Hyphococcus sp.
AAGAAGCAAGCGTCGTCGTCAAAGAGCCCTATCAGCAAAACCCGCCACGCTACACCTATAAGCTGACGGATAAAGGGCGTGATCTCCTTCCGGTCCTCAGATCCCTAAGGGATTGGTCGCTCGCCTATGGTGACTGATTGCGATGGTTTCGTTGTGCGGGCCGCCAGCTGCCCTATAATTGCCCACAATCCTGCTTGTCAGGCCGCCAGACTCCGCTATGAAGGCCCATGGAGCGAGGCAAATCTTCACCTAAGACGCCCAAACGGGCTGCGCCGGCGAAAAAGCGCCAGCGGAAATCCAATATCGCAAAAACTGCGCTTGGAGCGGAACCGGAAAAGCGTGTCCGCAACAAGGCCGCACCGATGCGGGGCGAGTCCCAGCCGCGGGCGCTGAAGGTCAATGTCAAAACCTCCAAGGACCGTGAGCTAGGTTCAACGCTGTGGCTCCGTCGGCAGCTCAACGATCCTTACGTGCGCCGAGCCAAGGCCGAAGGCTGGCGCTCGCGCGCGGCGTTTAAACTGTTGGAACTCGATGACAAATTTGGACTGTTAAAGCCGCGTGCGAGGATCGTCGATCTTGGCTGCGCGCCGGGCGGCTGGCTCCAGGTCTCGGTCAAGGCGACGGGCAAAAAGGGCCATGTGATCGGGATTGATTACCTCAATGTCCCGGCGGTTCCCGGCGCTGATATTCTGGAGATGGATTTCCTCGATGAGGGCGCGCCGGAGCGCCTCAAACAAATGCTTGGCGGCAAGGCTGATTTGGTTCTCTCAGATATGGCGGAGCCGACCACTGGCCATAAGTCGACCGACCATCTGCGTATTGTCGCGCTGGCGGAAGCCGCGCTCGATTTTGCCGAGGACGTGCTGGCGCCCGGCGGCGCGTTTGTCTGCAAAGTTTTCGCCGGCGGCGCCGAGGGCGAATTGCTGAACCGGCTGAAACAGAATTTTGAATTCGTCAAACACGCCAAGCCCAAGGCCAGCCGCTCAGGCTCGGCGGAGAAATATGTCGTGGCTATGGGATTTAAGGGGGCGGAATGACCAAGAAAATGTTGAGTCAACTTTTTTATGTATGCGCGATTCTTCTACTCACGTCATGCGCAAGCATTCAAAAACCCAAAAAAAATCCGTGCGCTTCCGCAATATATTTACTGCTTCCAGATGCAGATCCAACTGAGCATGAAGAAATGATTATTGTCCCCTTAGAGTTAGAAATCGCGCCACCGGTTGGTTGGGTTATTAAAAGCTTGGCTTCTCGTACAAGCGTTACGATCACACTCTATGGCCCCCCAACCACAACAGACAAACAGGTTAGTGAGCGTCTCCGAACCGCTATTAATATAGTGAAGTCTCCCAAAGATAGTGAAATTGCATTCGCGGAAGATCACTGTATTTCGATAGATTCTTACGGGGTGGAAAGAGATAGCTCATGACCATTCTCACTGTAATCGACGATGCAGCAAACGACGTCGTCTGGCTCGGCGCCAACGGCCGCGCGACGCTTGGCAGTCTTGTCAGCCCGTCTTTGGACAAAAAATGGCTGGCGCTTGGCGGCTGGTTGTTAGGGATTACCGGCACCGGCCCCAAGATTGAGGCTATTAAAGCGCATACGGATGAGTTTCCAAAAGACTCGGCGCATCCGTTTGAGGTTTTACAGTTTCTCAAGGCCGCTTACGAAAAGTTCGAGATTGGCGAGACCGACGAAGGGCTGAAGCGCTATTGCGGCAGCGGGTTTCTTATCCACAAGAGCGGCGCGATTTGGGATTTCGACAATAGTTTTTGCCTCACGGAAGTGCCCCGCGGCGCCTATTGGGCGCGCGGCTCGGGCATGGACCTCGCCATTGGCGCGGCGGCGGGCCTGAAACCCTATGTCAGCTCGACAAAGGAGCTGACCCGCCGGGCGTTAGAAATCACTATTGCCATGGATGTCGATTGTCCCGGCGAAGTCCTGGTGCAGACATTTGACCGCGAAGGCGTGCTGTCGGACCCCATCGCATAGAGCCGATTTTCTCGCGACAAACGGCTCTAGGATTTTTGTATTATCGCGTTTTTATAACGGAAAACCGGACCCACTTTTCCTAAAAACGCTTAAGAAGGAGAGCTGCAAATGCAAATTCGTGAAGCGCTGACATTTGACGATGTGCTGCTGGAGCCGGGCCCGTCCGAGGTGATGCCGTCAGGAGTTGATGTCCGGGCGCGGCTGACCAGTCAGATCACCCTCAATATCCCGATCCTCGCCTCGGCGATGGACACGGTCACCGAAGCGGAAATGGCCATCGCCATGGCGCAACATGGTGGCATTGGCGTTCTTCACCGCAATCTTTCCATCGCCGAGCAGGCCGAACATGTGCGCCGGGTCAAGCGCTTTGAAAGCGGCATGGTGGTCAATCCGCTGACGCTGACGCCTGATGATACTTTGCGCACGGCGCAGACGATTATGTTTGACCGCAAAATCTCCGGCTTTCCGGTGGTTGAAAACCCTGACGCCAACGGCGTCGGCAAGCTGGTTGGCGTCCTCACCAATCGCGACATGCGGTTCGCGCGTGATCTTGATCAGCCGGTGCGTGATCTGATGACCGCGGTCGATCTTGTCACCGTTTCGCCTGGCGCGAGCCAGGATCAGGTGCGCGAGCTTTGCCATAAACGGAGGATCGAGCGCGTTATCGTCGTTGATGATGATTATCGCTGTATCGGTCTGATTACGGTCAAAGATATGGAAAAGGCGCGGGCCTATCCCATGGCGGCGAAAGACGAGCGTGGCCGCTTGCTGGTCGCTGCCGCATCGTCGGTTGGTGATGCGGGTTTTGAACGGGCGGAGGCGCTGGTCGAGGCCGGCGTCGATGTCGTCGTTATCGACACCGCACATGGCCACTCCGCCAAAGTTATCGAGCAAGTCGCGCGCATCAAACGCGACATGCCGGATGCGCAGGTGATTGCCGGTAATATCGCAACCTATGACGGCGCAAAAGCGCTGGCCGATGTTGGCGTCGATGCGGTCAAGGTGGGCATCGGGCCGGGGTCGATTTGCACCACGCGCATCGTCGCCGGTGTTGGCGTGCCGCAGCTGACCGCGGTGGCGGATGCTGCGCGCGCCTGTCGCGAGGCCGGCATTCCGGTGATCGCCGATGGCGGCATCAAATTTTCCGGCGACGCGGCCAAGGCGATCGCCGCCGGCGCTGATTGCGTGATGATCGGCTCGCTCCTGGCCGGCGCCGATGAAGCGCCGGGCGAGGTGTTCCTCTATCAGGGGCGTTCGTACAAATCCTATCGCGGCATGGGCTCGATCACGGCGATGGCGCGCGGCTCGGCGGATCGCTATTTTCAGGCCGACGTCACTGAGCAGATCAAACTGGTGCCGGAGGGCATTGAGGGCCGCATCCCTTACAAAGGCGCGATCGGTCCGATTCTGCACCAACTCGTCGGCGGCGTCAGAGCCTCCATGGGCTATGTCGGCGCGCCAACCATCGCCGAGATGCAGGCCCGCGCCAAGTTCGTCAAGATCACCAATGCCGGGCTGAAAGAAAGTCACGTCCACGACGTCGCCATCACCCGCGAAGCGCCGAATTATCCGACCACGACTTAATGACCTATGAGGAATACAACGCGTTCTGCAAATCGCTGCCACAAACGACTTATGTGATGCAGTGGGGCGGCTCGCATGTGTGGAAGGTTGGCGGCAAGATGTTCGCGGTGGGCGGCTGGAATGATGACGGGGTGACGGGTGTGACGTTCAAGGTCTCCGAGATCGGCTTTGAAGTCCTGAAAGATCGCCCAGGCCTCAGGCCGGCGCCCTATCTTGCCTCGCGCGGGATGAAGTGGATCCAGCATTATGAAAAGCCGGGGCTGTCCGATAAGGATTTGCGCGAGCACCTTGGCGAAAGCCATCGCATCGTCTCGCTGGGTCTGACAAAAAAATTGCAAAAAGAGCTTGGCCTCAATCAGGACCCATCATGAAAACTCCCGGCCGGCTTAGTGCGGCAATTGAAATTCTCACCGACTTCGATCGCCGCCGCGTGCCGTTGAAAACCGCGATGGCCGACTGGGCGCGCGGCAATCGTTATGCCGGCGCTAAGGACCGGGCGTGGATATCGGGTCTTTGCCTTGACGTTTTGCGCAAGAAAAACTCTCTCGGCGCGGCCATGGGCGACGACAGCCCGCGCGCGCTGGCGCTTGGGGCGATGCGGTTTTTGTGGGCGGTCTCGCTCGAAGACCTTGGCGAGATTGTCGCAGAAGAACCTCACGGCGCCGGGGCGTTGAGCGATGATGAGGGCGCTCGTTTGTCCGCTGAGGCCCATGTAACGCAAGGGCAGGCGGCGCATATCGCCGGTGATTTCCCCGAATGGATGGCTCCGCACATCACCCGCGCCCTGGGCGATGAGGCGGCGGCGATCATGTCGGCCTTCGCCGCGCGCGCCGATGTCGATCTCCGTCTCAACACTTTAAAAGCCGACCCGGAAAAATCCCTGAAGGCGCTTAAAACCGTCAAAGGCGAGGCCATCCCTATACTGACGACGGCGGCGCGGATTGTCGCGCCGGACCCGGCGGAGCGCGCGCCGGCGGTCACCATCATTCCGGCCTATAATAAAGGCTGGCTCGAAGTGCAGGACCTTGGCAGCCAGATCGCGGCGGCGGCGGCGGGCGTGATCAAAGGCGCGCAGGTTTTGGACTATTGCGCCGGCGGCGGCGGCAAGACATTGGCGCTGGCGGCGTTGATGGAAAACACCGGCCAGCTTTACGCCTATGACAATGATGCGCGGCGATTAAAACCGCTGTTTCACCGCACCAAACGCGCGGGCGTCAGAAACCTGCAAGTGCGATCTCCCGCAGGCGGGGAGGGGCTCGACGATCTTGAAGGCAAGATGGATGTGGTCTTTGTCGATGCGCCCTGCACCGGGACCGGCACCTGGCGGCGACGCCCCGACACAAAATGGCGGCTCACCGAGGCGCAGCTCGCCCGGCGCATAGACGAGCAGGACAAGGTGCTCGGCGAGGCCGCGCCCTACGTCAAACCACGCGGGCGCCTGGTCTGGGTGACGTGCTCGTTCTTGAAAGAGGAAAACGAGGATCGCCTCTCGGCCTTCCTCGCCGATCATTCAGAGTTTTCCATGTCGTCCGTAATCGAACAAATCGCCGCCAGCGGCACCCTCACTGATGATGGCCGCACGGCGCTCGAACAATGCGCGACGCCGGACGGCGCGCTGCGGCTGACGCCGGACAAGCTCCGCGCCGATGGATTTTATGTGGCGGTGATGGTGAAGGCGTAGGCGGGGTGAGCCTGTGCATTGAGGTTGCGCCGGTTCGCCAGAGCCCCCTTCGACCGCTTCGCGGCCACTTCCCCCATAAATGGGGGAAGAAAAGAGGCTGCCTATAGCTCAACTTTTTCCTCCCCCGTTTACGGGGGAGGTGTCACCGAAGGTGACGGAGGGGGCTCTTGTGACCAAAAGAAAGCCGCCCAAAATCCACACAACTCCCACACGAATCGAATCTTCGATTTTGCAACCCAGAGAGGGTAGTTGGTCATAAAACCTATATTTGGTGAAAAGTTATCCTCATGCATTTCGGCGGTCTTATATTATCGGCAGTTCGGATATGGAGAGGTGTGGTCGTCACATTTCTTCAGCATCCACACTTGCGGCCAAAGGAGTAAACCAGATGCAGCGCATCCAGATGCAGCGCATAAACACAGCCCGGCGACAGGCGGCGCCGGCGCCATCACTGAAGCGGGCGATCGCGGCAGAGAAATGTTGGACCAGATTCGGCTGCAGGCCCCGTGGTTATTGGGCTCATAAAAGACGCGAGTCCCCTAGTGACGGCAGGCGAAGACTCCCTTATGCGAAGGCGCCATGACCCTTGATCCCCATGCCGAGAGCCACCAACGCGCGCTGATTGTCGATTTTGGCAGCCAGGTGACGCAGTTGATTGCGCGCCGCCTGCGCGAGAGCGGAGTGTATTGCGAAATCCACCCGTTCAACCGCGTCGATGCGGCTTTCCTTGCTGAGTTTGCGCCCAAGGCGGTGATTCTCTCGGGCGGACCATCTAGCGTTAAAAGCGAAACCAGCCCGCGGGCGGCGCAGGAGATCTTTGCGCTCGGCGTTCCGGTGCTGGCGATTTGTTATGGCCAGCAAGCCATGGCCGTCCAGCTTGGCGGCGAGGTTGAGCGTAGTGACGAGCGTGAATTCGGCCGCGCCAATGTTGAAATTCATGAGATGAGCCCGCTGTTTGAAGGCGTCTGGGAAGTCGGCAAGAAGTACCCCGTGTGGATGAGCCATGGCGATCGGGTAACCAGATTGGCGGATGGGTTCAAAGTCATCGGAACCTCACAGAACGCCCCCTTCGCGATCGCGGTTGATGAGGCGCGCCGGTTTTACAGCGTCATGTTCCACCCGGAGGTGATGCATACGCCCGATGGCGCCAAACTGCTCAGGAATTTCACCCACAGCATCGCCGGGCTTTCCGGCGACTGGACCATGGCCGCGTTCCGCGATGAAGCGGTTGCGGCGATCCGCGAGCAGGTCGGTGATGCGCGGGTTATCTGCGGGTTATCCGGCGGCGTCGATTCTTCCGTCGCAGCGGTTTTGATCCATGAGGCGATCGGCGGGCAGCTGACTTGCGTTTTCGTCGACACCGGTTTGATGCGCCAAAATATTGACGGCGCTGGCGAGGGCGAGGAGGTCGTGCGGCTGTTTCGCGACAGCTACAATATTCCGCTGGTGCATGTGGAGGCGGCGGCGCTGTTTTTAGACAAACTGGCGGGCGTCGATGATCCGGAACAAAAACGCAAGATTATCGGCGCGACTTTCATCGATATTTTCGACCAGGAAGCCGGCAAGATCGAGAATGTCGAATTTCTGGCGCAGGGAACCCTCTACCCGGACGTGATCGAGAGCGTCTCATTCGATGGCGGGCCGTCGGTGACGATTAAATCGCACCACAATGTCGGCGGGCTGCCGGAGCGTATGAATCTGAAACTGGTTGAGCCGTTGCGCGAGCTTTTCAAAGATGAAGTGCGCGCGCTGGGGCGGGAGCTCGGCCTGCCGGATCATTTTGTCGCCCGTCATCCGTTTCCGGGGCCGGGTCTGGCGATCCGTATTCCCGGCGCGGTGACGACTGAAAAGGCCGATATCTTGCGTAAGGCGGATGCGATCTATCTCGACGAGATCACCAAAGCCGGGCTTTATGATGAGATCTGGCAGGCTTTTGCTGTTTTGCTCCCTGTGCGGACGGTTGGCGTGATGGGCGATGGCCGCACTTATGATTATGTGCTGGCGCTGCGCGCGGTCACTTCAACCGACGGCATGACGGCGGATTATTATCCGTTCAGCCATGAATTTCTCGGCGCCTGCGCAACCCGGATCATCAACCAGGTGCGCGGCGTTAATCGCGTTGTTTATGACATAACCTCAAAACCACCGGGGACGATTGAGTGGGAATGATGCGCGAGATTAACGTTCTGAAAATGCGCGGTTCAACGGGCGCAGCACAGGTTTTAACATATACTGCATCAACGAGCGAGATTCGGTGATGATTTCAGCGCGAACCTGCATGCCTGGCGTGAGCATTTCGATGAGCTTGTCCGAGGATCCGCTATCATCGTCGAGCGCTACATAGGCAATATAATAAGTCTCGCGCGTGCGTTCATTGGTAAATGTATCTGCCGAAAGATGCATGACCCGGCCTTTGATTTTGCCGTAACGATTGGGATCGAATGCGGTGACGGAAACATCCGTCTCCTGACCAATAATAATATGGCCGATGTCCTTTGGATTGACGCGCACTTCGGCAAACAAGGTGTTGCTGGCCGGCGTGATTTCCGCAACCAACCCGCCGGGACGAACAACATCGCCAGCGCCGTCGACAGAGACAGATTTTACGATGCCAGATACCGGCGCGCGCACCGTCAGCCTTTGCGCTCTGTCTTCGAGCGAGCGCAGTGGCCGGGCAAGTTCGTCAAGTTCGGCAATAGCGTCGGCGCGCTGCTCTGCGGCGCGATTTTTATAGGTCGCGTCGGCGTTCTCAAGTTCCGATGTCGCGCTTTCGAATGCGCGTTTGGTTTGCTCAAACCGCGCCGTCGAAGCGGCGGCGGCGGCCTGGGCGCCGGCATAAGCGGCTTTGGCTTCAAGAAAGGCTTGTTTGGATGTGAACCCTTCTTCGATCAGCTCTTCTTGAATCTGAAGCTGCTCGCGGGCGTAAGTGACAAGTTGACCCTTGGCTTTGTGGTCAGCGCGGGCGCCGATAATATCGGATTGGGAGGATGATTGTTTTGAAGACAGTGTCGCCATCATTGCCGTATGCTGAGTAACAGAGGAGTTAAAAATCGCCAACTGTTCGGTAGCGAGACTGGACCATTTACCGTCGTCTGTTGCAAATTGCGGCGTCCGGCCTTCGATTTGCGCCGCCAGGCGTTCGGCCTCCATCGTCAGGTTTGCGCGTCGTGATTCGATACGGTCATATTCGCCGCCAGCGTTTTCTACGCGCAATTGGACAAGGGCGGCGCCGGCCTCGACATGATCGCCAGGTTCGATCAAAAGCTCATCGACTATGCCGCCTTCAAGATGTGCAACTTCGCGGGTTGATCCGTATGGAGATATTTCACCAGCAGCGACAGAAAGTTCGCGTATCTGTGCAAAATTTGCCCAAACCAACAGCATCAGCACAAGCCCGCTAATGACCGCCATGGCTGAACGCATCAATACAGGCGGCGCGCCCTCTTCGAGCTCAAGCGGCAGCGATATCCCCTGCCGTTCGCCAACAGAAAGCGGTACATGCGCTGGTAATTGTTGATCGGTGCTCATCGTGCGAACCTCTTAATTCCTATACCAATCTACCCGACGAGTTGCCGTGGCAGGACGGTTTCCGGCGGCCCCATATCGCGGATAACACCGCGATCAAGCCAAATAACAGTGTCGGCCATCCGCATATAACTTGGCCGATGGGTGGTCATAATGATCGCGCTTTTTTTGCGGCGTTCTTCTAGCAAAGCCAGGAACGCTTTCTCGCCGGCCATATCCAGATTGGCGGTTGGATCATCAAGCAGGTAGATTGGCGGGGCGCCAACAAACGCACGGCAAAGCACAATCCGCCGGACCAGGGCGTCTGGCCATGATGAGTGCGAGCCGGTTTTGTATCTTGTCTCAAGCCCCTCGGTGAGTACGCTGCGATAGTATTCATCGATCCCAAAGCGGCGCGCAATATCTTCAATTTCCTCATCCGTAGCAGCGGGCTGCGCAAGCCTTAAGTTCTGCGCGATCGTGCCATAGAAAAGATCCGACGTTTGCGGCGCAACGCCAAGTGAGTGCCGCCATTCACCTTTGTCGAGTTGTCGCAGGTCCAGCCCGTCGACAAAAACTGAACCGGCTTGCTGTTGATGCAGTCCAAGAAGAATGCGCAATATTGTTGATTTGCCCGAGCCACTGGGCCCGCACAGGCACATGAGCTGGCCCGGCTTGAGTTCAAAAGATACTGACCTGACCGCCGGTTCGCGCTGTGATGGATAGCGAAAGGCGAGATTTTCGCAAACGATATGACCGACAAACTCACGTGAGATCGATGGGTTGGCATTGGGCTCGCGTTCGCGCGGCATTTTAACGAGGCGATCGATTTGCTCGATGCTTTGAAGAGCCTGGCCGAGTGTCAGCCCACTGAGGAATGTGCTCCGGATCGGGCCCAGGATGCGCCACGCAAGGGCCATGACGGCAATCAAGGCGCCTGCGCTCAGATCGCCGGCAATCACCATGCCAGTGCCAAATGCCAGTGTCGCGATGCCGGCCATGGCGACCAGGGCCTGGGAGATCGTTTGTATTAAAAAACTGAACTGACGTGCGTTCATATTGTGCATCACAGATTCGGCTGAGTAACGTCGATGTCTGTTTTGCCAGACCTCTTCCGCAGATAAATCTCTGATCGCCCTTTGCGCGGAGACGGCTTCAATAGTGAGGTTGTTCAATCGTGATTTTGCATTGCCAGCGGCGGTGACCAACTGGCGCGTTCGCGGGATCGCCCATGCGGCAAGGGCGATATAAACGCCAATGAGCGCGAGAGGCGGCCACACCAGAGGACCGCCAATAACTGCCGTTACGATGATGAACAAACCAATGAATGGCAGATCAAAGAGCGCGTTAGCCAAGACGCCGGTAAAAGCCTCGCGCACCGAAGTCATTTGGCGCAGGCGCGTCAGCTGCGATCCGATCGGCGCGTCTTCTATAAATGAGAGGGGCATGTGAAGCAGTTGACGAAAGGCCGTTTCATTTGCCTGTTCATCCAACCGGGCGCCGAGATAGGCCTGGAACAGTGAACGAATTTGACGCAAGCCAAAATCGGCAGCGACAATCATTAAAATTCCAATCGTCAGGCCGAGCAAAACATCCGGCGCCTTTGCGCCAATCGCCTTGTCGTAAACACTCATTACATAAAGCGGCGGCGCCAGGGCGAATACATTGACGATGAAGCTAATGAAGAAGATTTTGACAATGTCCGGCCGGAAAACTTTGAGGGCGGCGGTTGACCATTTTGGCGTTGCCGCCGGCGTTGCATCTTCCCGTTGCTTGATGTACTCGGGAAAAATCAATGCGCCTTTAATTGTACTTGGCGAAAGCTCAATGTGGGTTTTTGAAACAGGGTCAAAAATTTTCACCGACTCTGCATTGTTTGCCGCCTCTATAAGAATGAGACTGCCCGAAGGAGTGCGCAGAAAACACGGTAGAAATTCATTCCGGAGGCATTCAATCGAAGCGTCTTCAACGCTGCTATTAAAGCCGAGATGAAACAGGACAGTCCTGAACGCATCTATGGTTTCAAGCTCGCCGGCATGCGGCATAGATTCGAAAACCCGTCTTGAGCCTTGAGACCAGCCGGTTATTTTCAAAAAGCGATCTATAACAACGGCGCAATCGACGCTCGTGGTTGTGCCGACGCGGGCGTTGTTACTGAACGCACGCTCAAGTTTGTCGATGAGTTCGTTTACGGGGCTAATGGCGTCGCCTTTATCGCCAGAGTTTTCCGGGTTGATTGCGCCCCCGTCAATATTTTCTACTTTGTTCACCATCATCCGGCCGCCTTTATGTCAGAAGCAGGTGTGTGGGGAGTGAGTGAGCCGTTTGCGACTTCGTATGATTGGTCGGCCAGACGAATAAGTGAAGGACGATGAGTGGCAATGATAATTGTTGTTTGGCCATGCAGTTGGCGTAGCGCCGCGGCGAATTCTTTTTCGCTAGGCATGTCGAGAGATGTGTTGGCTTCATCAAGAATAAGAACGGATGGTTTTGTAGCCAATGCTCGGGCGATACATATGCGTTGCGCTGTTGATGCCGGAATGCCGCGCCCGGACAAACTCCTGAGCGGAGTGTCGTAGCCAAGCGGCATACGGACAACTTCTTTATCCAGCCCAATCAGCCGAGATGCCCACAGTGCTGATGGCGTGGAAAGCGCGCCGAACAGTGTTAGGTTCTCTAAGATCGTACCTTTGAAGGTGGTCGGTTTTTGTTCGACGTAACGAACTGAGACGCTTGATGGAGCGAAGGCGTTTGCATTGACCAGCTTGCCGCCAACACGAATTTCACCGCTAGCCGGCGTTATGTCTCCAGCGATCGCCCGAAGCAGTGATGTCCGGCCGCTACCGTCGTCTCCTTTGAGAGCGATCAACGCGCCGGCGGGAACGTCAAAGTCGATCTGCTCGAAGATAGGCGCCGCATCGCCATATTGGATAGTGACGCCCTTTAAGGAGATGGCATCAGCATGCAGCTTCTCAGGATAGTGGAATTCTTGTGTGCGCGGAGTTCCGGTGGGACTGTTGTCGCTATGCTCAAAAATTTCTGCAATGCGGTCACGGCGATGGTCGGCGAGGTGGATTTCATTCCATGCAGAGAGCGAGCGCATAATCGGCTGCAGCAACTGAGACGACAATAGCATGCTGCATGCAAGACCGCCGATGGTCAATTGGCCAGCGAGAACAAGATATGCGCCGACACCAACAATCGTCACTGCCGACATGGATGCGTATAGGGCGCTGGTGTTTTGCGCGGCGCCGGAAAGCTTGATCAGCCGCCTGACAAGGACGCTTTCAGCAGATTGCAACCGTTCGAAGCGGCGCATCATTTGCGGTTCCATCGCTAGCGATTTGACCGTCTGCATGGACTGTAAGATTTCTATAACAAAATCATATTTGCGAGAGTCAGATTTTTCACGTTCTTCAATGATTGCGCATAAATGTTTGGTGCGCTGCATGGCGTAATAACCAAACAAAGCAAACAATAAGAGCGGGACAAGAAAAAGCGGCCCGCCAAGCATAATAATAATTCCAGCAAACAGCGGTATGAAGCATATATCAATCAGAATGACGCGTGATTGCCCTCCCAGATAGCCGCCGAGGCCGCTGATTGAATTTAGCCTGTCAAGATGCTCGCTTGCCGAAACGGCGGCGTGGCGGGATGGCGCGGTCGCCATCATGACGCCCAACGCTTTGGTTGACAGGTTGTGGGTGAATGACGCTGATGCCCAGTTTATCAGATAAGATCGGCTGTATTTTAGTATTCCATCGGCAATGACAACGACAATAAGGGCGCTGATCATTACTGTCAGCGTATCGAAGGATGCGTTTGGTAACACACGGTCGTAAATCTGCAGCACTGTGAGTGGCAAGGCGAGCGCAAACAGATTGATGATAATTGAGCCTGCATAGACCGAAGCGTCCGGCGCTGGCTCATTGAGCTCCGGACGAGTTTGGCCAGGCGGCCGACCTCCCGGCAAGTTGCCCAGAAAATTTGTTACATAATGATACATAGTATTTTATACGCACGGTCGATTGTCACTTAGTCATTTCAGGTTAAGGATAAATTGTTTAGGAAACATAAGCGGAATTTGGGGATATGGAGATTTACGAGCTGTTAACTAGCTTGTTAAATTCCTGATTAATAACCGGTTGATATTCTAACATCAGTTTTAGTTGTGTATCGAGGCCTGCTATGGCGGATGGAAAAAAGTCCAGCTCGGATAATGATGATCGTAAACCTCCGACCAAGGAGGAGCTTGAACGGCGGCATCAGCAGGATATAGAAATCGAAGGTGAGCGCAGCGCGCTGGAAAAAGCGCGTGAGCAGAACGCTGAGGCCAACCAGTCGGATGAAGGCGGCTCAGGCTATGGCAACCTTCATTATGGTGATGGGCTGGAAAGTGGTATAGAGAAAGGCGCGCCCTCAAGGCAAGGCGATGCAAGCGGCGCTGAGTTGCAAGATGGCTTGCGGGGACCGCTTTCTCTCCAGGAAGATGCAAACGATAGCCCCACTGAACATAGTCAGCCCGGAGATTCTAGTCGCGAAGACGCCCCTTTGGATGACGACTTCGCCGACCTGACATTAGAACCGGAATCAGAAAACGGACCTGTTCAAGTACAGTCTGACGTTCCGGGTGTTGATGTTCCCGGAGCCGGTGATAGCGCTGCTGTGCGCGCTTCTGCGGGTGAAAACCCACCTGTCATTTTTGGGCTTGGCGTCAATCGTACGGACGTCAATGAGGCGCCGACTGAGATTGAGCTTTCTAATGACGCCATAAGCGAAAACGAATCCGGCGCCGTTGTGGCTGTGCTGTCAACGGTCGATCCTGACAGTAATGATACGGCGACATATTCAATCGTTGGAGACGCCTCCGGCGTATTTGAAATTGTCGGCAATGAGTTGCGTTTGAAAGAGGGCGTCACGCTCGACTATGAAGCCCAAGATACATATGAAATCACGCTTGAGGTAACCGACGCCTCTGGCGCGAGTTTCCAAAAGACTGTGTCTGTCAATGTTGTTGATGTAAATGAAACGCCAGAGGGGTTGATGCTATCCTACGCCAGCGTTGGAGAGAACGCCGCCGGTGCGGTGATCGGCGATCTTAGTCTTACCGATGTGGATGCCGGCGACAGCCACACATTTGTGGTGTCCGACGATCGCTTCGAAGTGGTGGACGGCCAGTTGAAGTTGAAAGACGGCGTCGCGCTCGACCATGAAACGGCCGATGCCATAGATGTCACCGTAACGGCGAC
>JAJFFY010000055.1 GCA_021776415.1 Hyphococcus sp.
AGGCCGATAATCCCGGCGGTTTGAACTTTTGAAAATTGCAACATGGGCGAGACGCTCCCAAGCGAAAATATCGCTCCGCTGGTTTTGGTTATTTATCGTTAGCGGCAGGTTCCGGCTTGGTGCGAACATCGCTGAGGGTCGATTTGACGACCTTGACCGCAACCTTGTCGGCAAGTTCGACCATCACTTCATTGTCATCAATCACTTTGGTGATCTTGCCGATAAGGCCTCCGGCGGTGACAACGACGTCGCCACGGCGGACTTTAGAGATCATTTCCGTATGTTTCTTGCGCGCGGTCATTTGCGGACGGATCAGCAGGAAGTAGAAAATCACAAAGATGAAGACCAGCGGGGCCAACTGCATCAACGGGTTGGGCGCGGCGGCCTGGGCGGCCTGCGCATAAGCGGGCGATATAAACATCTGGTCGGTCTCCTCGGGAATTTCAGCGATCAAGGCCGCACAGCACAAGCCACGCCGCCGACGCTTGGTTGGCGGATATATAACGATCACGTTCCCGGTTGCAATGCGTGGGCGCGCGAAGATACGCCGGCAGGGTTCGGGGGCAACACATCGCGGCGGCGGCGCTGGACGCCCATAGACGGCAAATTGGGCAAATGTCGCTCCGAGGGGTGAAAATCCGCCGCTTTTCGGGGGTGGCGGGCACAATAGGCCAGCTCGCGCCGCCCTTGTGAGCGGGCCCTGACTTGTTAAGCGCCGCCGCCGCCGCTACCCCGGAACGGATGGCGTGGGGCTCCCCCATACCGGCAAGGACGGGTTCATGTGCGGTTTGGTGAAAAGATGACAGATCATCCGACCGCCCCTTCGGGCGATGAAACCCTGAGCGAAGCGGCTACCGCCTCCGCCGCGCCACGAGGCCATAGGCCGCTATTCTTTCAGCGGCGCTTCCTGCCGATGTGGACCGCGCTCTCGCTCGGCGCCTTTACCGACAATATGCTCAAACAGGCGCTTTCCGTCGCGCTCATCTACTCCCTGATTACCGCGCCGCTGATCAGCAATGACAGCGCATTGCCGATTGTCGGCTCGCTGTTTCCCATCGCAATGTTGATCTTTTCCAGCATCGCCGGCCAGCTCGCCGACAAATATGAGACCGCGATGATGTTTCGGCGCACCAAATTCATCGAGTTGTTACTGATGATAGTCGCCGCAGTCGGCTTTGCTTCCGGCAACGCCCTTATCCTCATCCTCGCTTTGTTTTTGATGGGCGCGCAGTCGGCGTTCTTCAGCCCTGTGCGCACCGGCGCGATGCCAAAATATTTTGCGCCGGAAGAGCTGGTCCGCGCCAACGCGTTTTGCAGCGGCGGTCTGTTTGTTTCCGTCATGCTTGGTATTGTCGCCGGCGGATTTTTGATCATCCTGCCAAACGGACCGCTGATCGTCTCGGCGCTGCTGGTCGTCGCCGCGCTTGGCGGATGGCTCGCCATCCGGTTGGCGCCGCCTGCCGCCGCCAATGCGCCCGGTCTCGCAATCAGTTGGAACGGCCTGGCGCAGACGCCAATATTGCTTGGCTACGCCTTTCGCGCGCGCGGGGTTTGGCGGCCATTGCTCGGCGTTGCCTGGTACTGGTCGGTCGGCGCGCTGGTGACGGTCGCCGTGCCGTTTTTTGTCCGCGATACGCTCGGCGGCGACGGAACCGTTATCGCCGTGATGATGGGGCTGTTTGCGATCGGTGCGGCAATCGGCGCGACCATGGCGTCGCTGCTCGCCAAGGGCCGCAGCGGGCTCGGCTTTGCAACCGTCGGCGCGCTTGCCGCCGGATGTATGATCCTGGCGGTCTATTTTCTGAGCGCTGGTTTCAACCCGCCTGCTGACGGATCGTTCCTGAATGCGGGCGAATTTTTTTCCACTGCGCAGGCTTATACGTTAGCCGGCGCCTTCGTTCTGGCTTCGATATCGACCAGTGTTTTCGTGGTCCCGTTGCAAGCGGCCGTACAGAGGCGCGCGCCCATAGACAAGCGCGCCCGTATCCTTGCCGCCAACAACATGCTCAACGCCGCCGGCGCGATGATCGGCTCATTACTGGTGTTGCTGGTGCCAAAAACATCACTGGAGGCGGTTGATCTGTTTCTCGCCATTGGCTTTGCGCAAGGCTTGCTGGCGTTTTATATGGTTCGCAGGCGGCGAAGTGTTAAAGACGGACTATATGACGAGATGCTGCATTGCGCAGAAAAATCAGCGCCTTGAAGCACTGACGACAGCCCATAAGGGGGGGACCTGCAAGCAGACAGAGCGACGGCGTGGGGAGATCCGCGCTAGGGCCGCTATTTCGCTTGTCCGGAGAGGTCTGGCGGCGCCTTTCGTCTGAGCCGCGCCTTCTGTTAAGGTCTGGTTAACCATTCGGCCGGGGCGCGGACCCGCAGGGAGACCAAACCCTGAAAAAAGCTTCATTGGCCAGTAAATTGCTTAACTCACTAGAAAGAACGAAACGGTAAATTAGAGCGGTTATGGGCCTGTCCTTCTTAATCATTGCGATCTGTCTGGTGTTTGGCTCGATCGCCGCTGTGCTGTCGATACGGCCTAACCTGCTGCCCGAAATTGGCGCCAACCTTCGGCGCGCCGACCCGGTTAAGAAATTTTCACCCCGCAACACGCTATTCATTATCGGCCCGTCGGCTAACCACGCCGCCTGCCGGATGCAAAGGCGGCTTTTGAAACCAGCAATCCCGGCTCTCATCCGTGAGGATATTGCGGTCATCGAAGTCTATGGTGAGGATACGCCGCGCAAAAATGGCGATCCGATTGAATGGCTTGACCCCTCACTGTTGCGCCATGCACTGGATGCGGAAAGCGGGTTTTTCCTGATCTATGTGGACCCGATCGGCAAAGCCCGGTTCCGCAGCGAAGCGCCGATGCTCACTGCCGATATTTTGCAGCGTGCGCAACTTGAAATCGACGCGCCCAATCGCAGTCACTCAAAAAAGTCGTCGGTGCTGAAAAAATTGCGCGCGGCTTAAAAGCCTATTCAAAAATCTCACGCGGACGACCAATGGAGTGGTAATCAATGCCGCGTTCAGCCATTTCGCGCGGACGATATATGTTTCTTAGATCAACCATCACCGGCGCCTTCATCAGCGCCTTGACGCGATCAATATCGAGCGCCCGAAACTCATCCCATTCGGTGATAATGACAACGCCGTCCG
This sequence comes from Hyphococcus sp., assembly GCA_021776415.1. Taxonomy (GTDB): domain Bacteria; phylum Pseudomonadota; class Alphaproteobacteria; order Caulobacterales; family Parvularculaceae; genus Hyphococcus. The sequence continues at coordinate 3,160 of JAJFFY010000055.1, forward strand.
CGCCCTTCAGCGCCTGATACGGCCCCTCAGCATATTCGACGTCGTCCAACAGCGCCGCCGCCTCTTTCATACCGACCGGATCATATGCGCGAATCGCCGCACCAGCCGCCTGTAGCGCAGGCACAATGTCGAGCGACGGCGAATCACGCATATCGTCCGTATTCGGCTTAAATGTCAGCCCCAAGACGGCGATTGTCTTATTCGCCAGCGATCCGCCGCAAGCGGCGATAACACGGCCAGCCATTTTCTTCTTGCGCTCATCGTTAATCTCCACAACCGCTTCGACTATGCGTGCTGGCGCGTTGTTGCTTTGCGCGGTGCGTACCAGCGCAATAGTGTCTTTGGGAAAGCACGAGCCGCCATAGCCCGGCCCGGCATGTAGAAACTTTGCGCCAATGCGCCCGTCAAGCCCCATGCCGCCGGCGACCTCCTGAACATTGGCGCCAACTTGCTCGCACAGGTCGGCAATCTCGTTGATAAATGTAATTTTGGTCGCGAGGAACGCGTTGGCGGCATATTTAATCAATTCCGATGTCGCGCGATTGGTAAACACCATCGGTGTCTCATTGAGATAGAGTGGCCGGTATAGCTCGCGCATAACCTGTATCGCACGATCATCCTCAACGCCGACAATGATGCGGTCGGGATGTTTAAAATCAGCAATCGCAGCACCTTCACGCAAAAACTCCGGGTTTGACACAACGGAAAAACCGGCGTCTGGCCGCGCTTTGCGGATGATCTGCTCAACCTCGGCTCCTGTGCCGACGGGAACGGTCGATTTATTGACGATCACCGTATAACCTTCGATGACCGAAGCGATTTCCTCCGCCGCGCTGTAGACATAGGACAGATCGGCAAATCCGTCGCCGCGCCGCGATGGCGTGCCGACAGCGATAAAGACAGCATCGGCATTCGGCGTTGACGCTGCAAAGTCGCCGCTGAAAGACAAACGCCGGGCTTTTACATTTTCTGCGACCAGCGCGGCAAGTCCGGGTTCAAAGATCGGAATATTACCGGCTTCGAGGCTTCTGATTTTTGCCGCATCCTTGTCAACGCAGACAACTTCATGGCCAAAATCGGCAAAACAGGCCCCGGATACCAGTCCAACATATCCGGCGCCGATGATGGTGACGCGCATGGCGCTTCCTTGTGATTCCGGCCAGCAGCAAGCTCGCGACCTGGGACGTTCCGGCTAGCAGCAGAGCCGCAGCCTGAGGGATTTCAGACGCAGTTTTAAACAGCGTTTTTAGGAAAAACCACCGCCATAATGGTCATCAGCAAAATTTTAAAATCGAACCATAGGGACCAGGCGTCGATATAGCCGAGGTCATAATTGACCCGTTGTTCCATAAGCTCGTTTTCAGAGGTCTCGCCGCGATAGCCATTGACCTGCGCCCATCCGGTAATGCCAGGCTTGACCTTGTGCCGGCCGGAATAGTTTTCGATCAATCGAGCATATTGGTGGTTGTGCGCCAGGGCGTGGGGGCGCGGACCGACCAGCGACATCTCGCCGCGAATGACGTTAAACAGTTGCGGCAGCTCATCAAGACTATAGCGGCGAAGGAATTTCCCCAGCGGGGTAATGCGGGCGTCGTCTTTTTGCGCCTGCTGGATGGCGTCGCCGTCTTCGGCAACCGTCATGGTGCGGAATTTATAGATCCGAAACACTGCATTGTTAAATCCATGCCGCTGCTGTGCAAACAGGATCGGTCCCTTACCTTGTAATTTAACCGCTATCGCCACCACCAGCAATACCGGGCTCAATGCGACCAAAAGAATAGAGCCGAGGACAAAGTCCTCAATGGTTTTGATGATGCTGCCCCAACCCTCCAGCGGGCGGCGATAGAGCGACAAAACGCTCGCCTCGCCAACCTTGGTGACGCCGCCGCCAGTATGGTCCAGCCAATGCGTGTTCGGACAAATCGAAATCGACACTGGCAGCGAAGACAGCCGCCGCGCAAGGCGATCCATTTCCGCGCGTGAAGCGCGCGGCGTAGCGATCACAATATCATCAATCTCGCCATTGCGGGCGGCCAGTTCCAGCGCATGGAGATCGCCAGCGATAGCCTCATCATGGTCATCGCCATTGTCAGGCAGGCCGGCCTCGAACAGACCGACAATTGAAATGCCGTTTTCCGCGGCCCCGACATGTTCGGCAAATCTGGCGCCCAATTTCGTCGCGCCAACAATTGCAATCCGCCGGGAGAAAACGCCGCCATCGCCAATCATCGACCGCAACAGCCTTGAGGCAATAATTCTCGCCAGCGCAAGAACCACTACGGTCGTCACCGACCACGCGGCCAGCCAAACGCGCGAGAAGATATCGGAGACCTTCAACGCAAACCCAAATGCGAGCAGACCCAATATGACCATCCCCCATGTCGAGACAATTGCTCTGATGTTGCCGCTCGACGACAAGAGCTGATCAAATTCATAATACCCGTCGCGCCGCAAAAGCGCGGTCAGCCCGGTCGCGCCGATAATGCCGGCCGCCGCATAGGATTGGAAATCGAACTCCAGTTGCAGGGCAAAAACATGGTAGATGGCGGCGACCACAACCGAGGATGCGATCACACTGATGAAGTCAATGAATTGCACAACATCGCCAAAGAGCGCCCGCGACGCCGACGACCTGCGACGACCGCTTTCGCCGGAAAAATTCTCTGCGTTACTCACGCTCGTTTCAGCCATTGGACTTAATCACTACTGGTTCGCGTTAACTGTGTACTAATTTGGCAAATAATCCGTAATCATCGCCAAGATGTGCAATTTTCAGGCGCTCCCCGCCTCTGACGCTAAATTGCGGCGAACCTCAGTTCGGCCCGCCATTTGCCTGTGTCTTACCGGATATCGGGCTATTATGCGTCAAAAAGGTTACCTGTGCCATGTCGAAACAATTTGCCGCCTTTCATGTCGCCTGGCGAGACGTCAAGCGCCGCCCGATTGGCCTTTTCGCCAACGAGCGCGATTATGGCCGCGCCGCCGCTGAGGCTTTGCAGGACCGGCTCAATCAATTGGCCGATGAGGGCTGGATTATTCAGGAAATCATTCCCGCATCGGGGCTGACGCCGCAACAAACGGCGGCGTTTACGGTGGTCGCCTTCCGCTAGCCGCATGGTCGGACTTGCATCTCGCTATCGCCTGCGCCATCCCCCCATAATGACCGACTATACAAAAAACGACGTGCAGCTCGCCGATGACCTTTGCGCCCTGGCGCTTGCGGCGGGAGCCAAGGCGCTTGAGATTTACGCCACAGATTTTGTCACCGAACACAAAGGCGACGCCTCTCCGGTCACCGCCGCGGATCGCCTGGGCGAGGAAATCATTCTTGCCGGGCTAGCAACCGTGGCGCCGGATATTCCGGTGCTGGCGGAAGAGCGCGCCTCGGATGGCGATATCCCGCAGCTGGGCGATGTGTTTTTCCTCGTCGATCCGCTCGACGGCACGCGAGAGTTTGTTAACAGAACCGACGAATTCACCGTCAACATTGCATTGGTCAAAGACGGGCGGGCGGTGATCGGCGTGGTTTACGCCCCGGCGCTCGGAAAGCTCTATTGCGGTATTTTAAATGTCGGCGCCTGGCTACAGCAAATTACCAAGACCGGCGCGGCGGGGGAGCGTTCGCCGATACGCGCTCGCAAAGCGTCAGCCGCGGGCCTCGTCGCCGTCGCCAGCCGGTCGCATCGCTCGCCCGAAACCGATGATTTTCTGAGCGCGATGAATGTCTCTGAGTTCGCCGCCGCCGGGTCTTCGTTGAAGTTCTGTCTGATCGCCGAAGGCAAGGCGGATATTTATCCGCGGCTCGGCCGCACCATGGAATGGGACACCGGCGCCGGCCAGGCGGTGCTGGAAGCAGCCGGCGGCAAAGTTGTCGTCCACCCCGGGGGCGAGCCATTGGCATACGGAAAAGAACAGCGTGGATATGACAATCCGTATTTTATCGCCTGGGGCAAAACTTCTTAATTGTAGCGCCGCGCCTAACGATAAAGAACCGCGCCTGATGTTCTAAGCAGACTTGCGGGAACCGTCGCGCCACGGCGCACCCAGATTTCCCAAACCGGTGTTTGTTCCACCAGCTTGAATTCAGTGTAAAGCAACGCCTCAGCGCGGCCGATAGCCGCCGCCGTCGCCGGGTCGAGATCAAGGCGCGGCACGAACACCACATTCGCCTTACTCGCCGCCGCGTCGCCCGTGGCCTCGCATTTTCGCATTTCCGCCAGGACGCAGGCCGTGTCAGCGCCGGTCAAAATGGCAACGCCCCATCCTTCCGCCGCCATCGATTTTGCTCTGCCCGCCGCCTCAAGCAACATCATCGACTGGTCCACAGGCGCCAGCGCAAAAAACTCGCGCGCTTCAACGGTTGAGAAGCGCCCCTCTTCAATCCATTGCGCAATGGTCGGACCGCCCGGCTGCACCAATGCCAGCTCGGTGCGGATATTTTCCGGCGCCGCTGCTGCAACCTGATATTGAAGCGCGAATTGTCCGGCTGCATGAACCACAATCGCAACCGTCCAGAACAGCGTCAGCGCGCCGCCAGTCAGAGCGACCGAAACGCTGGCGCGGTCGTGACTGCGAAACAGGCCGTCATAGAACGGCGAGGAAACCGAAAATACTGTAATCGCCGCGACCAGAACAAAGACCGGAAGCGCATTCGCGCCGGCAATACGCGCGGCGATGAAGGCGGTTATGCCAAGCAATAGCGCCGTCAACCATGACCTTAGATGCTCGCGGCCGCCAAACACTGATGCAGAAAGGAGGACAAGAACCGTGCTGGCCGCAACGCCGCTTAGCCCCATCGCGCCATCGCCGCCGACAACCGATGCATCAACCTGTAACACGCCGCTGGCCGCAGAGGCGCGCGCAATGTTGATGCCCGGCGACAGCCATTCCGCGAGGCCGGCAAGCGCGGCAAAAGCGGCAAGCGTCGCAGCATAACGCGACAGACCGCACCGTCCGGACAGAAACGGGCATGCGGAAAGCGCAATGAAACCGGCAAGCGAAAATACCGGATTGAGCTGCCACAGAGTGAACAGTCCAACGCCGGCAATCAAACCTTCAAAGCGCGCGCGCGCCGGCGCATTGTCCGCCGATGCGGCGACAAAACAAAAACTGTTAACCAGAAATATCGCCAGCGCGAGTTCGGTCGGACCGGCAAAAGGCGAGGCGACATATGCCCCCAAGGCGCCCGTAGTTAACGCCGCTGGAATAGTCGGCAACCGCGACGCGGAAAAATACGCCATCGGGTAAATCACGAAAAGCGCGCTGAGTGCTTTTGCGATGAGGTGAATGCGCCCTGGCGCTTCGGCGAAAATATCCGCCGCCAGCAGCAGCAGCACATAAAACGGTGATGCGTTGTCGCGAAGCGCGTCTGCGCCGGCGCTGATCGCTCGCGCCTCGGCAATCGGCGCAATCATATCAACTGTCGGCGACAGGCTTAACAGGGCCGGCGCCAGAACCGCGGCCAGAACAAACGGCGCCGCCGCCAACACCGACCAGAGGAACGACCAACCCGGCTCCTGCCATGAATAAATCATTATCGCCGCGCCGCGCGCAACCGGCGCCGGTCGCCGCCAGGCGAAGTCTTCATCGCGTTCCCAATTGTCGCTGTTGGCGCTCATTTTTGCCCGTTTTCCATGTTGCCTTTTGTCTCAAAGCGGCGCGCTTTGAAAATCCTTAACGGCAAAACTGCAATTGCTTTGCCGAAGCGCTTTGTCCGATGCTAAAATCTTTCGATATCAGTCGTTTGTGGCTTTGCGCGGCGCGCTGCGCTGCTATGGTTAGGGTTAATGCGTACGCTTTTTCATATGCCCCTCGACCCCGCCTCGCGGATGGTGCGCATTGCGCTTGCCGAAAAGGGACTGCCGGCGCAGCTGGTCGAGAAACGGCCATGGGACAACGATGGATCGTTGGTCGCGGCAAATCCTGCGGGCGCGGTTCCGGTGCTCATTGACGAGCCGCCAACCCGCGGCGTGATTAACGCGGCGCCGGCGACGGTCATCATCGAATATATCGAAGACGCCTACACCGCCTCCCCGTTATTGCCGTCAACGTCTGCGGCCCGCGCCGAAGTGCGCCGGCTCTGCGCATGGTTCACCGACAAATTTGAGGCTGACGTCATCACCCCAATCGTTCGTGAGCGGATTGATAAGCGGTTGATGCGCCTTGGGCAGCCTGATTATGAACTTATCAAGCAGGGCGGCGAGGCGCTGGCGTGGCATATGGATTATTTCAACTGGATTCTCGATAAAAAAACCTGGTTTGCGGGAGAAAAATATACCGCCGCCGACATTGCCGCGGCCGCTTATATCTCTAGCGTCGATTATGTTGACGCCATGCCCTGGGGCGCCTTTCCTCTAGTGAAGGACTGGTATGCACGGGTCAAATCGCGGCCCGCCATGCGCCCGGTGCTGCGTGACCGGATCGCCGGACTGCCGCCGCCCCGGCATTATGATGATCCGGATTTTTAGATATGCCCAGCGTCAGCAATGACACTATCCGAGCCCAGGCGCGCGCGATTGGCTTTGACGCCGTTGGATTTGCGCCCGCGTCGCTGCCTTTAGAGGCTGGCGAAAACTTAGCGCAATTTCTGGCGCTCGGCCGTCACGGCGAGATGACATGGATGGAGGGCCGCGCAGAACAACGCAGCGCGCCGCAAGCACTTTGGCCCGAGGCGCGTAGCGTCATTATGCTCGGCGTGAATTATGGGCCGGACGAAGACCCGCTGAACGCGCTAAACCAAAAATCATCCGCGACGATTTCCGTCTATGCAAAAAACAAAGACTATCATGAGCTCATCAAAAAACGCCTCAAGCGCCTCGCCCGCTGGCTGATTGAAAACCATGGCGGCGATGTCAAAGTTTTTGTGGATACCGCGCCGGTGATGGAAAAGCCGCTGGCGGCAAAAGCCGGCGTCGGCTGGCAGGGCAAGCACACCAATCTGGTATCACGCGAATTTGGCTCGTGGCTTTTTCTGGGTTCCATCTTCACAACGCTCGATATTGTCGCCGACACGCCGGAGGCAGATCATTGCGGCTCGTGCCAAAACTGTCTCGATATCTGCCCAACCGACGCTTTTCCCGCACCGTATAAACTCGATGCCAGGCGGTGCTTGTCTTATCTCACCATCGAACATAACGGCCCGATCCCGGTTCAGTTTCGCAAAGCCATGGGCAACCGGATTTATGGGTGCGACGATTGTCTCGCGGTCTGCCCGTGGAATAAATTCGCAACACTCTCGCAAGAGACCGCATTTCACGCACGCGAAGCATTGCGCGCGCCAGGCCTTGCCGAGCTTGCCGCATTAGACGATCGCGCATTCCGGGATATGTTTTCCGGATCGCCAATCAAGCGCACCGGCCGCGCCCGGTTTGTCAGAAATGTGCTGATTGCAATCGGGAATTCGCAAGACCGGGAATTGGCGCCATCAGCGCAAGCGCTGCTCAACGACGACAATGCGCTGGTCCGCGGCGCCGCGATTTGGGCGTTACGACAATTGTTGGAAGTTGAAAAAGTCGTTGCCTTGCAGCGGCTTTATACAGAACAGGAGAACGACGCAGGTGTTCTCGCCGAATGGACGCATTAAGAGCTACACTTCAACGTTAATATATACCTCGCCCTTCGCGAAGTTGCCGTTGTCGTCTTCAACCCAATACCAGAATTGATCCATCCCAGTGAAATTTGGGTCCGGCGTATAGGTTACCGTTCCATCACTATTCAGGTCCACGCGCCCATGCTCTGGATGCACAAACCCATCCACGGCAATCGCGTCGCCATCAGGATCGAAATCATTTGCAAGAACGTCGAGAATGACCGAGCTCCCGGAACTAACCGTCGTAGTATCATCGGTCGCCACCGGCGCCGCGCTATTGACGTCAAGGACGCCATGATAAACCGGGTCAGCAAGGCCCGATGAACTCTTCGCCCCATCCACGCCGCCGGGTATTTCAATAAACGTTGACTGCTTGGTCAGCTCTCCAGTAGCCCGGTCAGCAAAATACCGCTCAAAAACGGTTACGGCCCGCCCATCAGGCAAGGTCCAATAGCCTTCCTGTTCGATCGCATTGCCAAGAGCCTCAGCACGAAACACCTGGGGATCCAAGCCGCCGAGTTCGATAGCGCCAATGCTATCGGTTTTCACACCCGGTAAATTCATCCCGTAAAAGGGGGCGGCAACCGTGTGGAAAAGAGGAAAATCCTCAAGTCCGGATACAAACTCCATGCGCCCGGAAACAAGGTCAGCCGCGGTCAGGATTTGATCATTTGCGTCAAGGTTGATAAAATCATTGACCGCATTACTAACATTCACATCGATGAACACATATTGGAAGTTGCCGTCGAAATCAGTGAAGTTGGTGGTTTTGGCCAGGTTCAAGCCGGTCTCAAAGCCATCAATGTTGGCGTTGTTCACAACCAAGTCGAACGTGTTTTGCCCAAGGGATATGCCGCTCGCGCCATTGTCAGCGCCAATAAGATCAATATCTTTCAGCGTATAGTGGCCGGTATATTCCAGGTGAATGCCAAAACGCGTTTCCCAGGCGGTAAAGTCATCGATGACCGAGCGTACATCATGGCCCTGCCTAGGGCCTGGCTTGACAACATAAAAACCCGACCCTGTCGCAAAGGCCTCGTTGCCAACAAATTGAGATATCGCAGGCTGAAATATAGGCACTTCGTCTGCATAGTTCAGACTTTCCGGGTGCGGTGCATTGTCGGGAATAACCTTAATTGCATCGTCAAGGGGCGCACGTGAAAAATAGATGAACCCATGCCCGCTGGGAATGCCGGCGGCAACATTATCTACCGCATCAACTAATCGTCCCTGAAACCAGAAACCCGCGCCAGTGCGCCCAAGGTCAAACGCGGCGACGTCGGGACCATGTTTCGGATTATTGTCAAAACCTAACCCGGCTACACCAATCGACTTGATCGCTATATTGCTAGCCCACCGTCCGGTTTCATTACCGGTCTCGGCAACGAATGCCGCGCCGAACACATCATAGGCGGCGTTGTCTGTCAGAATCGCATTTGAATCATGATGAACCACTCCCCAGCCGGGAGATCCCCAAACAGCGTTGCCGACAAGCTGGGCAGGATGGTCTTGATCGGAAACACCAGCGCGGTGAATATGAAGCGGGTAGCGCGCTTTGATATTGGTGTCGAAATCAACCGAATCCAGTTTTGCTATATCAAATGCGCGTTCAGACTTATCGGTACGTCCAAGATCTGTAAATTCCGCATAACGGACGTCGATATCGTCCGAATGCATAAACATCACATGACCGCGCTGGTACACCGGCAAATCATCTGCATTCTCGGTAATAAACTGAACATTGCGTGAATAGTTGGCGACGTAAGCTTTCAGATCAGCACGCGGCGTATCGTGATCGAAAACTAGTGGGCGATCAAATGAGATGACATTGCCATTGATCGCCGTAATGATGATCTCTTCATCTTCCGTTGTAAGATCAGGGCGCTCCGTACCTGGCGGCAACGGGTTAGTATCGGGCAATTTCGTTCCGGTTAAAACCAGCCTGTCGCCGACCGCCCAGCCATCCGGCGGCGCCTCGAGTGTCAGTGAAGTGTCGCCCGCCATCGCATCGATGGCGACTTTCAAGAATGTGTCTTTTTCGTCGCCATAAATTTCTACTGTTCCCTGACTGACAACGCCGCGAGACAAGAGTTGCGTGTCCCAGGAAACATCTATCGGACCATTGTCGGCGATCTGAATAACCGCCTCAACGCCAGGCGCCACCGGATTATCGGCTGTGCCGATCCTCAACGCGCCTGTTGGCGTAACGATCAGCGTATCAACTTCCATAAAGGTATTTTGATCTGTGGCGAATTCAAGCGCGCCATCGATACGGACAGTAAACAGGGAAACCGTACTTTCGCCGTCATATGCGACCGTAACACCCTCGGGGATAAAGACTTTTGCGCCTTCTGGCGGCACTTCGCCATTCGCCCATGTATTGGGATCAAACCAAGACCCATCCGTAACGGCGACATGAGTTGCATCATCTACGGGCACAAGGTCCAATAGGGCCTGGTGTTCAGACGCCTTCGCATCCCCATGATGATCATGTCCCCCTAAACTGTCTGGCTGCGTTACATTGTCAGGTTCAACATGCGGCACGTCGCCCACGATGACCTCAACGGACGCCGTACTTAGAGCGCCGCCCACATCTCGGACTTCATAGGAAAATGTCGCTACTCCCGTAAAGCCTTCACTAGGCACAAACCTTACGCCAGCGCTGTCCAAAAATACGGTTCCATTCACCGCATCAAATACACGAACGACTTCCAGTCCGCCAAAATTCGGATCGATATCATTGGCTTGTAATTGCGAAGCTGGAATCAGCAGCGGCTGATCGACTTCAGCATGGACGTGATCATCGACTGCGGTGAGGTTTGCAGCGACACCGCCGCCGCCGGGATCCGAAGCCGCCCCGTCATCGCCGGCCGCGCCAAGTGGTATCTCTTCTTTACCAACGCTAAGACAGCCCTCCGCCGCCAGTAGCGGCGCCAGCAAACTGGCGCTCATCATCTTCTTATGGTTTGCGCGCTTTCTTGCACGGCGACCTGTCGCTAGCGGCGCTTTGATGGCGCCAAGCCGGCTGGCCATTAATAAATCGTTTATGTTCACTGAACTGGCGGAAAGAACAGTATCGCCGGAGCGAAAATTTTTGCTCATAATCAAGCTCACTCACACATTTGTCTGCAATCGAACAGTAAACAGTATCTTTCTCGCCACACTTCGTACAAATTTTCTTGCACGATGCGATTGTGCAACAGGTAAGAAATTAGGAACCTTAGATTTCTTTTGTCTGAAACTCTTGAAAATAATTTGATGAAAATAAGCCGATCACGGATTAAATTTTCACAAGTTTCAAGCACGACAGTACGAATCCTCGATCTGAGCGATCAAGTTACTATGGGCGCCTGGAAAATGAATCTAAAATTTTATCAATCTACGCCCGCAAAAACCCAGCGGGATGGCGTAGAGGCGCTTAACGGCTAAGCTTTCGTAAGCCTCGCAGCAGTATGGGAGGTAACAAATCGTTAATGATTTCGCCCCGCCTCACCGCCCAGTCGGTTTTATCATCCGAGCGCGGTCGCGCTTTAAACTGAGTCGTCTTTTCACGCGCAGCTTTGTCCCAAGTGGCAGTGTAGTAATAAAGAGCAATAGAGCGGCGCGCCTCACCGTGCGGATGTGCGACCGGCGCCGGATGACCATGATAGCTATTGCCGCTGGTTGAAAACACAACACAACGATTAAATAGAGGTACAATTTTGTGGCGGAGATGTTTCATATCGCGATCCCAAAGCTCAAGCTCGCCCCCGAAACCTTCCTCCCAATTTTTGTTGAGATATATCAACAAATTCAACCGCCGCTCGAGACCAAGCTTGCTGTGTCTGTTGAAATCGGCGTGAACATCGAGATGGCCGCCTTGTTTAGTTTGATGAAATCCGCCGCCGACAAAATAAGGGTCGGGAATAAGCCCCGTGATGCCGGTCATTTTTTCCAGAAATTCGACAAACGGCCGCGAGTTCATTGAATAGAAGAACGAGCGCAATTGCGGCGTCAGGAAATCTGGGTTGAAACTTGTCTTGTAGCGTTCCTGGTCGCGGTCGAAGGTGCGGCTGTCGGGGTCCGGCGCCTGTGGAAACGCGTCGAGACATGCATCCAAAATTTCCGGCGAACAAAAATCATCGATAGCAATATGCGGGAAAGGTTTGGCCGAAACATACTTATCGTGCAGGTCCGCACCCTTCTCCTTCATCTCCAATACGTCAAAGAATCCAAACTGCGTATCAGTGACCTCAAGATAGCTCATAAACGCCACCCTCTTTTTTGATAGCAAAAATCATCTTCGCCAACCCAACCTGCGGCCGAACACTAAAATTGCACCATGGGCTCTGGCCAATATTATGTATCCGCCAATGTAAATATCTTTGCAATGCAACGAATTAAGTCTTTAACCCGCCTCGCCTCCATCACCGCCACGTTTGGTTCGGGTCCAGGTTCTGGATGAGGCCCGTCCGCGACGCCCATAGACTTTCAGCTTCTGAAGCATAAATGGCGCCAACGCCCACAATTGGGACGCAGGAAGAGCCGTACGCCCAAAGCGCAGCCAGCCTGCGACAAGCGCCAGGGAGAACAGCGCAATTGCGGTCAGTATAGTGATGAACGGGCCAGGTCCTGCAAATCCAAGCGATAAGGCCGACAGCACCGCCGCAAGGATCAACGCGGAGCCGAGCGCAACTAGCGGCGGTATCATCGCATCGGCAGCCAACATCATCAGCCTCATATCGGCCCGAAAAATTCCACGCAACATCGCCGGCGCTGCACGGCGCGCCATAATCTCCAGCGATCCATGCTCCCATCGTGCGCGCTGGGTCACGCTGGCGTCTTTCGTGGTCGGGAAAAGGCTGGTCACTTGCGCATCGGGCGCAAATATCGGCGGCGCGCCGGCGAGCGCCATTTTCAGCGTCATCACCAGATCTTCGGTAATGTCGCCGGCGCCGAAATCCAGACGGGCGATCAGCCCCCACGGCGCGGCAAGCCCCGCCCCGGTAAAACGCGTGGCGTTAGTGAGATTTGAAAGCCCCGTCATGCGTACGCGGTTGATCATAATCCAGGCAAATGCAGAAACGCTGGCTCCCGGTCCTGCGCCGGCTGGCGCGTTCATAATATAGAGCGCCTGTGCCGGGCGCCCGCTCGCCGTTGCTACGCCAGCTAAATGTTGTAGTGCGCCCTCCCCCACCCGGCAGTCGGCGTCAAAGAATAATACGCATTCCGGCGGTTTATCGCGCAGACAATCAATTGCATATTGCAGCGCATAACCCTTGCCGCGATGATCGGGCGCAACGCGAACCAAAACCTCCGCGCCGCATTCCCGCGCAACCGCTGCGGTGTCATCGGTGCAATTATCGGCAACAACAATCAGCCGGTCATCCGGTCGCAATTGCGTATGAAGGTCACGCAATGTTGCAACTATATGGCGGCCCTCATTATGGGCGGGTACGATCACCGCGAGAGACGACGGCGGCGCGCATGCAGATTGCCGGCGCAACGGGAAAAACGCGGCCAGAGTTTCGATGGCCAGCAAGACAGCCGGCGCCGATACCGCCAGTACTAAGCCCCAAAGCAGGGTTGTTAAGCCCGTGCTCATGAGCGCGCATCCAGAACGGCTGAAAAATGCCCCGCGAGGCGCCCGGCTTCTCTATCAATATCGTGCATCGCTTCGACCCGTCGACGGCCTTCATTCCCCAACTGCGCAATTTGTTCGTCGTCAGCTTGTATGGCCTTACGCAAAGCCGCGGCGATCGCATCAATATCGCCGGCAGGCGTCAGCCAGCCGCAAACACCATCCGAAACCAACTCGGGGATGCCGGCAATGTAAGTTGTGATCACCGGTCGGCGCAGCGCCAACGCCTCCATGATTGAGACCGGCAACCCCTCCGCATAGCTCGGCAGGATAAATCCGCGCGCATTAAGCAGCGCCTCACGCACTTCGCCCGGCGTCTTCCACCCCGCAAGCACAACATTACGGCCTATGTCATGGCGTTTTATCGCCGCCTCAATTTCACTGCGCATTGGCCCGTCGCCGATTAGCGTGATTTTGATATCAGGAATATCTTTTGCAACCCGCGCTGTTGCTTCGACCAGATCGATCTGACCTTTTTCCGCACACAGACGGCCAGTGCAGATGAAGTTCGGCGCAGAAATCACATCAGCTCCAGCATCTTTGTAAAAAGTGCGCTCTATACCGCAACGAATGATTTTAATTGTCGGCCAGACAGACGGGGAGGAAAGCTTCTTTAACTGGCTTGCTCCAAACTGCGAAATTGCGACGCTAAACGCTGCGCTTTCCAGCTTGCGTCGGAGTGAGATAAGCGCCGGCTTTTCAAATTCCTCCGGGCCGTGAACCGTGAAACTAAAGCTCGCGCCCGCCAGCGGCGCGGCAAGCATCGCAATCGTCGCGGCATTAGTGCCAAAATGCGCATGAACATGGCGCAAGCCATCGCGTTTTAGCCAATTTGCAAGAACCAGCGCTTCACCGAAATAGAACAAATGCCGCAACAGACCGGCCTCCGACCGCCAGCCGATGGAAACCGCCGCCGCCAGCGTACGCACAACGCCCAATGGGTTGGCCAAGCTTTCAGCAACAATTGACCGCAAAATTGAACCGGCGCCGGCGGTTATGATGTGGCGCGTTTTGGCGCTTTCATCAAAATCTTCCTGAGCGATCACTTCATCCTTTGACGGACGAATGGCGTAGCGAACAATCTCGGCGCCGCCACGCTCCAGCGCCTGGATTTCACGGCGGATGAAACTATGAGAAATTCCGGGATACTGGTTGATGAAATAAGCCAGCTTCATGATGCATCGCGCTCAATCACCGCTTATCGCTTAGCCCCGAACCATAATTTGCACGCACCCAAAAACTCAGGAAACCGTCCCATAACGGCTGGAAACGCCACCTTCCAGGAGGAGAGTTTGAATAGCCCCCGGATCACCACCGCGGCGGCGATCCTGAACACGAACACGCCGACCCCGAAGGCCAAAATGGCGCCGGCAATCAGTATTGGCGGCGTCGCCGGAGAAAATTTCATCGCCACAAGCGCGCCCAGCAAGGCAGCAGTAACGACCGCAGTAGGGAATAAAAATCCCCACAAAACCGCCAGAACCGTGTCCACCATTCCCAGGCGCTCTGGCGGCCCGCCATGCAGCGACGCGCAATAAGCATTTTCAAACCCACGCTGGCGGCTTTGCGCCCACCAACCGCCTGGCTTCACCGCCGGCCGGCACATCGCCATTGCCTCATCCAGGCGCCAGATCCGCGCCCCGCGACGCCTCAGGCGGATACATAAATCTACCGTTTCCGCCGTTAAAAGGTCGCCGCGAAATCCGCCGGCCGCCTCAAAGCTTTCCACACGCATTAAAGCAGACCCAGCATAGACGCACTGGATCTCACCTTCGCTATTGGCCGCGTCGCGAGCCCCCATCGGGGCTGTGGTTAAATTCGACCCGCTTAGAGGTTTTATCGCGCCGGTCACAATCGAGACCTCCGGGCGACGCGCCATAAATTTTTCCGCTGTTGCAATCCAGTCCGGGTCAAGAGCGGTATCGGCATCGACAAACTGTACATATTCCAGATGCGGCGCAATCTTCTTCAACTGCCGATAACCGGCATTGCGCGCACGACCCGCAGGGCTGAATGACCGCTCTGATCCTTCGGCGATAACCGCGCCCGCACTTTTGGCGATTGCAATCGTGTCCGGTGCGCCGCCGACGGCCACAAAAACAATGGCCCGCCCGTCGCCCGCCGAGCGGATGGCCGCCTCTGGCGAGGCGTTGTTGTCAGATGCAACGACAACGACGCCGGTAATTGATGATTCTTCTTTTACGCCAGTAAATCGCGGCGTCGCCTCGTGCAATTGACCGCCTGCGCGCGTAGCTACATCGACGATGACGTCGTCTGCGACGCGTTTTTCAGTCTCGTGAGGCTTGTTCAGCGGCGGTGCGGATTGTACGCGCGCGTCTTCGCTTGGTGCGGCTATGGCCTCGTCATTGTCATTGCGTCGGTTTTTTTTTGAATTGTCGGCAAAGGCGTCAATACCAGCTTCGCTAGCAGATCTTAGCGGCGGCGCGGCGGCCTCATCGGACGCCAGTCCAAATACGCCAAATTCAGACTTGTCGCGAATGACATTGCGAATGGTCTCCACCCCGACGACCAGCTCCTCAGCAGAAAACGCATAGACAAGCGCCGTGTCGGTGATAATGTTAATGACCCGCGGGACCCCACGTGAATGCTCCGCAATCGAATCAATAGCGCGGTCAGTAAACACGCGCCGCCGGCAACCGGCAATTGCCAGACGGGTGTCAATATAGGCGTGGACCTCCTCCACATTGAGCGGCGTGAGATGAAAATCCGATCCGACGCGCTGCGCCAATTGCAAAAGCTCCGGTTTATTTAGGAGCTCCTTCAATTCAGGCTGCCCGACTAAAATGAGTTGTAAGAGCTGATCCTTGCCAGCGTTAATGTTGGAAAGCATGCGCAATTCTTCGAGCATGTCGGTGGAAAGGTTTTGCGCTTCATCAATGATCAAAACAACGCGCCGGCCTTTGGAATATTCGCTGATAAAGAACGATTGCAGCTGTGAGAACAGCTCAACATGGGTCTTGCCCGCAAATGGTTCGCCAAAACCCATCAGCACCCAGCTTAAGAGGTCGCCGCGCCCTTGCTGAATATTCGACAACAGCGCGACAGTATGGGTGTCAGACAATTGATCGAGCAAACGATGCACGAGCGTAGTTTTGCCGCAGCCGACCTCGCCGGTAATGACCGATATGCCGGCATGGTTGAGGACGCCATATTCGAGCATGGCATAGGCAAGTCTGTGGGTCCGGCCCCAATATAAAAAAGCGGGGTCGGGCTGGATCGAAAACGGTTTTTCCGTTAGGCCAAAAAATTGTTCGTACATTTCAAACTTGCCAAATCGACGCGCCCCAAATCAGCGCGGCGGGGCGCCCTTAAGGTAAATAGATTTGCGCCCCTGTCTATTGCTGATTGAGAAGGTCGCGCACTTCGGTTTCAAATCGAAAATTCTCTCCGCCAACCTCCAACGCCTTGTTCAAATTGATCCGGCCAAGCTCCGTCTGGCCAGCGGCGATTTGCGTCGCACCCAGATGGTAGAGGATTTCTCCATTGCTCGCCGCCGCTGACGCTTTGGTTAGAAACTCCAGAGCGCTGTTATATTGACCGGCGCGGTAATGCGCCCAGCCAACCGTATCCTGAACTAGCGCATTTTCATCTTTCTCAAGCACGCGAGAGACCTCAAGAGTGCGCGCAATGCTCTTTTTATCCTTGCGTAGATCGCTCGACAGGCTGACAAAATTATTAGCGATAATCCGGTCTCCCGGGCGCGTTTCAATCAGGTCGCTATAGATTTCAAGCGCTTGCTCTAACTTACCGGAGGTCACCAGATAGTCGGCCTTAAAAAATTGCAGCGCAATGTTATCCGGCGCCCGTGAAAGACCGTCCTCAATTAGTGCAATCGCTTTTTCACGCTCGCCTTTAGCGATATTGTACCGATAGAGAAGTTCAAACGCCTCGCCGCGGGACGGCTCAACATCGACGGCTTCTAGCAGAACCGCCTCGCCAGCGGCGGCGTCGCCGCCGGCGCCATAAGTTCGAGCCAGAAGTATGCGGGCTGCGTAATTGTTTGCATCCGACGCAATAACATTTTGCAACACCTGTTCAGCTTCATCAACGCGGTCGGCCTTCAAATAGGCGGAAACAAGCATCGCCAATGGCCGGCTTTCCAGCGGCGCGTCTTTATTTTGCGCAGACAGCATATCGATGATTTGGCCGTATTCTCCAAGGCCGCTCAGCGCGACTGTGCGTATTTGACTTGCAAGATCATTTTCAGCGCTCACATCAAGCGACTCGATAATAGACGCAACTTCATCAGCGCCCTGCCAATCCCGAATATCCAAACGCACTGCGGCGAGAAGTTTTAAATTATCTAAATCACCAGAGAAAGCCGCAAGTGACTGCACCAATATATCTTCAGCGCGCCTCGCATCGCCGTGTCGGATTAAAAATTTCGCGTACGCATTGGCAATGCGCGCTTTTTTGCCGCTTGTCTCAAATGCTTTTGCAAGTTCGGCTCTGGCAAAGTCGATATTGTCCTGACGCTCAAACGCACTCGACATCAAAACCATCGCCTCAACCAGGTCTGGATTGTTGCTAAGCGCTGTGCGCAAATCGGCAACGCCGTTTTCAAACTTGCCTTCATCAAGCAGTAAACCCGCCCTACGGATTAACGCGTCGGTATTGTTGGCGTCAGCTTTAAGGATTTCATTGACGAGCGCTTCTGCCTTGTCGCGATCGCCATTACGTAAGTGCAAAAGCGTGAGCTTATTTTTTGCACGCAACTCCACAGCTGGCTCATCAGCCCCCATCAGCGGCTCTAGCGCCGTGATCGCCTTATCCAATGCGCCCCGATCATATAGCAGATCGACAAGCGCGAACCGCAAATCCTGGTTTTTTGGAAACTCCTCAATGAATGCGCGAAGCCGGTTTTCAGCAGCGTCCGCACCATCTTTTGCGCTCACGATCCGCACGACGTCGAGTTTGGCGTCATTATTTTCAGGGTCCAGACCAACTAGGATTTCCATTTGTTCCTTGGCGGCCGCAAAATCCTTCCGCTTAATGAATTCCATTGCATAGGCGCGCCGATAGACCGGTTCCTCAGGGAAAAGCTCCGACAACCGCGCGAAGCCTGCAAGAACATCTTCGCTGCGATCAAGATTCGACAATATCTGGATGCGCAGGAGTTGCAGTACGGCAGCTTTAGGATCAATATTTAGTGCGCGATCAAGCTCGCCGATTGCGCCTTCCATATCGCCGTTCATGCCGCGCTCGGTCGCCAATACAGTGGCCGCTTCGACATGCCCCGGTTGGACGGAGATTGCCTGACGCGCCAACTTAACGGCGCCCTCTGTATCACCAAGGCGCAACAGGATGCCGGATTTCAATGCAGTGGCGTCGACAGAATTTGGGTCTAGCGTAAGCGCCGCTTCAGCAGATTCAAGCGCTGCGGTCTCGTCGCTGCCGATCAAATAGAGTTTACCAAGCTGGATGTGAGCAAAGGTGTTGTCGGCGTCGAGCCGTATGATGCGCTGATACAGACCGAACATCGCTTTAAGGTTTTTTCGCCCTTCAGCAATCTCAGCCATGCCCATCAACGCCGGCACATAGGTTTCATCAATTTTCAATACATTTTGAAATTGAACATTCGCTTTTCCGTACTCGCCCTTTTCAAGAAATTCCTGCCCGCTGGCGTAATATTTCTCAATTTTGGCTTCCGGCGATGAGCAGGCTACTGAAAACATGCTGAGCGCGGCAATTGCTGCAATCTGGATATTGCGCATAGATTTTCCACGCTGTGCAAAGCCGCGTTGTCGGCCGATTGTTGGCTGGTTCATTTCTCTAGGCATTTACTTCCCCCTAAACAGGTCAAAAACTTTTCGATCACTCAAATACATGGCGCCGCTATTTATGCCGTAGCCGCGCGACCGGTATCCAAAATCCGTTCTTCCGCCGCCGCCGCACTATAATTCATAGCGTTCGCCCGCAGGATCGCTCGGTGGCGCGCTGTAGCGCCATCTACGTAAAGCCTCCTGCCGCCTCTGGCGACATGTTTTTCCAACATCAAGATCAGCCCAAGAAATGACCGGTCGAATTGGGTCACCGCGGAAAAATCAAGCACGATATCGCTCCCGCTGGCGGCGGCGCTCCGAAACGCCTTGCGGGCTGCAGCAAGACTTGCCGTCGTAAACGCCCCGGAAAGGACAATGGCGGTCCGCGAGGCGTCGCGACGGATATCAGCCGTCGCAGCTGCTGCACCCCGGCTAGGCCCGCTAGACCAATGGTGCAGCGCCAGCAATTGGGGCGCGAGACGACGTATAACGATCCCGACCAGGGCCGCGCCATCGCCCAAATAGCGCCGCCACAATGCCGGCTCTTCCTTGATCCGCCAGAGCCATTCAAGGCCCAGTTTTTTGACTATCTCTGGTGCGCGGTCGATCCCGCCGGCGGTGAAATCCACCACAGCGCCAAGATGTGCGATCACCGGCGCATCTAATCGGTCCTTGTTGCGGTCAATCCAGGCCTGACCTTTCGCAGCGCCCAGCGCAACAACGACAAAATCCGGGCGCGCAACGTTAATCTCGGCGATAATTGCCGGCGCGCTCATGGTCTCGACGTCTCCAAATCCCGGATTGAGGCAGCCGACCGCCTCTACGCCGCTTTGTTCTTTGTTCAAGGCCTCAACTGCCGCCGCGCCCGCGCCATCGCGCCCGCCAAAGAAAAACACTCTTGTCTGGCGCGCGCCGAAACCCGGGCGCCGGCGCAAGGCTTCAAATATATCCGCACCCGCCACCCGCGACGGCGCCGGAACGCCCAGCATTCTCGCCATCGCAACCAGCGGCGCACCATCAATAAAACTAAGATCAGCGTTCAGAACTTCGCGCCGCGCGACGTCATCCCTCAAGACCCGCACAAGCCAGTTCACATTTGGCGTGACGAATGAAAGCTTGTGCCCGGTCCGCACCGCCGTATCGATCTCCGCAACCGCCCGGTCAACGGTAGCGGCGTCAACGGGAAGGCCCAACAAACACCAAACGTCACGGTCGAAATCATCGCGCGGGACAAGTTGCCTTGCCCGCCCGGCAGCGCCAACCGATCCTGGCTGCGGCTTGGATTGCGCGCCCGGGCCTTTTTCCGCAGCGGCGTTTTGCGCCGAAGAAGAGCTTGCCCGTAATCCTGCCATAAAAGCGCGCCTTCTTTATTCTGGTTAACAAAAACAGCGTTCCAAACTGAACCCTGCGCCGGTATTAACAACCTCGCCGGGTCTTCTGGCCGGTATTGAGCAAGGCCCGGGCCAGCTTTCTCGATTGCCTGGCTGGGTCTTGGCCAGAGCCGGCCGTATAGAAAAATTCCCTGCATCGGCGCCAGCCGCTAGCGAGCTTAACCCTTAATACCGGCATTTTGGCGATTAAATTAACCTAAAGACAGGCCGGCGACAAAGACCAAACGCCTAATCGAGCCCTCAAAGACCGTCTTTCGCGGGGGAGTTGGCGTATTGCGCACGCCAATTGCGGCATTCCGTCAAGATATAAGCGGTTGCAGGCAATAGCGTCTGAATAGTATAATAAGCTGAATAACACAGCCAAACGAACAGCTTAGCTGTTGGTCAGCGCCGCTCGCTCGGGCATTTGTTAACCGGCCTAAAGCTTGCAACCAAAGTTTGCCTTTGCGGGGCAGCAGTTGGGGGCTTGATGTCTGGGCTTGCAACCGTGGCCTGCAGGACGAATAACCGCCACATTGGCGTAATAACTTTGCGTAAAGCTTGAATCGGGAAGTTCCAGAATGGGCGACGAATTTTCACTTGAAGATGTGCTGATCATCCTGCAGCGGCGGTTTTGGTATTTCCTCATTCCGGTGCTGGTGATTGCACCGATCGGTATTTTAACGGTGATGTTGCTGCCGCCTAAATACACCGCAAAGGGCACGATCTTAGTTGAATCACAGCAGATCCCGACGGAATTTATCCGCTCAACGGTCAACGCTTACGCTCAAGAGCGCATCCAAACCATTCGCCAACGGGTGATGACGCGCAACCGGCTGTTGCAGGTTGCTGATAAATACACGGTGTTTCCGCGAACCACACGGCTTTCTGAAAGTGAGCGCGTTGCTCTGATGCGAGACGGCCTCAACGTATCCCTGATTACCATCGACCGGGGGCGGCGCTCGGCGAAGGATGGCACGATTGCCTTCACCGTTTCCTATACCGACCGTGACCCGGCCAAGGCATATCTGGTCGCAAACGAATTCATGACGCTTTTCCTCAGCGAAGATGTCCGCTCACGTACTGCCGGCGCCTCCAATACAACGGAATTTTTTGAGCGAGAAGCCGCCAAGCTACGTGCGGAAGTCAGTGCAATTGAAAGCCGGATCTCGAATTTCAAAGTTGAAAATGCCGATGCATTACCGGAACATCTCAATATGCATCTCGATATACTTGAGCGCACAACGCGTGAATTAAGCGGCGCCCTGCGATCAATCGAATCCTTGGAAGAAGAAAAACGGTTTTTGGAAACGCAACTGGTCTCCAATGTCCGTCCCGAAAATGGGTTGTCGCAAGAATTATTGCGCCTGGAGAGCGAGCTGGCGCGGCTGCGCGGCACCTACCTTGACACTTATCCCGAAATTCAAGCCAAGCGCGACGAGATCGCCGCTATAAAACGCCAGATGGCGCCGAGTGCGGAAATTCAGCGATTGCGCACCGCGCTGCGCGACGCCGAAGCTGAGCTGTTTTCATCCGAGCGAACCGATGACCCCAACGCCGATGATATCGCCGCTGCAGAAGCCGCGGTCGAGAACGCACGCGACGCACTCAGTCAAAAAATCTCGCGCGACACCCGCAACGGAGCGACGGACATTTCCGGCGTGCAAATGGAAGGCCGGCTCGCGATCATTGAAAACCGTATCCGCATGCTGGATCGATCCGCAGAAGGGCTGCGCGCTCAGATACAAAATTATGAGGAGCGTATCGGCAAAACCCCGGCGGTCGAGCGCGACCTGGCCGGCCTGACGCGCGATTACGAAAACACATTCCGGGAGTACCAGGAAGTTCGAGGCAAACAACAGGACGCCCAGCTTGCCGAAAACCTTGAGGAAAACCGGCAGGCGGAAAAGTTTTCCATTCTTGAGCCAGCACTGCGGCCGGACCGGCCGACCAGCCCCGACCGCATAAAACTCAGTATTCTTGCTATTTTTGCATCGCTCGCCGCCGGCGGCGGTATTGGGCTTGCCGCTGAATTATTGCTTTCCACCGTCCGCGGCCGCAATCATGTGGCTGGCCTGGTCGACGAACATCCCATCGCCGTCATTCCTTATATACCTGGCAACAAGGACAAAAGGCCGCCTCTTTTTTCGTTGTTCAGGCTCCGCAAGATGAATGTCGATAACGCGCCAGAAGCGGCTTAAACATTTCCGATTAGGGCACTTCCCGAAAAGTGAAAACCGGATTTCGGATAAAGAAGAGCACAGAACAAAGGACTAGAGCATTACCGCAATTCAAGAAAAGATGGAAATGCTCTAGGTTGGTATCATGGATCGCATAAGACAAGCAGTAACGCGCGCACGCAGCGGCGCAAAACAAACCGCCACGTCGACCGCGGCAAAACACCCGCAGGGTCCGCGATTTGCACACCAAGGCGCTGGCGGCGATCATCCGCTAGCGGAAGATCGGTTCGCATCGGCGGCATGCAATTTTGACCAGTTCGGCGCCCATCGCATCATCTCTAATGAACAAGATCCGGTTCTCAACGCCTATCGGGTTCTTCGCACCCGTGTTCTGCAGAGAATGGATACTGCAGGCTGGAAGACGATCGCCGTTGTCTCCCCCGGCGCCGGCGCCGGCAAAACCGTTACTGCAATCAATCTGGCGATTGCCATCGGCGCAAAGACAGGCGCGCATCCGGTGCTCGTCGATCTAGATTTTTACCGCCCCAGCGTCTCGCGATATCTCGGGTTTCGCGAGCCTCCTTCCCTGCTCGATTTTTTTGAAGGCAAGCGCGAGCTTGACGAGGTCACGGTTCGCCCGGACCTTAACGATTTGCTGGTGATTCCAAATGAGCGCGTGACCCGCAGAGGCGCGGAGTTCTTAACCTCCGAACGGGCCGACCAACTCATCCATACGGCCGTCAATGATTACAAATCGCGCACCGTGATTTTCGATATGTCGCCGCTGCTCGGCTGTGACGACACCCTCGCCTTCCTACCCAAAGTCGATTGCGTACTACTTGTCGCAGCAAGCGGCCAGACCCGGGTATCGGAATTGAAGGAAGCAAAGCGCATCCTCGCCAAGACCAACGTGATCGGCACGGTCTTGAACAAGTCGCCGCGGGCGCTGATGGCCAACCAATATTATTAACCAAGCCTTTCCAAGGAAACGCAACAGCGCCTTAAAACTGACGACAAATGCCGCCCGCATGGGGGGCAAATGCAAAAAATTCTCAATAATTCTGGATTTGGCTGGTCAGGCTGCTTGATCCAGCCAGTAAACCGCCCAGTATAATGAATGGTGAAGATTATATTCACCGAATTGTCAGCGTTTTATTGTAATAGGGCCGCTGCTTAACATCAGGCGGATATGCAAGTTTCACAGTCAGTCAAGTTCGCGGCGCTCATTGCCGTGGTGACCACTCTCTATTTCCTCGCCCGCGGGCTGTTTGGAGACGGGGGCGAAGCTGTCGATTCGGCTGCGCCTGCCCGCTTCACGGTGGTCACGCAGACCATATCGCCACAGACCTGGCGGGCGGAAATCGTCGTGCGCGGCCGCACCGCTGCGGAGCGCAAAGTTGTGGTTCGCGCAGAAATCTCCGGCGCGGTTGCGGCAACGCCAACGCCGGAAGGCGCTTCTGTTCACACAGGCGATGTGCTTTGCCAGATTGAGGTGAACGCGCGTCAGGCGGAGCTGGCCGAGGCCCGAGCCGCCTTCGATAAAGCACGCCTCGATTACAACGCTGCGGTAAAGCTTCATGAAGGCGGGTTTCGTTCTGAAACCGCCGTTGCGGCGGCAAAAGCCGCGCTCGACCTGGCGGCCGCAGGCAAACAGCGCGCCGGCATTATCCTGTCAAAAACCAAAATCTCCGCACCATTTGACGGCGTGTTTGACCGCCGCAATGTCGAGGTCGGTGATTTTTTGAGCGTCGGGGACGCTTGCGGCACGGTCATCCAGCGTTCACCGTTTCTGGTAATCGGCGCGGTGGCCGAAAAAGACGTTGCCAAGGTTTCCAAAGATGACCGCGGCGTTGCGCGTCTGGCGACCGGACAAACCATTGAAGGCGTCGTGCGGTTTATCGCCGCCGCCGCCGATCCGGCAACCCGCACTTTCACGGTAGAGCTGTTAGTTCCGAACGAAGACGGCGCCTTGCGCGATGGCGTCACTGCTGATTTTACTATCTTCGCCAAAGAACGCGTCGCGCATCATATACCGCGGTCATCACTGACCTTGGCCGATGATGGCAGCCTCGGCGTTCGCACGCTTGGCCCCGACGGAGACGTTCGCTTTACGTCTATCCGCCTTCTCGGCGAGGACCAAAGCGGCATTTGGGTTGCTGACCTTGATGACGCGGTCCAGCTGATTGTGCGCGGCCACGATTTTGTCAGCGCCGGTCAGATCGTTGAGGCGGTTGATGTTCACAGCCTGAAAACGGGGCAAGGCCCGGATGCCGGGGCGACGCCATGAACGGTCTAATAGACGCTGCGTTCTCGCATACGCGCGTCGTCATGACGGCGCTTATCGTGATGATCATTTTCGGCGTCAATTCCTTCAACACCATACCGCGCGAAGCCGAGCCGGATATTCCGGCGCCTTTTATTCTGGTAACGCTGCCGCTGCCGGGCGTCTCGCCCGAAGACGGAGAGCGGTTGCTGATCCGCCCGACCGAGCTGGAATTTCAGAGCATCGAGGGTCTGAAACAGATGGACTCGCTGGCCTTTGACGGCGCAGCGCAGATCACCCTCGAATTTTTGACCACCATTGATGTCGACCAGGCCGTTCTTGACGTGCGCGAAGCGGTCGACCGGGCAAAGGCGGAATATCCCTCGAATGCGGAAGAGCCGATTGTCACCGAATTCAATCTGCAAAACGAATTCCCGATTTTAACGGTCATGCTTTTTGGCGACGCGCCGGAGCGCGCGGTTTACCGGACTGCAAAAGCATTACAAGACCATCTCGACAGCATTTCAGGCGTCCTTGATGCGCGCCTGAGCGGCTCCCGCGAAGAACTGCTCGAAATTATCATCGATCCCAAAGTGTTGGAATCCTTCCACCTCACCGAGGTTGAGGTCATCAACGCCGTCGGCGCCAACAACCAGCTGGTCACCGCCGGTTCGATCAATCTCGCCGACGGCCGTTTCGCCATCAAAGCGCCCGGACTGATCAAAAACGCCGCCGATCTGATGTCGATCCCGGTTCGCGTCAATGGCGATAATGTAGTCACCATCGGCGATCTCGGCGAGGTGCGCCGGACCTTTAAAGATCGCGACGGCTATGCCCTGTTCAACGGCCAGCCGGCGATTGGCGTTGAAATATCAAAGCGCGCCGGGGCCAATATCGTCGAGACGATTGAAGAAGCGCGCGCGGTTGTAGAACGCGAAGCCGCGCTGTGGCCGGCAACCATTCGCTATGAATTTCTGAGCGATCAATCGATCAGAGTGAAGGACAATCTCCAAGGCCTGACTTCTTCAATCGTGACCGCTATCCTCCTTGTGATGATCGTTATCGTTGCAGCCCTTGGCATGCGTTCGGCGGTCATGGTCGGGATTGCGATCCCAACATCATTCCTGATCAGTTTTTTATTGCTGTCGGTGTTTGGTTACACACTCAATATGATGGTGATGTTTGGGCTGATCTTATCCGTCGGGATGCTGGTCGACGGGGCCATCGTTATTGTCGAATATGCCGACCGGCGGATGGCGGAAGGCGCGCCGCGGCGCGACGCCTACGCCGAAGCGTCCAAGCGCATGTTCTGGCCGGTCATCACCTCAACGGCGACGACACTGGCCGCCTTCGTCCCGTTCTTGTTCTGGCAATCGTTGCCCGGCGAATTCATGAAGTTCTTGCCGCTGACGCTCATTTTCGTGCTCTTGGCCTCACTCGTCGTCGCCCTCATTTTCTTGCCGGTGCTGGGCGGGTTGTTGGGACTGCCGGTCTGGGTGAAGAAGAAATTCAACATTAAAGGAAAATCGGACGCGCCGACCAAACAACTGTTGGTCGACGAAGTGGACCCAACCACGCTTGACGGCCCGGTCGCAATCTATGCCCGCATCTTGTCCAAGCTGGTTCGCCGTCCGTTGCTGGTGATGGCCGCGGCGGGCGTTCTGGTATCGATCTGCTATGCGTTATTTGTCCGTGCGGCGCCGGATGTTGAATTTTTCATTCGCAGCGATGACGAGCAGGTCAACCTCTTGGTGCTCGGCCGCGGCAATATGTCGGAGCAACAGAAAATTGAAATCGTCAAAGAAGTCTCTGCACGCATTGAGAACCATCCGGCGATAGAACACCTTTATTTGCAAACCGGTCCGGCGCTCGGGCGCAGCCGCGACGTACCATCTGAGACCATCGGTCAGGTCGGCGTTGATCTGATTGCCTATACCGAGCGCGAGCATTCCAGTATCATTCTTGGACAATTGCGCGATCTTGTGCAGGACGTTCCCGGTGTAATTGTTGAGGTGCGCCAACGCGAAAGCGGCCCGCCGGTCGGCAAGGACGTTCAGGTTGAAATCACCGCAGTCGATTTTAATGCGATGCTGCGGGCTGCAAAAAAAGTGCGCGCCTATGCCGACCAAGCGACCCTCACCGTAAACGGGCAGGACGTGCCAGCCTATATGGACCAGGAGGACACGCTTCCCCTGCCTGGCATAGAGTGGTCGGTTGATGTCGATCGCGAACTTGCCGGCCGTTATGGACTTTCGGTTCAACAGGCGGGCGGCGTCCTTCAATTTGTCACCGATGGGCTCTTGCTCGACAAATACCGCCCTGACGACGCCGATGATGAAATCGATATTCGCATCCGGTATCCGAAAGAATATCGAAATATTTTCGCGCTCGACGCCGTACGCATTCAAACGCCTGAGGGCTCGGTGCCGCTATCAAATTTTGTCACCCGCACCGCGCGGCCGCAAGTCGATCGCATCGTTCGGCGTGATGGCCGACGCATTATCGAGGTCAAGGCCAATGGCAATACTCGAATGGAAGGCCATGAAGTGAGCCAGGGGGTGGCGATCGCCGATATGAAACAATGGCTCTCCTCTGGCGTGCTGGGGGAGGATGTCAGTTGGATCATGCGCGGCGCCGACGAAGAAACCGTCGATGCGGCAGCGTTTTTCCAAGGCGCGATGGCGGCCGCCTTGTTTATGATTGCAATGATCCTGCTGCTTGAATTTAACAGCTTTTACCACGCCGCGCTGACGCTTTCATCGGTGATATTATCAGTGTTCGGTGTATTTCTGGGGATTGCCCTGTCCGGGCAATATATCAGCATTATCATGACCGGGACCGGGATCGTGGCGCTTGCGGGGATTGTGGTGAACAATAACATTGTCCTCATAGACACCTATCAATATCTACGGCGCAAAGGCCTTGCGGTTGAGAACGCCGTTATCCGCACCGCCGCCCAGCGCGTGCGCCCGGTGTTGCTGACCACGGTCACCACCATCCTCGGGCTGTTGCCGATGGTGTTTGAGATTACCGTGAACTTCGCCTCCGGCACGATCACGCGCGGGTCGACAACATCGGACTGGTGGGTGCTGTTATCTTCAGCGGTGGTGTTCGGGCTCGCCTTTTCGACTATGCTGACGTTGATTTTAACGCCGGTCATGCTCGCAGCGCCGACAGTTTTGCGCAAACGCCTGCCCGGCGCCGCTGGCGTCATCATGCGCCTCTATGGCAAACTGACCGGTCGCCGCATCGGGCAAAGCCACCCCCCCGATACACCGCCGCCGCTCGAAGTCGATTATAAGCGCGCGGCTGAGTAGCCCTACTCGGTGGGTTCACTCCCAGCGTCATCGGCGTTTTCATCTGTATCTGGCACTTCAAAAATCTGGCCGGGATAGATCAGGTCCGGATCGCGGATCTGATCGGCATTAGCTTGATAGATGATGGTGTACTGAGCGCCGCGGCCATAAGCGCGCCTTGCGATACGCCACAGGCTGTTGCCCGGCTGGACCACAACCTTACCGTCGCGAAGCTGGATTTGGTGCGGGCTGGCGCGCTCAAATGGCAGTTCAATCGCATAGATCGGCCGGCCGTTCTCATCGAGCTGGATGACCAGTAATTGATATACGCCCGGCGCAATCTGGCCTTCCGGCGCCAGTGTCCAGCGTCCGGCTTCCGACGATGGAGTCTGTCCCAACATGCGGCGATTGATGAACAGCTGCACCATGCGATTGGGCTCGGCGCGCCCTGAAAAAATCACCGCACCGCTATCGTCATAGTCGATAACATCGAGGGTGAGCGGGCCGAGGCCTTCCGGCGTGTCGCGCGGGTCCTGGAGGACTTGCGTCGCGCCGCCCGGGGTTGTGCGCAGCACCAGCGGTCGGTCGCCTTCGCGTTCCGGCACATAAATCAACACCGTCTCGTCGGAACGGATGGTCAGCCCGTCAGTGGTGGTCATCGACAGGCTTAACTCGACCGGCCCGGACGCCAGCGGCGTGTCGGTCGCTAGCGCCCATGAGCCGTCAGCTTCGGCGACGGTCTCGGCCAGATCCTCGCCATTGGCGTAGAGGTTTACGGTAGCGCCCGGTTTTGCGCGCCCGGCAATCGTCGCGTAACCGCTGCGGGTGACATAAACAATGTCGAAGCTCGGTAGCGCCGGCTCTTTTGTAGCGGCGGCGCCATCCGCGTCACTCGCGTCCGCGTCCCGCGCAACCGCGTCCGGCTCGGCATCGTCAATAATCTTGAAACGCTCCACCGCCTTCCAGCCAATGAAGCCAAGAACAATCAGTAACAGGACAATGATGACAACACGCATAAAACGCCGCTCCTTCATAAAACCGTCAAGCACCCGAATTTACTTTACCCAAAAGAAAATCTGCGTACAATGCCCAGCCAACAACAAGAAACGTACAAACTTATGAAATCATTATGTGTTTACTGCGGGTCCCGGCCGGGAAAAGACCCCGCCATCGAAGAAGCTGCCATCGCAATCGGAAAAGAGGCCGCCCGCCGTGGGTGCCGGATCGTCTATGGCGGCGGTAAAATGGGCCTGATGGGCGCAACGGCTGGCGCGGCGCGCGACGCCGGCGGCGATGTTTTTGGCGTCATTCCGGATTTTCTGGTCGAGCTTGAGGGTATTTTGGAGGGCGTCGATCACAAGATCGTCGATACCATGCATGAGCGCAAAATGCTGATGTTTGAAGAGTCTGACGCGATTTTGACGCTGCCCGGCGGTATTGGCACGTTGGAAGAATTGATCGAAGTCTTGTCCTGGGCGCGGCTGGCGCTTCACCGCAAGCCGATCATCGTCCTTAATCTCAATGGCTTTTGGACGCCGCTGCAGGAATTATTTGAACACGTCGTATCGCAGGGCTTTGCTGACAAGGAACTTTTGAACGATACGATCTTCGTTAAAACTGTAGATGAAGTGTTCCCCGCCGCTGAGCAACACATGCTGCGCGCACGCGCATAATCACATAACCAAACCGATCAGGCGCGCTCGCCGCGAAAGCGGGCGCGCGCCTTCTCGGCGCCGATAAGTGGAAATAACGCAGCCATTTCCGGACCGCGCGCCTCGCCGGTCAGGGCCAGACGAAGCGGCATGAATAGTTTCCGCCCCTTGGCGCCGGTTTTTTCTTTGAGTGCATTGGTCAGGACCGTCCAGCTCTCCTCATTGAGATCATTCTCAATAAGATTTGCCGCTTCATCCGTAAGCGCCTTATCTTCAATCACCGGATCGATTTCCCCGCTGATGACCGTCACCCAATGGGCGACGTCGCTGAGCCGGGTAATGTTGCCGCGCGCCGCGTTCCAGATGGCCTCATTAACCCCCATGTCGCCAAGGCGGGCTTCAACATCGCTGAACGGGGTTTCATGCAGGAGTTTGGCGTTGAGCGCCTCAAGCTCGGCCGGATCAAACCGTGCCGGGGCGCGGCCGATGCGGTTAAAATCAAAGCTTTGAGCAAGGGCGCCAATGTCGCGGACCGGCTCCACCGGATCGGCGGTGCCGAGCTTGGCAAGCAGGCTGGTGATCGCCGCCGCTTCAAACCCGTCGTCGCGCAGCGCCTCGATCGACAGCGAGCCAAGGCGTTTCGACAGGTTGCTCCCATCAGCGCCAACCAACAACGAGTGATGCGCAAAGGCCGGCGGCTCGCCGCCAAGCGCTTTGAATATCTCAATTTGCACGCCGGTATTGGTGACGTGGTCTTCGCCGCGCATCACATGGGTTATGCCAAGGTCGATATCGTCAACACAACTCGGCAGGGTGTAAAGATACATTCCATCTTCACGGATCAGCACCGGATCGGAGACACTGGCAGTATCGACGCTCGTGTCTCCACGAATTAAATCAGTCCACATCGCTGGCGCGTGCGACAGCTTGAACCGCCAATGCGGGCGGCGCCCTTCGGCCTCGAGCGCTTTGCGCTCCGCCTCGCTGAGCGCTAATGCGGCGCGATCATAGACCGGCGGCAGACTGCGCGCGCGCTGCAGCTTGCGCTTGCGGTCAAGCTCGTCGGCGGTCTCATAACAAGGATAAAGCAGGCCTTCCGCGATCAGCCTGTCGCGCGCGGCGTCATAGCGGTCAAACCGGTCGGACTGGTTCACCGTCTCATCATAGTCGAGCCCAAGCCAGGCAAGGTCGGCCTTGATCGCCTCCTCATAGGCCTTGGTCGAACGCTCCTGGTCGGTGTCGTCAATGCGCAGGATAAACCGGCCGCCCTGTTTGCGGGCCAAAAGCCAGTTCCAAAGCGCGGCGCGCACATTACCAACATGAATTTTACCGGTTGGCGACGGCGCAAAACGAACGGTGACGGTCATGGAAATCTCGATATTTAAACGGATCGTGAGGTTGGAAAGTCGTGGCCTAACGCTTTGCTCGGCTGCGGTCAAACGGCGTTCTAATCGCGCCAGCGCTAATCTCGCCAACCATGGGTGATCGGGTAGCGCCGGTCGCGGCCGAAATTGACCGCCGTGACTTTCGGTCCCGGCGCCGCCTGGCGGCGTTTGTATTCGGCGACATAAAGCAGATGCTCAACGCGCCGCACCACCGCCTCGTCAAAGCCTTTGGCGACAATCTCCGATACCGCCATTTCCTTTTCGACCAGCATCTCCAAAATCGGGTCGAGAATGTCATAGGCCGGCAGATTGTCCTCGTCTTTTTGGTCGTCGCGCAGCTCCGCCGAGGGTGGTTTGGCGATGATCCGTTCTGGGATCACGGCGCCGCTCGTACCTTGCAGGTCTATGGCGTGGTTTTCATTGCGCCAACGGCACAGCGCAAACACATCGGTCTTATAAATGTCCTTGAGCGGATTATAGCCGCCATTCATGTCGCCATAAAGCGTTGCATAGCCGACCGACATTTCCGATTTATTGCCAGTGGTTAAAACCATATCGCCAAACTTGTTGGACAGCGCCATCAAAATAACGCCGCGCAGGCGCGACTGGATATTTTCTTCCGTTGTATCTTTGTCAAGATTTCCGAATACCGGCGCTAGCATCTCATCGAATGCGGCAACGCCCGGCTCAATACTGATCGAGCGATAGTCAACGCCAAGCAACGCCGCACATTGTTCCGCATCCTCAATGCTCTCGCGCGACGTATAGCGCGACGCCATCATCACGCAGCGCACTCGATCCGCGCCCAACGCATCAACAGCAATCGCCGCCGTTAGCGCTGAATCAACCCCGCCCGACAGGCCGATGATGACGCCCTTGAACCGGTTCTTGTTGACATAATCGCGCACCGCCATGGTCACCGCACGGTAGGTCATCTCCGCACCGTCGACCCATTGCGCATGCGGGCCATCTTCGCAAATCCAGCGTTGGCCGTCGCGCCGCCACTGCGTCAGGAACACGCCTTCGATAAATTGCGGCGCCTGGAAGGCAATCTCGCCGGCCCGATCCATGATAAAACTGGCGCCCTCGAACAATACCTCATCTTGCCCGGCAAGCTGGTTGACGAAAATCATCGGCAACCCGGTCTGGGCAACGCGCTCGCGCGCCGCATCGGCGCGGTCGATAAGCGAGGTTTCGCGAAACGGCGATCCGTGCGGCACGATAAAAATTTCAGCGCCAGCTTTCTGCAACGCCTCCCCGGCCCCCGGCAGCCACATATCTTCGCAAACCATCAGCCCGAGGCGGACGCCGTTGAGGTCAACGGGTTCGGGAAACGCAGGCCCCGGCGTGAACCGGCGCGGCTCATCGAAAACACCGTAATTGGGCAAGCGCACTTTATAGCGCGTCGCCACGATCTCGCCGGCATTCAAAACGAAAGCCGCATTATAAAGGCTATCGCCGTCCCTCCATGGCGCGCCGACAATCATCGCCGGACCGCCATCAGCAGTGTCGGCGGCGAGCGCCAGGACGGCGGCGTGGCAGGCGCGTTGAAAGGACGGTTTTTGCACAAGGTCTTCAGGCGGATAGCCCGCCACAACCAACTCGCAGAAGACAACAAGGTCAGCACCACCGGCGGTGGCCTCGCGCCGGGCCGCGCGGATGCGCACGACATTTCCGTCAATGTCGCCAACAACCGGCGCGATCTGCGCCACAGCAATTGAAATCCGGTCCGTCATAATTTAACCGCCAGCAAACCCGTACATTATGTGCAAGCCACAGGCTCTATGTCAGTGTAGATATGGTCTCGCCAACAGAGAAGCAAATATTTGTTTGCAGCCGCAGCGCAAGGGGCGGCAGGCAAAGGGGTTACGCGCGCAACCTTTTGTCGACCTCTACTTCAGCGCCGGTCTGCTCGACCCCGATCTGGGCGGCTTGCTCAATCTGCTGCGCCCAGGAGACCGTCACCCGGCCATCGTGGCCGGAAACTACGGGCGCTTTGGAAAGACGGATCGCTTCGATAAACAAAGCCGCGCCATAGGCCAGTGGATCGCGGATCGCCAGCGGCGCTTTGTCTGGCGAGATATCCGCTTTCAACTGCGCCGGCGTGGTGTTGGAAATGGTCCGGGCAATAAAATCAAAATCGATGACGCCGTCATCGTAAACCAACTTCATACGGCGCTCTGAAACTTTTGACCGGCGGGCGGCCCCCAGGACCGCAACAGTTCCATTTTCAAGTAAAAGTTCAGCCGATATTTCATCTGTATTACCGCTTGCATAGACGGTGCTGACATCAGCCCCTGACAGCTGGCGCACAATATCAAGGTCGTGGACCATCAAATCAAACGCAACCGAAACATCATCGCAGCGCCCGCTATGGGGAACGCGCCGTACGCACTCAATCCTAACCGGCGCGCGCTCACGCGAAAAAAGCCCCACCGCAGCGCAAACATAGCGTTCCTGATGGCCAATCTGCAGCACCAGATTTTTGGTATCGGCAAGGGCAATCAAACGATCGACGTCACCGACCGTCAGGGCAAGCGGCTTTTCGACAAAACAGTGGCAGTCGTTTAACAGCGCCGCTTCGCAAAGCGAAAAATGGTCGCTTGCCGGCGCGGCAATCACTACCGCATCCATCTCCTGCAGGAACGTAAGATAGCTCTGATAGGTCTTGGTATTATGTTTGTGCGCCAGCGCCTGCGCGCGCGCTTCGTCGGTGTCGTAGACGCCGGCGAATATAATATTCCCGCGCTCAACAAGATCGCGATCTACAAGCTTGGCGGCGTGGTAAGAGCCGAAAACACCGGCCCCGGCAACACCCACTCTTAATGATGGCGGCACGCACAAACCCCCGTTCGCACTGGTAACAACACCGGCTCTCCCGCCGGTTTCCGCGACACCATACAGGCGGTTCCTATCGGGACAATTGCCTTAGTTCACACAAATGGTCAAACTATGTTTCCGGCTATTTCAGCACCCCAGAACTATTTTTCACCGCTTTCGTTACGGTTGTCTTTAAAGCTGTCGCCGAGAATGAAAGCCAGTTCAAGCGCTTGGCTGGCGTTCAGCCTCGGGTCGCAATGGGTGTGGTAGCGTGAGGAAAGATCGGCCTCGGAGATTTCCTGTGATCCGCCAAGGCACTCGGTCACATTCTGACCGGTCATCTCGATATGGACGCCGCCCGGGTGGGCGCCTTCGGCGCGGCAGACATCCACAAAATTGCGCACCTCCGATAAAATTGAATCAAACTGCCGGGTTTTGTAGCCAACCTCGGTCTTAATGGTGTTGCCGTGCATGGGATCGCAGGACCAGACCACATTGCGGCCTTCGGACCCTATCCGCCGTAACAGGGGCGGCAAACCGTCGGCGACATGGTCCGCCCCAAACCGGGCGATCAGAACGACGCGGCCGGCTTCATTTTTTGGATCGATCACATCGAGAATGCGGATCAGCTCATCAGGTTCGAGCGACGGGCCGCATTTGACGCCAATCGGGTTTTCAATACCGCGGCAAAATTCAACATGAGCGCCATCCGGCTGACGTGTGCGATCGCCAATCCAGACCATATGGGCGGAAGTGTCATACCAGTCGCCAGTCGTTGAATCGACGCGCGTCATCGCCGCTTCATAGCCGAGCAACAACGCTTCGTGGCTGGTGTAGAAATTGACCTCGCGAATAGCCCGCACATCGCCGCCGTCAACGCCGCAGGCCTCCATGAAGTTGATCGCTTCGGAAATCTTATCGGCAAGAGCGCGATAGCGATGTTCCTGGCTGTTGCCGGAAACAAATTCTAAATTCCAGCGATGAACATTGCGCAAGTCCGCATAGCCGCCAGTTGCAAAGGCGCGTATCAGGTTGAGCGTCGCCGCTGATTGTCCATATGCCTTCAATAACCGTTGTGGGTCTGGCGCACGCATCGCTGCGGTAAACTCCGCGCCGTTGATATTATCGCCGCGATAGCTCGGCAAAGTATCACCGTCTTTGGTCTCTATCGGTGCGCTGCGCGGCTTGGCGTATTGCCCGGCGATGCGGCCGACTTTCACCACCGGCACCGCCGCGCCAAAGGTCAGCGCCACCGACATTTGCAACAGCACCCGGAAGGTGTCGCGGATGTTGTCGGGGTGAAACTCCTTAAAGCTCTCCGCGCAATCGCCGCCCTGGAGCAAAAATGCTTTGCCGCGCGCGACTTCCGCCAAGGAGGCGCGCAAGGTTCTGACCTCGCCGGCAAAGACCAGCGGCGGATAGCCCGACAGCTCCGCCTCGACCACCGCCAGGGCGGCAGGGTCCGGATAATCCTCAGGAATATGCCGCGCCGGCTTTGATCGCCAGCTATCAACCGTCCAAGTCATCTCAAAACTCCAACCAATACATGTCTGTAGCGCGGGGCTCGCCGCACCGCAACAATTTCGCGTCCTGTCATTTTCGTGACTTCGCATCCATGAGTGTGGCTGCTAAGACAGAACGTTGAAATTTTCAGGAGCTTGCCCGTGAAACACGCCCTCTACGCCACCGCCATTGTGATGGCTACCGCGCCCGCACTCGCCCAGAATGATTTCTCCGAGGTTGAGATAAAGACCACCAGCGTCGCCGAGGGCGTCTATATGCTCCAAGGCGCAGGCGGTAATATCGGCCTTTCGGTCGGCGAGGACGGCGCCTTTCTGATCGATGATCAGTTCGCTCCGCTGAACGAGAAAATCCTGGCGGCGGTCGCCGCCGTGACGGACAAGTCGGTAGAGTTTGTCCTCAATACTCACTACCACGGCGACCACACTGGCGGTAATGAACTGCTCGGCAAATCCGGCGCTCATATCGTCGCCCATGACAATGTGCGCGTCCGCCTCGCCAAGGCCAAAGCCGGAACCCCCGCCGCCGCGCTGCCGGTGATTACCTTTTCAGACACAACAACATTTCACTGGAACGATCAGGAGATTTACATCTTCCATCCCGAAAATGCACATACGGATGGTGATGCGATTGTACATTTTCGCAATCTCAATATCGTGCATATGGGCGATGCGATGTTTTCCGGCCGCTACCCCTATATCGATATTGACGCCGGCGGCAGCCTCGAAGGCTATATTGCATCACTTGAAAGCGTTGCGGCGATGATCGGTGACAACGTCAAAGTAATCCCCGGACATGGACCGCTATCGTCAAAGGCTGACATCGAACGCTCGATTGTAATGCTCAAAGACGTGCGCACGCGCATTGCGGCTTTGATCGATGAAGGGCTTGATGAAGACGCCGCGGTTGCGGCTGATCCACTGGCCGACCTCAACGAGGAATGGGCGTGGCGGTTTATCACCGGCGAAAAGATGGTCCGCACCGCCTATAAGTCGCTCACGGCAAAATAAAAAACGCGCCCGCTGATGCGGACGCGTCAAGTTGCTGGGAAGTTAGAGCAGAGCCGTCATTGGTCGGACTTGACCTCTGCTCCATTTTTTACCGTCGCGCGATCCGAAAAAGTGGGAATTGCTTTTTCATTTGATCACGCTCTGGGTTGTTCAGGACTGCAACGCAACCTCGAGAACTTTACCGCGGCGCACTTTGCACTCAGCACGCAGAACTTCACCGTCAGCATGCGGGATAAGTTCAAGGCTCAGCCGTTTGGCGGAACCGCCAGTGGTGCGAATAAATTTCACGCGATAATCACTGACAACCGCTAATTCCTGAGCATCGATCGCCTCAGCGCACAAATTGACCTCTTCGCTTATGCTTGTGGCGTGTGCAGGAACCGCCGCGAGGGCGAAAATACTTACAAAAAGACCGGCAAATAACTTCTTAACCATGGGATTGGCTCCATCAAAGGGGTTTGCGACCGGCTGCGCAGAATTCAGGGGCGCCGGTTGATACACTTTATAGTTTACTATATATTTTTATAGTGTCAATAGCTATTTAAGGAAGCATATGATATTTTTGCAAAGACGACAGATTCGTCGCAGATATAGTAACTATCGAGGGCCATCAGATGGCTAAGCCGCAAAGGACGCCTATGTCGCGCACCTATAATAAGGACTGCATTCTCGCCCATGCTCTCGATCTTCTGGGCGAGCGTTGGACACTCCTTATTTTGCGCGATCTGTTTTTAGGCCCGCAGCGCTTTGGCGACTTAGCGGCCGGGATGCCGGGCATCGGCGCCAATCTTTTGAGCAAACGTTTGAAGGAACTTGAGCAGGCGGGCATTATTGCCGCCCCAACATCGACCGAGGCCGGGGCCGGCTATCGGCTGGCGCCGTGGGGAGAAGGGCTGCGACCGGCAATCCGCGCAATGATGTCGTGGTCAATCCATTATTTCATGGAACGGCCTGAATCATCACCGGCGCGCGAATGTATTTACACCAATAATCTTGAGCCGGACAGTGTCGCGCTTGCGATCGAGCTATTTGCCCAATTTAGTCCGGAACCGGATCTAAGTTATGTCGCCCACATATTTATCGATGATTTCCCGTACACATTATACTACATGAACGGTGATATGATCGCGCGGCGCGGGGCCGACACGCCCGCGGTTGCAAAAATCTCGACGAATGTCGCCACGGTTATGCAGGCGTTCCGCAAAGAGCTTTCGCTTGAGAACGCCAAGTCTCGTATGGATATTTCCGGCCCCGACAAAGTGATTACGCATCTTCTCAGATGCATCGTCCACACAGAAACGCAAATGGACGACGCATGTGGGCCGGCGCAGGCAAGCGCCGTTTAATTTTATACCGCGACTTCGAAGTCGGCCTGCGTCAACGTTTTGACGTCATCGACGCAAACGCCGGACGCCAATTCGATAAGCTTCATGCCCTTGCCGGTCTCAATTTCAAAAACCCCGAGATTGGTGATCACCATATCAACCACCTCGCGGCCGGTCAGCGGCAGCGAGCATTCATGCAACAGCTTGGGCGCGCCGGATTTAGAGGCGTGATCCATCACCACAACGACGCGCTTGACGCCAGCCACCAGATCCATCGCCCCACCCATGCCCTTGACCATCTTGCCGGGAATCATCCAGTTGGCGAGATCGCCCTTCTCAGACACTTCCATCGCGCCAAGCACCGACAGATCGATATGCCCGCCGCGGATCATCGCGAAGCTATCGGCTGATGAAAAATAAGACGTCCGCCGCAATTCGGTGATGGTCTGCTTGCCGGCATTGATAAGGTCAGCGTCAACCTCGTCGTCATAGGGAAACGGGCCCATGCCGAGCATGCCGTTTTCCGATTGCAGCGTCACATCGATGCCCTCGTCGATATGGTTGGCGACCAATGTCGGTATGCCAATGCCGAGATTGACATAAAAGCCGTCTTTAAGTTCGCGCGCCGCGCGCTCGGCCATTTGATTGCGATCCCAGGCCATTATGCGCTCTCCCTTTCACGAACCGTGCGTTGTTCAATACGCTTTTCGTGTTCGGCCTCGATGATCCGCTGGACATAAATGCCCGGCGTGTGGATGCAGCCAGGATCAAGACTGCCAAGCGGTACAATCTCCTCAACTTCAGCGACCGTTACCTTGCCGGCAGTCGCCATCATCGGATTAAAATTGCGCGCAGTCTTTCGGTAGATGAGGTTGCCCTGTTCGTCGCCCTTCCAGGCTTTGACGATCGACAGATCCGACACCAGGCCGGTCTCGAGAATGTAAGTCTCGCCGTCAAAGTCTTTGTGCTCTTTGCCTTCGGCTATAACCGTGCCGACGCCGGTCTTGGTGTAAAAGCCAGGAATGCCGGCGCCGCCGGCGCGGCAGCGCTCAGCCAGCGTGCCTTGCGGATTGAATTCGAGCTCCAACTCGCCCGCGAGGTATTGGCGTTCAAATTCTTTGTTCTCACCGACATAAGAGGAGATCATCTTTTTTATCTGGCGCGTCTGCAGCAAAAAGCCGAGCCCGAAATCATCGATCCCGGCATTGTTTGAAACCACGGTGAGGTCCGTGACCCCGGTATCTCTAAGCGCGATGATCAGGTTTTCCGCTATGCCGCAAAGCCCGAAACCGCCGGACATTACAGTCATGCCGTCAAACACCAGGCCGTCCAGAGCGGCTTTCGCGTCGGGAAAGATTTTCTTCATCGAAAAGCCTCCGGTAAATTTGCCCTTCGAGTAGCGCAAAAGAAACAATGCGTCTACTAAGGCGATAATGAAGAGCCTCACCAAAATCGCTCTCGACGATATCGTCGCTGATCCATGCTGGCTGCCCCACCAATTAGACTTGGGACGGCGCATCATTACTTTCGCTCGGTTCGATCGCTACACTTTGTCTAAAGCAACATTCCTGGACAACCGCATTGACGAAACGGTCTCGGCGTGGACGGAAGCGCCCATCGACGCCCTTCTCGAGGCGAAGGTCCCGGCGCGGCCAGCCCCGGCTTTTCTATTGCATACCTCCTATTGTTGCTCGACCTTAATGACGCGCGCGCTTGACGTTCCCGGCCGCACTTTGGCGCTCAGAGAACCCGAGATCATTATGGGCTTGTCGAACGCATACAGAATGGCGAGCAACCAGAACGAGCTGAGCCTCGCCGAAAGACTGCGAGATGTTATTTTAAATTTACTGACGCGACCGCATTTGGAAAACGAACGGGTGCTGATCAAACCGACAAACGCGGCCAACAATCTCGCGCCAATCCTATCCGCACATGGGGTTCCAATCATATTTCTATATGGCGACCTGAGAGGGTTCCTCGCTTCCGTTATTAAGAAGGGCGAGCCGTGCAGAACCATTGTGCGACAAATATATCGGGTCTTCGCCATGGATAAGGTCGGCGTCAGCGTGATCTCCCAACGCGATGCGCTCGCATTGACGGACCTGCAAATCGCGGCTCTGGCCTGGCGGCATCAAATCGAAATGTTTAACGCAATACTTTTGGCGCCCGACGGCGCACATTTGCGCTCGCTGAACTTCCAAACGCTTTTGGAGCGCCCAGCTGAAACGTTGCGGGCTGCAAGCGATCACTTGCAACTTAACATCGACGTTGAAACACTAAATGAGACCGCTAACGGCCCGGTGTTTCAAACCGACTCCAAAGAGGAGGGCCGCCGCTACGACGCCGCTCAACGCGCCAGAGAAGAAGCGGCGCTGATGGATCAACACAGCGAAGTGCTGGATTTGATCGAACAGTGGGCGTTCAAACTCTCCCTCGGCGGTGACGCGCCAGCGCGTTTGCCGAAATCCTTGATCTAAAATAGCATGTTAAGCAGCGCTCCCGGGCTTCTTGCAAAGCCCACTACGCAACATAGTCAAGATCGAATTCTCTCGCTGCAGAAAGCGTTTCCCCGGGGCAGCCAATTCCGGCTAGGTTGCGCATAATATGAATTTGAAAACACATCATAAGATATTGTTGTTGGGCGGAGGCGCGGTAGCGCTCGGCCTGGCATTTGCGGGCATGAAGCTGAACGCCATCGCCCACACCGGCGCCGCCTATAAAGCCAAGGTCGCCTGCTCGGAAATTTTTCTCGCCGGGCGGGCGCGCGAGGCTGTGCTAACATCCGAGTTTGAAAACATTGATCCATTTCTGGACCGCATGAGCGTTGCTGTGGATGACGTTAAACGTGAAACCATCGCCGCCGGTCCCTTGGGTCTTGGGCGCGCTAAAGCGATCTACCGCGATGGTTATGGGTGCACGCTTGAAAACCAAAAACCGCTCGCCGCTTTGCCGGCCATCGCACCGGTCACAGCTGAGCCATGGATTGACGCGACGATAAATTCCGATCTCAAACTCGACCATGTCGATACAAAAAAACTCAACGCCCTTATCGATGCCGCCTTTGCCGAC
Organism: Hyphococcus sp.; assembly: GCA_021776415.1. Taxonomy (GTDB): domain Bacteria; phylum Pseudomonadota; class Alphaproteobacteria; order Caulobacterales; family Parvularculaceae; genus Hyphococcus. The sequence goes on from JAJFFY010000055.1 coordinate 44,042, forward strand.
AGCGCCGCCGGCAATCGCGCCTTGCTGGTCGTTGTTGACGGCAGGATTGTCGCTGAGGGCTATGGCGACGGAATTTCCAAAACCACGCGGCTTGCTTCCTGGTCGATGGCCAAAAGCGTCACCGCGACGGTGCTTGGCGCTGCGGTCTTGCAGGGCCTGGTTGATCTGGGCGACCCGGTCCCGGTTTCCGAATGGCGTGATGATGCTGCGCGATCAAAAATCACCTGGGGCGATCTTCTACATATGCAGAGCGGGCTGGCGTTTGACGAAAGTTACGGCGCCATGCTCTCCGATGTGAATTTGATGTTATTTCGCGAGGCCGACGCTGGCGGTTATGCCGCTGACATGCCGGCGATTTATCCGCGGGGGGAGCATTGGGCCTATTCCAGCGGCACGGTCAACTTGCTTGCGCGCGCGTTGCGGCGCGTGTTGGAGGACGCCGGCGTCAGTTATCATGAGTTTGCCCACGATGCGATCTATGCACCGATCGGCGCGGCCAGCATCGTCATGGAACCTGACGCGGCGGGCACGTCGATTGGCTCATCATTTATATACGCAACCGCACGCGACTGGGCCCGGCTCGGCGATTTATATCTTCGCGGTGGTGTCTGGGGAACCAAGCGCATCCTGCCCGAAGGCTGGCCCAACTATGTCGCCACTCCGGCAGCGGCTTCGGACAATCAATACGGCGCTTATTTTTGGCTCAACCGCGAAGGCGGGCAAGATAAAACCACCCGCGCGCGGTTTATCCCCGGCCTGCCGGAAGGCGCCTATTTCATGTCCGGTCATGAAGGGCAGTTTGTGTTTATCATCCCTTCGAGGAACATGGTGATCGTCCGTACGGGCATCACCCGGGGAAGGCCCGCAGTGGCGGCGTCGGCGCCGCTGATCGCCGCGTTATACAACGCCGTTGATGAACCCGAAGCGGCGCCAGAATAAAATTTGCATGGCTGAGTGTCTGTCTCAAAAAAAGTATGCTTTATCAGTGTTGTCATCATCGGGCTTGTCCCGGTGATCCAGAAATTTTCCCACTATTTGCAGCCCTGGATTGCCGGAACAAGTCCGGCAATGACACGGGGAGGGTTCACTGACGCTAACTGAGCGCAATGACTCAGTTCGTTTTTCAAACAGGCTCTGAGGCAGCCAAAACGCCCGCGCCTTAAGAATGCTCGCCGGAAGGTTTTTCCGGCCGCGCATAGGGTTGGTGCAGGAGTTCTTTGCCCGCCTCCATGCCATAATCGCGTTGCGCCAGCAGGCGTTCGCGGTCGATCGTTCGGAACTGTTCGACATAATCGTCAATCTCGTCCTGATCATGCCCCATGCGCGTCAGCGCCTCGCGCGCCATCAACACACTGGATTCAAGCGTCTCACGAATAATCACGTCCGGGCCCAGCTGCGCCAACTCGATTTCATGAGTGCGGTCATGGGCGCAGGCGATAATCGTCAGGTTCGGAACCGCGGCGCGCAACGCCTCCACCGCATGATTGACGGCTTGCGTATCATCCATGCAAAGCAGCACCGCGCTCGCATCCATGGCGCCCGCCGTCATCAACACATCGAGCCTTGAGGCGTCGCCAAAATAAACCTTGAAGCCGAAACGCTGCGCATTGCGAATATGCGCCGGGGCGCGATCAATCGCGGTGACGCTGACGCCTGAATTGCGCAGCACCTGCGAGACAATTTGTCCGACACGGCCAAAGCCCGCAATGATAACATGGTCGTGGCCGCCACGCGGGCCCTCCAGATCTTCACCGCTGTCGGCGCCAGATTTGGCGATGCGATGGACCGCCATCACCAATAGCGGCGTTGACGCCATGGAGATCGTCACGATCGCCGACAACAACGTCGCCGCGCCATTGGTGAACAGCAACGCATCGACGCCGAGACTGATGACGACAAATGCAAACTCGCCGCCTTGTGAAAGCACGGCGGCGGTCTTTAGTGCATTATTGTGCGTGGATTTCGCCGCTCGCGTCAGGGCGTAGAGCAAGACCGCCTTGATCACCACCAGCCCCGCCGCGCCGCCGAGAACCATCCACCAGGATGCGGCAATGACGGCAAGATCGAGGCGCATGCCGATCGAAATGAAGAACAATCCGAGCAGCAATCCCCGGAACGGTTCGATGTCGGTTTCAATCTGATGGCGATAGGCGGATTCCGCAAGCAAGGCGCCGGCGAGAAAAGCCCCCAGCGCCATCGACAACCCGGCCCAGGAAACCGCAAGCGCGGTTAAAGCAACGACAAGCAGCGCCGTTGCGGCAAAGGCTTCGCGCGAGCCCGAACCGGCGACAATATGGAAGGCGCGATCAAGACCATATCTGCCGATGATGATCAGCGCGACCAAAACCCCAACCGGTTTAGCGACCGCCGCCCAACCCATGCCTTCGCCGGCGCCGGCGCCCGCAACAACGCTAAGGCTCGCGATAAACGGAATGGCGGCCAGAAGCGGGATGACGGCGAGGTCCTGAAACAGGAGAATGGAAAAAGATTGCTTGCCGTAACTGGTATTGAACTCGCCGCGGTCTTTTAGAAGTTGCAGCGCAAACGCAGTTGAGGAAAACGCCAGCGACAGACCGGCAATCACCGCCGCCGGCGCGGGCATCACATCGGCGAGGATGAACAGGCCCGCAATTAACACGCCCGTGACGGCGACTTGCGCGGCGCCAAGGCCGAAAATCTGCTGGCGCATGGACCACAAACGCGACAGCGACAGCTCCAGACCAATGACGAATAAAAACAGCACCACGCCAAGTTCGGCAATGTGGAAGACGCCTTCTTGCATGTGCAAAAGATTGAAACCGAACGGTCCGACCGCCACCCCGGCGGCGAGATAACCGAGGATTGAACCCAGCTTAAAGCGATTGAATATAGGAACCGCAATCACCGCAGCGCCAAGATAGGTCGCCGCCTGAATCAGAAAATCGCTTTCGCCGCCAGCGGCCATGTCTATTGCACGATCCCGGTTAACTCCTTGAGGCCCAGCGCCAGATTGACATTCTGGATTGCCTGCACCGCCGCGCCTTTGAGGAGATTGTCTTCTACTGCCACCACTACCGCATTCTTGCCGTCTTCGCTGACATCAAAACCGCCGATCATAACGCCCATGCGACCGGCGCCGTCTTTTAGCTCCGGCGGCGCATTGCGAAGCGCGATCAACGGCTCGTTTGAATATTTTTGCTCGAAGATTTCTGCTAGCGCACCGACCGTCAGCGCCTCGCGCAGCGGGATATGCGCGGTGACGATCAGCCCGCGAAACGCCGGATGCACATGCGGCATGAACCGGATGGGAACGCCAAGATGGCGCGCCGCCTCGTGCTCATGCTTATGACCGGTGAGCGCATAAGGCATCAGATTGTCTTTAAGGCGTTCGGGGTCGTTGCGCGGCGACGGCTTTGTCCCGGCGCCGGAATAGCCCGAAACGCCAAACACCGCCGGAACGCCGCCAAGACGATCAACCAGCGGGGCTAGCGCGAGCTGCATCGCGGTTGCATAACAGCCGGGATTGGCGATGCGTTTTGCGCGCTCAATCTCTTTGCGGCCGAGTTCCGGCAGGCCATAGACCCAAGCGTCATCGAAGCGATAATCCGCTGACAGATCGATAATGATCCGATGCGGCGCATCGCGCTCTAATGCATCGACGTAAGGCTTCGCCGCGCCGTCGGGGACCGCGAGAATGACGACATCAGCGCGCCGCCGCGCCGCCTCATCCGGCGAGAGCGCCTCAAAGATGCACTCATCCTGGTCTTCCGGCGCAATCTCCGCGACCGGGCGACCCGCCCATTCGCGGCTCACCGCATAGGCGAGCATCAGCTCCGGATGACCGCCAATCAGGCGGATCAACTCGCGGCCCGTGTGGCCGCGGGCGCCGATTAGCCCGACAAGGAATGGCTCGCTCATGGCGCTTCGCCTTCAAACGACGCCGGAAGCGCGCCGATGCGTTCAACGATAGGCGCAATCTGCGATAAATCCGAGGCGCCAATCCAGAAAACCGTCCATGGACCTTTTCTCACCGAACCGTCGGCGGCTTCATGATAGAAGGCGTTAAACCCGTTAGCGGTCTGCGAGCGCCAGTAGAAAACCGGGTTCTTCTCAGCTAACTGCCGCCAGACTGTGCGCGCGAGACCCTCGCCACGCGCATCGCCAAGCACGGCGAACTTATCGAGGTAAATAATGTCGTCGAGCTTGGTCAAAATTGCTCCGGCGCGATAGCTCTCGGACATATGGACTTCGTGGATGTCGAGCCCCGCCCACCAGCCGTCTTTCAGCTTGGCGCCAAATGCATCTGCAACCAGCGTCTCGGTCTTGGCGCGATCGAGCGCGTCTTTGGAGGCGACCTCATTAATGCGCTCACCCATACGCACCAGCGTGCCCGAGCCGCCATGGGTGAACAATTCGCGCACTAGACCCGACGGCGTGGTGATCGACACCGACGAGGAGAGCGGCGCGTCGTCCAACAGGCGCTTGATCTCCTCAACCTTTAACAACATGCCGTCCTTGACCCAGTCCTGCGCCACCAGCGCATCATAGTCCGAGGCCAAGTTGATCGAGTGAATGATCTCGCCCGCCTCATCGAGCAGACCGCCGACGCTGGACAGAAAAATGATTTTCATCGGCTGCAATGCATGCACCAGCGCGCGCGTCGCAGTGTCGCCATTGACGTTTAACAGCTGCCCGCCGGGCGCAATGCCGAGGCATGTGAGGATCGGGATCGCGCCCGACTGCGCCACTGAGCGAATAAGTTCGAGATGAACCTTGGTCGGTTTGCCGACAAATCCGAATTTGTCCTTATCAAGATAGTCCGCCTCAATCGCCCCGGCGGTGAGCGAATGCGCCTCAACGCCTTGCGCACGCACCGCCTCGACCAGGGCGATATTAACGGCGGTAAAAACATCGCGCGCCGCATCGAGCGCTTCGGCGGAGGTGACGCGCAAGCCATCGATCTTCGGGGTTTTGACGCCGCGCTCATTCAGCGCCTCATCAAGCTGCGGCCCACCACCATGCAACACAATCGGCGTCAACCCGACAGTGTGCAAAAAGGCCAGCGCAGCAGCGGTCTCCTCCAGCTGGTCGGCAAGGATCGCGCCGCCAATTTTGATGACTGCAAAGCGCGTCTGATCGACCTCAGCAAACCGGTTGAGGTAGGAACGAATTTCCTTGCCGTCGCTCATATTGGAGAGCAACTGGACAATGGTTTGGCGGATATTGCGGCTGGCGGTCATGGCGAATACGTCATCCCGTGCGCGACGCAGCATGCAATGCTGCTTCGCAGACACGGGATTTCTATCAATGCTGGCGCCTTCCCGGCGACAGATCCCGGACCAGCACAGCAGCGCCCGACCGCGAAGGCGGTCGAATTAAAGTTTGCGTGCATTCGCACGCGGGTGCTGCGGCGCATCCGGGATGACGGTGTTGTTACAAGCATCACCCCGTCAGCGCATGTTGATGCGCCGCAAGACCCCCATCGCCGCTTCGCGGCACTTCCCCCGTAAACGGGGGAAGAACAACCCCACCGCAAGCACGACCTAATTCCTCCCCCGCTCGCGGGGGAGGTGTCCGCAAGGCAGACGGAGGGGGCAACAGCCTGGCTGGTGGAAAGATTAGTGAACATTAGTTGGCTCTATCAATTAGCGCTGTATGAATTATCTTTTCCACCTCGAGTGTATTCCGAAGATCTTCAATAATACGCGCTAAGTTCTGCTCACCGGCGAAGCCCTTGCAACCCAGGTTATAAATTATGGTTCTCCGTTTATTATGCTCAATTTTTTCAATAGTGATGGATGGGTGATCCGTCCAAACCTCAGAGCAAGAAGAGTTATCAACAACGCCATAATCAGCCCGCAATGCAAGAAAGTCTTGCTGATTGAGCCGCTCGACGAGTTCTAAAAAGAGTTCATGCTCTTTCTGATATACAAAATCACCAATTAAGAGCGGTTCAACTGAACCAAATCCCGCGCCGTACCCGCGCAACAACATCAATCCGTCTCTAAACACATACACGTCGAAAGCTGGACAACTGCCAAAGCAACCACTTTCCGCATAGTGGACAAAATCGCTCCCCACAAACGGAAATTGCTGTTGTGATGACGAAGCACATCCTGCGGACATAACAGCCAGTAAGCCGAACAAGACTGGTTTCATTCCCATCATCCCACCAACGCCTTCATAATCGCCTTCTGCACATGCAGCCGGTTCTCCGCCTCATCATAGGCAATACAATTCGGCCCATCAAAAACCGCATCGGTCATTTTCACATTGCGGCGCATGGGCAGGCAGTGGGAGACTAGCGCGTTGTTGGTCATCGCCATTTTTTCTTCATTGACGATGAAATGTTTGAAGCGGTCGCGGATGCCTTTTTCTGGTTGCCAGTTTCCAAAAAACGGCAGCGCGCCCCAACTTTTGGCGTAGACGACATCAGCGCTGTCATAGGCCTCGGCAATGTCATGGGAAATCGTCAGCGCATGGCCGTTGGCGCCGGCGTCTTTCGAGGCTTGGCTGATATAGCGCTCATCGAGAATATAATCTTCCATCGGACAAAGCAGCGTCGGTTTCATGCCGAACTTGGCGGCGATCATCAGCGCTGAATTGGCGACCGCGGTGTTGAGCGGTTTGGGGTGATAGGTCCAGGTGAGGACGAACTTCTTGCCCTCAAGATCGCCGAGCCGTTCCTGCAGCGCCATAATATGCGCCATCTCCTGACAGGGATGGGTGATGGTCTCCATATTGATGACCGGGACATCGGCATATTTTGCAAAGGCGGTGAGGATCTTGTCTTTGCGATCCTCCTGCCAGTCGGCAAATTTCGGAAAGGCGCGCACGCCAATCATGTCGCAATAGCGCGACAGGATTTTGGCCGCCTCTTTGACATGCTCTTCCGCCTCGCCGTCCATGACGACGCCGTCCTCAAATTCCAGCGGCCACATTCCGCCCGATGGCGACAACACCACCGCATGTCCGCCCAACTGGCGGGCGCCGACATCAAACGAGGTCCGGGTCCGCAGTGAGTTGTTAAGAAATAACAACGCAATCGTTTTGCCGTTCAAAGCATCGTCCCACGTTGCGCCGGGCCCAGCCCCCTGGAGCGCTGATTTCATCGCCCTGGCATCGGTAATCATCGCCTGCAATTCAGGCCGCGACCAATCTGCAGTGTTTAAAAAATGTCTCATGACCATTGGTTAGACGGGCGAACCGGAAAATCCAAGAAAAAGAACACCCTGCGCCGCAGGGCGACACTGGAAAACTTAAGCCCCCGGCGTGTTGATTCGCGGGTGACAGGGGGAGGCGAAGCAGAATAGTTTACAAATCGTAAACAAGGGGCGCATGGCGTCGGCGCGGGCCGTTTGCTATGGATCGCGGTTTATTGGGAAAAGGTTCAGCAGCGCGCTCAATGACGAAAAATCCTAGGGATAATAGCGGTTTGGACTTGGCGGCGCGGATCGATGCGCTCTCGCCTCGGCGTCTGTCTTATCTGACTGGCGGGTTTATCCTTGTTCTCGCCGTTCTGCTGATCTTCGAAGTCAATGACAAAGCCGCCTCGCGCCGGGTCGAAACCGAATTGCGGCTGGAACAGGCCGCCAGCGACAGCTCTGCGGCCATGAATATCGCGATCATGACCGGCGCGCCGGCGCGCGAAGTGCTGACCGGCATGTGGCCCGGCGGTTATAGCGCGCTCTATCACCTCTCGCCGTCCGGCGATGTCCTGACCACATCGGGCCGCACTGATATTGTGCAAATCCCGGCGCCGGCGTTACGCACGCTTGAACTTCAGGGCCGCGGCAAGGGCGTGCTTGATCTTGCCGGGGGGAAAATCGCGGCGGTGTGGCGACCGCTCGACAATGGCGAAATTCTGCTGGCGGCGGCGCCGGCGCGCGACATCTATGACCGCTCGCAGATCTGGATTGTTTACGCAGTTATTCTGATTGCCCTCAGCGTTGTCATTATCTCGTTGATGGCGGCGTTCATCCGCCAAAGCCGGGCGGCGGCGAATGCGGCTTTCGCTCTGACGACGCTGACCGATTTTCAAGCGGCGATGGCGGGCGGGCGTTGTGCGCCGTGGTTTTACAAAAAGAACGACCGCATGATCGCGTTCTCGCGCGCGTTCCTTGAGCCGCTGGGTCTTGGCGCGCGCGACCGCTCCTTCACCTTGCGGGAAATATCGGCGATCGTTCATCCGAACGATCTGCGCACCGCGATTGCGGTTCTCTGCGGCGAGCCTTCCGGCGTCAATGAAGGGCTGGTGCGGTTTCGCGATCCCGGCGGGCGCTGGCTAAAGACATATCTGCGCACCGCAACGGATGCGACAAGGTTTGAACGCGCCGGCGTCGCCTTTGACCTTTCCGGCGCCAAGGCGATTTCACCGGGCGCAGCGATTGCCGAGACCCGGCTGCGCGATGCGATAGAGGCGATCCCCGAGGCGTTCGTGTTGTGGGATGCAAACGGGCGCCTGGCGATTTGGAACAAACGCTTCGCCTCGACCTTCCGGCTGCCGGCCAAAGTTTTAAAACCCGGCTTCACCGTTGACGAAGTCTCGACCTGCGCGACGGTCGGCGGTGATATTCTCAACCAGCATTTCGGGCCGCTCGATAGCGAGGCCCCGGAGACGGTTGAGGTGGCGTTGCCGGGAAGCCGGTGGGCGCATGTCTCGCGCCGGCGCACGGCCGAAGGCGGCTGGGTCTGCGTTGCATCAAACGTCACCGACTTGAAACTCCGCGCCAGCGCACAGAAGAAAAAAGAGCGCGAGCTGCAACAAACCGTCGAAGACCTGGAAGCATCGCGCCGCGACCTTTCAGAAACCATGCTGAAATATCAATATGAGAAATACCGCGCCGAGGACGCCAACCGGTCGAAGAGCGAATTCCTCGCCAATATGAGCCATGAGCTCAGAACCCCCTTGAACGCCATAAACGGGTTTTCCGAGGTTATGCAGTCGGAGCTTTACGGGCCGCTCGGCGATGCGAAGTATAAGGAATATATCGGCGATATTCTCGCCAGCGGCAAACACCTGCTGGAACTTATCGACGACATTCTCGACATGTCGAAAATCGAGGCCGGCCGGCTCAAGCTGGAGCCGAGAAAAGTCGAGCTTGAAAAACTGCTCAATGAGGCGACCCGCCTTGTGGCGCCGCGGGCGACGGAGGCCGGGGTGACGCTGACGACCTCGGTCGGCCATGCGCCGCCGGTCTGGGCGGATGCGCGCGCGGTCAAACAGGTCACGCTCAACCTGTTATCGAACGCGCTAAAATTCACCCCGCAAGGCGGCGAGGTCACGCTTACCGCCGAGGCCGATCTTGACGGCGTCACCATCATCGTCGCCGATTCTGGCTCCGGCATTGAGCGCGTGCGATTGAAAAAACTCGGCGCGCCGTTCGAACTGGCGGAAAATCATTTCTCCAAAAGCAATACCGGCTCCGGGCTTGGCCTCGCGCTTTCAAAGTCGCTGATGCAAATGCAAGACGGCATTCTTGCCATCGCCAGCCAGCCCGGCAAGGGCACCGTCGCCTGCGCTGCATTCCCGCGCCGCAAAGGCGCAAAAGTCCGCCTGCCGCAATTCATCCGCAAGGAAGCCCATGTGCTCACCGGCGGCGAGGCGGCGGCGCCAAGCTTCAAGGTTACGCAAGCGGCGGAGTAGACGGCGGGTTTTGAACGGCCTTGCTCCTATGGTAACAATCGCTCGTCTATTGCACCCCAGTAAATTTATATCTGTATCTATGCTTCCCCAATCAATTTGCATGGAGGATCAATAAATGTCTCATTTCGACCATACGACGGCGAAGATTGCCGCATGGAACCTGGCCGGCTTCCAGACCATTTCGCCTGAGCGGCTTGCGCTGCAGGTTGAAGGTCTGGCTATTCTCGATGCGGAGGTTGTGACGCTGGTGGAGGTCAAACCCTTCAGCCACATGCAAGACCTGATCGACGGTCTCGCGGCGAAGGGGTGCGAGTATGAATTCGTCATGCTGCCGCAAACCAGCGATTTGAACATTGGCGTCCTGTTCAAGAGCGGCGTCGAGGCGACGAATGCGCGTTTTATCGACAATTCCGACCTTGGCGATCCCGGCAAGCGCAAAGCCATGGTCGTCGATATGAAGGTTGGAAAATTCGACTTCAAGTTGATCACTGTGCACTTAAAATCCGGCCGCGGGCGCAGCGAGCAACGCACGCGTGATGAACAATGCAAGGTGATCGGCGCGTTCATTACCAATGAGCGCAATCAAAGCCGCGAGGACATCCTTCTGATGGGTGATTTCAATATGATCCCCGGCGAGGATGTCAGTAATTTCCATCACCTCGGCGGCGACGATCTGATGAACTTTTTGTCATCGTGGGACTTGCAGGCGCGGTTTTCTCACATCCTTCCCGCCGGCCGCGCAAACCTCCTTGATGGATTTGCGATCTCACGCACCTATTCCACGGAATATATTCGCGGCAGCCTGCGGCTGTTTCCCATGCACTGGACGATGGATATGGGCCGGGAGAAATTTCGCACCAAAGTCTCGGATCACTTGCCGTTCGTGGCCTCGTTCCGAATTGATCGGTCCCGGGATTAATTAGCGCCGATCACTCACTGCATCTTGCGCTTCACGAAACGCTTTCGCCAGTGCGCTTTCAGGCGTCTCATAAAGCTTGGCGGCAACCCTGCCCTCGCCCGGCGCCGGGACGGCGATTTCATAGTCCTTCGCCCCCACCGGCCGCGCCACATCAGCGAACGCTACCACCCGCTTGATCGCCGGCGACCAGGCGCAACTGGTGACGCGTCCGACCGGTTTGCCGCCGGCAAAAACGGCTGCGCCCGGCATGGAGCGTTCATCGTCTACCGACAAAGTGACAAGCCGGCGTTCGGGCCGGCTCGCGACATAGCGCAAACCCCGGCGGCCATTATACCAGCCGCGATCGAGCGGCGCCAAATGCGGCAGTCCGATTTCCGCCGGCGTGCGCCGCATTGTCGTACCCGGATGATCGGCGGCGACAAAGTCTACGCCCGGTCGCGGCGCGCCGCTTTCAATGCGCAAGGTCTCCATCGCATCAAGTCCGATTGGCCCAGCCTTGCCGCGACGCACCAGCCGCTCCCAGATGGTCAACGCATCGGCGGCGGGAAAGATCAACTCAACGCCCGGAAGCGCGCCGAACTGTATCGGCCGTGCTGCGGTTTCAACGCCGCGCACCACCGCCGAGGCGGCGACATCCTCGCCCGGCATTTTCATACCGGCAGCGCTCAAGACTTCGCTGGCGCGCGGACCGAACACGCCGATCGCCGCAACCGCTTCGCAAATATCCTCGCCCAGCGCATCAACACCGCGCGCGCCAAGTTGCAACCGCCGCGCATGAGATGTTGGGGTGGTCAACAAAAACAAATCGTCCGACAGGCGCGAGACTTCCGCAAGATCAAGAACCCCGCCGTCACCGTCGAGGATTAACCCACACGCACTTTCACCAACACCAAGCCGTGGCGCCGGCGCGGTGGTGATGCGCGATAAAAACTGCGCCGCTTCGCGTCCACGCACGGCCCAGCGCGACAGGGCGCCAAGATCGGCAATCGCCGCAGAGTTTTTCGCCGCGTGATATTCCTTTTCCACCGAGGTGAAGACGCGCGCCAGGGACCAGCCATTGACCGAGGTCCAGATATTGGCCTCGCTCGCGGATGCGGCCGCTGCATAAAGCGGGGTCGCGCGCGGGCTATCGACGATCACGTCTTCAGCTGGAAAGATCATGCCGCACGGCCTCCGCGTTTGACCTCAAAGAGCGCAGCTTTTGCAGCCATGCGGCCAGCGGCGCAAGAAAGCCCGGCGCCAATGCGCGCCTCGCGCCCACAGAAATATAACCCACTAACATAACCGGCCGAGCCGGCGACCCGCGCCAGCGCAACCTGCTCGATGATGCTCGACGGGGCGGCGTAATCTTGCGCCGGCGCGCTGGTCGATTGTGCAATGTCGCTCGCCAACCGCAACGCCCGCGCCTTGATGCGGTCTTCGATATCAGGCGCAAATTTTTCAATATTGGCGAGGATGGCCGTTTCAATTTCCGCGCGCCGGTCCGCGTCCGGGGCCTCATCAAACGGCAACGGGTGCGCAATGGCGGAGAGGAGTTGCATCCCATCACCGCCGATCTCTTCATCAAGGACGTCCGGGAACACCGCTTCAATCATTAAGTCACTCGGAACCCGGCCAGCGCGCGCATCGGCGAACGCCCGGCGCAAAGCTTCACGCGGCGGCGCATAAACCAGGCGCCGGCTCATATGGCCCCTGGTTTTTTCATCTCGCGCAACACCTTTGAGCGCAAGATGTAAATGTCCGCTCGCAAGCTGCGGACTAGCGGCGGTGATCGCGCGTTGAAATCCGATATCGATCGTCGCAGCGCCGATCATCTCCATGAACACCCGCCGAGCCGAGCCAGCGGCGACAATAATCGGCGCGCGAATTTGCCCGCCGCCCTCAAGCTCCACTCCGGCGGCGTGGTCTTGCTCAATCAATATGGAAGCAACGCCGGTCGCGGCGCGAATATCGACCTTGGCCGCTTGCGCCGCGCGGCGCAGCGCTGTCACCACCGCCACCGCGCCCCCTTGCGGATAGGCGCAAGCACCCTGAAGCCCGGCGACCTCGCCGGCCCAACGGCGCACCAGCGTCATAAAGCTGAACGGCTCATGCGGGGCTGCGGCGGAGCGAAACCCTGCTTCGCACAACAACGCCGTCTTTAAGGGACCGTCAGGCAGATATGCATCCAGCACTTCTTGCGCCGGGGCGAGGGAGAAGAAATTTAACCGCGCCGCTAAATTGCGCGGCGCCGCGCGCATCACCTTTTCAATATCGCTTTCCGGCGCCGCCGCCGCTTCAAATGCCGGCCGGCAAAATGCAGCCGCCTCAAAGACTTCCGCGATGAATTTCTGAAACGCCGGGCCCGCCTCTTCGTCGTCAAACGCCGCCGCCGCCATTTGTAAGTCGCCGCCAAGCTGCAAGGTCTCGCCGTCTTCAAAAAAATAAGCCGTATCAAGACAACGTGCGGCATAAGATACGCCGTGGCGATAAAGGTCGAGATCGGCGATGACGGCGGGATCGAGAATGGAAATCAGGTGTTCGCCGTCAACATAGTTCTGACCCGGACTTAACTCACGCGCACACACCGCGCCGCCAATCTCAACGCCGGCCTCAAGCAATATCGTATTGTAGCCGGCGCGGCCAAGATATGCCGCCGCCGTCAGCCCTTCCGCATCGGCGCCGATGACGATCGCGTCAATCCCACCTTCGATACGTCCGCCGCCCGGTTTGTTCTGCACATCACTCACCGGCAAGGATCCTGTCCACCAGCCGCACCGCGGCAGCGACTGCGTTGTGTCGGTTCGGCTGTACAATAACATTTTCAATGCCGGCCCAACCTGGTCCCGCAAAGCCTGATCTCGCAAAAACTGGCGACCGGTCGGGCGACGCCGCGCCGATCACTTCAATTTTTGTTTTGCGGACATTGGCGGAAAATTCCGGGATGCGGCTTGCCAGCTGATCGATCATCCGCCGCGCAACGGCCTGGCGATCCTGCCCAGTCCATTCGCGCCAGCCATCATCGTCGCGAAACGACGCCGGGCAATAAGCGGTGCGGACAATGATGTCGCCATTGGCCGCATATTCAAACTCAACCGGCAAGCGATCGGGCAGCCGCCCATCAAGCGCGGCGTCGCGGGCGATTTGCAGATCACCGGCGCCGTCGAGAATTTGAAACACCGCCTTGTCATCGGGCGTCGCCGCCGGCATCGGTCTTTTGAGAGCAATGCGCAACACCGCCGTCGCCGCGCCATGGCCCGCCAACGGACAGACCGAAGCGCCCATGCCGGCTTTTTGCGCCGCGCCAGGCGAAGCAAACAACACATAGCGGGTTTTTATCTTCTCCCCGTCCACAAGACTGACGACGACCTGCCGGGCGCCTTCGCGCGCGAGCTCAGCGAGGTCTTTGGTGAAAAATTCAACACCGGAATCCTTGCAAGCCGTCTCCAGCGTCGACAACAACGACGGCCCATCCTCATCAGGGCGCACCCGCCAGGCATGCTCGTCAAAAAATTCAGACAGCGCCAGCGCGGACCCGGGCTCTCCGCCGCCAAGCCCTGACGGGCCGAGCGCGTGGGCGGCGATATGAGTTTTCAAAGCGTCATCGCCAAGATAATCATCAAGCGCAGCGGCGCAAGAACCGGTCGCCTGGCCAAGCGCGGCGCAGTCACGCACGCCGCCGCTGAACAGGGAAAAGCCGGCGACGCCATTTGTTGGCGCTGCGGTCGCGGCATCGCGCAACTTTCGTCCAGCTTCAAGCGCCTTCATGTCATCAACAAAATCCGCCCACAGAAGATGGTCGGCGTTCTCACTTTGCGCCAGCGCCGCTTTGGTCTCGCGCACGCCCTCATGGGTGGTCACCGTCGCACCGTCCGGACCCAGCGTCACCCGGGCGCTAATCCGTTCAAGCGATAATCCATATTCGTGGAGGTCAAGCCGGCGCCATACGAAGTTCGGCATATCGCAATAAGACGCCGCCATGTTCTTTCGTTTTCGGGGACGGATGATCGCGACCGACGCGCCCGCTCGCGCAGCGACCGCCGCCGCCGAGAAACTTGCCTCGTCAGCGCCGATCACTGTTAAATCAAATGTCGCTGTCATCTGTGCTCGGCTCGCCGCTCAAGGGCTCGGGTTCAATTTCATCACGCTACGATAGATTTGCGCGACCGCCGACTGCCGCCGGATTAAAGTGCGCTCAGCTTCACCAATGCTCGCCGCACCGCAAAGCGAGGCCATGTGCGCGGTCAACATTTCACCGGCTCCGTCGGGCGCAAAAATTCCGCCCGTCGCTGCTCTGGCGCCATGCAGCACCGCATCGAAGAGCGCTTGCGCGTCACTGAGAGCGCTTGCATCTTTATCATTCAGCTCTCCCCTCTCCGCAAACCATTTCACCGCGTCGGCAGTGGCGCGCGGCGGCCGGCCAAAACTCGCGCCCGTCGCGAGCGCAAGATATTGGCAGATAAAGGCAATATCGGTGAGCCCGCCTAAGATATTCTTTACATCCCATGGGCTTTTGCCCGGCTTGGCCTCGGCCAGGCGCCGTCGCATGTCGTTAACATCTTCAGCTGCCTTGGCGCGCTCGCGGGGACGGCGCAGGATTTGCTCAATTTCCGCATCGATGCTGGCGGCGAGCCTATCGGGCGCGGTGATAATCCGGGCTCGGCTCAGCGCCATCAACTCCCATATCCAGGCGTCTTGTTCATAATATCGGCGGAACGCCGGCAGGCTGACCGCGGCGGGGCCGGCGCGACCGGACGGGCGCAGTTGCATATCGACTTCGTAAAGCGCGCCTTCCGGGGTCGCGGCCGAAAGTGCGGTGATGATGCGGCGCACCAGGCGGGTGTAATATTCGCTCGCCTGCAGCGGACGGGAGCCGTCAGAGAGTGCGTCCGCCGGGGCGTCATAGATGAACATCAAATCAATATCCGACGTCGCCGTCATCTCCCGGCTACCGAGGCGGCCGAGACCAACCACGGCCAGCGCGCCGTCGATGGTTCCGTGTGCGGCGCGCATTTCCTCCTGCGCCGCTGGCGCCAGCGCGGTGATGCAGGCGTCTGCAATAGCGGTGAAATGCGCGGCGGCCGCTTGCGGCGGGCAGAGCCCGGTTGCGAGCTGTGCGGCGACCGGAAATTTGTGCTCCCCCGCCCAACGCCGGGTGAGGTTAAGCGCATCTTCAAAACCGCCGGCGGCGCGCAAAACTTGCCCCAGCGCCGGTGCATAATCATCGAGCGGCGGCGGCGGCTCCGCCAGTCCGGTCTCAATAAAGCCTTCGACGATATTGATGCGCTGCGACAACTGACGCCCAAGAAACGGGGAAATCGTCATGATCCGGATTAACACATCGAACAGCGCAAGGTTGTTGACCAGTAGTGAGAACACCTGAACCCCGGATGGCAGGTTGGCGAGAAAATCAGAAAACGCAAAAAACACATCGTCGGGATTGCCGGCCTTTGATAAAGCCACCAGGAGCGGGTTCATCAGCTTGGTGAGGAGGAGGCGCGCGCGTTCAGTTCGCGTTGCGCGTATGCCGCCCGCATGCCAGCGGCGGATCGCCTCGCACACTGCGCCGGCGCGCCTAAAGCCAAGCCCTTCAAGGGTCGCCATCGTCGCCGGGTCGTTCTCAACTCCGGTGAACACCAACGGGCCAATAGCTTGCGCCTCAGAAGTCTTGTCGCGGAACAGATCATCATAGCGTCGCTCTACGCGGGCGAGCGTTTCCATCAGCTTTCGTCGCAAGGCGCCGGCGTCTTTCGCGCCGGTAAAAAGCGCAAGGCGCCGAATCGCGGCGGCGTCTGTCGGGATGCGATGGGTCTGCTCGTCATTGATCATTTGCAGGCGATGTTCGACCAGACGCAGATAGCGATAGGCGGTGGATAATTCATCGCACACCGCCTCGCTGATATGACCGTTAGCGGCGAGCGCGGCCAGCGCCTCCAACGTCATGCGCGAGCGCAATGCCGGGTTCTTGCCGCCGAGAATGAGCTGCTGGGTCTGGACATAAAATTCAATCTCGCGGATGCCGCCGCGGCCAAGCTTGATGTCATGGCCTTCAAACTCAATCTTTGCGCCGCCCTTGGCCGATTGGATTTGCCGCTTGACCGCATGGACATCTTCAATCGTCGCGAAGTCGAGATGTTTGCGCCACACGAACGGCCGCAGCGCTTTTAAAAACCGGGCCCCGACGGCAATATCGCCGGCAGCTGCGCGCGCCTTGATATAGGCCATGCGCTCCCAGTTCTGGCCATAGGCCTCGTAATAAGCCTCAGCCGCCTGCACGGAAATCGCCAGCGCGGAAACGCCGGGGTCGGGCCGTAGCCGTAAGTCCGTACGGAAAACATATCCGTCCGGTGTTTGCGTCTGCAGGAGGTTGACCATTTCGCGCGCCGCTTTTACCGCGCCGATCTGCGCTTCGCTGCTGGTCGAAAATCCCATTGCCTGATAGTCGAACACCAACACCAGATCGATGTCGCTGGAATAGTTCAGCTCCTCGCCGCCATGCTTGCCCATCGCCAGAACTGCGATGCCGCGGACCCCGTGTTCAAGCTTTGCAAATCTGGCGGCGGCGCTGAGCGCGGCGTTGACGGCGGCGTCGGCAAAACTCGAGACCGCGCCGGCCGCCTCCATCTCCGTCCAGACGCCGGCGATATCAGCGAGCGCAATCGCCAGCGCGGCTTGGTCTTTCGCGCGGCGCAGGATTTTGATCTGTTCGGCTTGGTGGTCGGCGGCGGCGGCCTTGGCCGCAGTCGCACAGGCGTGCTCCAGCATCCGGCGCAGCGGCGTCCGCAAAATCTCAACCACAAGATCGAAGTCGCGAGCCATCAACCGGGAGAGGTAGGGCGAGCAACCAGCTACGCCCTCAATCAGCTCGCCTTCACGCGGCGTCAGTTGATCGAATGCCGCACCAACCCCATCGCGCAAGCGTTGCACCGCATCCGGATCGTAAGCCTTCGGCGCAGACTTAATCGCCTCGCCGAGCGTTATTTCATCCGGAGTTTTTTCACGCGTCATCAATCGCGATTTCATCACGCTCCGGCAAAGAAGGCCAGAGAAGCGTGCATAAAAATCGGGCGCGTATAAAAAAACCACCGCTCGGCAAATGCCGGCGGCGGTTTTCAGTCAGCCCAATAGGCCGACCATAATCGCGGGTTGGAGACGAAGCCCCGCAACCCAAACCGTTGCTTATGCTAGCAGCCCGCAGCGCCTTTAAGATAAGATGACGGACGGAAGCGCAAGCTCTTGGAGGCTTTGATTTTGATCTCTTCGCCGGTGCGCGGGTTACGACCCTTGCGCGCAGCGCGTTTTGAAATCATGAAAGTACCAAACGTGCCGATGGTGTATTTGCCATCTTTCTTGGCGCGTTTCAGGCCGCTTTCGATTTCACCGAAAACAAGTTCGACAACGCGTTTTGCTTCGGCGTTGCTCATGTCGCCGGTTTTCGCAACGTTGGCGATAAATTCAGCTTTGCTCATGACAGGTTCCTTAAGTTTATGTCGCAGAAAAAGTAATGCACCCGATTACCAATTTGTTGGCCATCGCTACCGACGGCGCGAAATCACCAAGAACTGATTTCCCACACTCCGCAAGGGCAAATCTTCCATGAAAGCCTGTTTTTGGTTGACGAATTTGAAAGGTTGCGGCGTCATTTCCCATCCGCGGACGGAAAGGTCATGGCGATCCGCAGACCGCGCCGGGTGTCGTTCTTGGCCGATGGGTTAGCGTCCTGGAGCGTGATTTTCGCGCCATGGGCCTGGGCGATCGCCGCCACCAGGCTCAGCCCAAGGCCGCTGCCCGGCGTGGTGCGGCTTTTTTCAAGCCGGACATAGCGCTCCAAAATGCGAGAGCGATCATCGGGATCGACCCCCGGCCCGTCATCGGTAACGCTCAGCTCCGCTTTGCCGCGGGCGCCGGGCACAACTTTTAATTCAATGCGTGTTCCGCCCTCGGCATATTTCAATGCGTTGTCGAGAAAGTTCGCAATCGCCTGCGACACCAACTCGCGCGAGCCGTTGACCGGCGATGTCGGCGCCGTGGTGAGGACAAGCTCAAAGCCCGCATCTTGCGCCGCCGGCTCATACAGCTCAGCCATTTCCTCGGCAATCGCCACAAGGTCAATCGGCGCCATCACGCCGGCGCTTTCACCGGAGCGAATGCGTGCAATCGACAACAGCGCGTTGAACGTCACCAGCATGCGCTCGGTGTCGTCCAGCGTCGCGCGCAAGGCTTGTTCCTTGTCGTTCGCATCACCCTTCATCGCATCGGTCAGGCGGTTGCGAATGCGGGTCAGGGGCGAGCGCAAATCATGGGCGATGTTGTCGCTGATATCGCGCATGCCGGTCATCAGCCGCTCGATCTGGTCGAGCATCGCATTGAGATTGCCGCTTAAATGATCAAGCTCGTCACCCGCCCCGGTGCGGGGAATGCGCTGGGTGAGATCGCCGCCGCGAATCGCCCGCGCGGTGCGGCTGACGGCTTCCACCTGGCTCAACAGCGAACGCGAAAATAAAATCCCGATGATCACGCCGAGCGCCACGGTCGCGGCAAGCATGCGTACAAGAACATTGACCAGGCTGGCGCGCAGATCATCGCGCGCAGCAATATCGCGTGCGACCACCACCAAAAAGGATTGCTGGACGCCCGGCGCGGAGCGAAACCGCATCACCTTGCCGCGCGCATTGCGTTGCTGAATACCAATCTCGCGCCCCGCCGCATCAAGGATCGGGCGCTCAAACGCAAAGTCGAAAAACCCACCTTCGGTATTTAAGGCTTCCGGCGGCAAGGCGGTAAGATTGCCGGCAAGCACCGCGCCGGACGGCGCGCCGATCAGCATATAGATGCTGTCATCGCGCCAGGCCGTCCGCTGACGGATCACTCGCGTCAACATCCCGGGACCGCTTTCAGAAAAAAGGTCGGCCAGAACGGCAAGCTCGCCATCGATGGTCTGGTCGGTCTGGCGCGCGGCGGCGCCGAAAGACGCGCGATAAACAACGGCGCCAAGAATACCGACCGCGAGTGTGAACAGCAGAACGAAGACCAACGTGAAGCGAAACGACGTCGTGCGGAACAGCCGCAGCATCACCTAGAGCGCCTTGCGAAAAGTGGGAACCGGTATTCGCACAAAAAGGCGTTCGACATATAAAGTATAGACCATCATGTTCATCGTCATAAAATGCATGATGGCCTAGTCGATATCCGAAATGGTATAACCGGCGCCGCGGACGGTCTTTAACAGGGGTTTTTCAAAATCCTTATCGATCTTCGAGCGCAGCCGTGAGATGTGCACGTCGATAACATTGGTCTGCGGATCAAAATGATATTCCCATACATTTTCTAAAAGCATGGTGCGCGTCACCACCTGGCGGGCGTGACGCATCAGATATTCAAGCAACCGGAATTCGCGCGGCTGAAGATCGATCTTCTTGGACGCCCGGCGCACGGTCCGGGTGATGAGGTCAATTTCGAGATCGCCAACCAGGTAGCGGGTGGTGACGCCGGCCGCCGCCGGCGCAGCGCCGCGCCGACCCAGCGCCTCAACCCGCGCCAGCAATTCCTGGAACGCGTAAGGCTTGACCAGATAGTCGTCGCCGCCGGCTTTAAGGCCAGCCACCCGGTCATCAACCTCGCCCAGCGCCGACAGGAACAAGGCCGGGGTCTCGTCGCCCTCCTCGCGTCGCCGCGACAAAAGCGCCAACCCGTCGAGTTTCGGCAGCATCCGGTCCACCACATAGGCGTCATAATCGCCCGCCGCCGCCATCTTGTGGCCGGCCTCGCCGTCCAGCGCGTGGTCAACCACATGCCCGGCCTCGCGTAAGCCCTTAGCGGCAAAGGCCGCAGCTTCCGCATCGTCTTCGATCAAGAGAATTCGCATGGACCCTACTTATGCTTTTTTTAAGTTGAATGCAAAGACGGCCGCGCGAGTTTTGGGGGAGCCCCACGCGGCCGCTTTGTGGAACGCACCCTAATTGAGCGCGTTCAATGCCGTCCTAGTCTTTATCCAAAGAAAGCGCGCCAAACTGACGGGTAGCGCCGAGCTGCATGCGCAAAAGCACCGCTTCTTTACCTTCCTTCTTGGCGTTATTAATCTTGTCACGGAGCGCCTCGCCGGTGCGCACATCCTCACCGTCAATTTGCAAAATCACTGCGCCGGCGCGCAGACCCGCATTCTGCGCCGGGCTGCCGGAGCGAACGCCGGTGACAATCACGCCCTCAACATCATCAGGCACGCGAAATTGCGCTCGCAAAGCGTCGTTAAGTTCCGTCACCCGCAAGCCGACATCCGTGGCGAGCGTGTCATTATCATTAGCCGGCTCTTCATTTTGCGCCAGCGTCTCGCCATCGCGCTCGCCAAGCGTCACGGTAATGTTGCGGTTTTTGCCATCGCGCAAAACTTTCAACTGAACTTTCTTGCCCGGCGAGAAAGACGCCACGCGCCGCGAAAGCTCATTCGGGCTGGCAACATTAACGCCAGAAACGCCCAAAATAACGTCGCCGCTTTCAAGGCCGGATTTTTTCGCCGGCGTATTGTCCATCACTTCAGCAACCAGAACACCGCCGCGTTCTTTCAGCCCGAGGGCGGCGGCGATTTCGGTGGTGACTTCCTGGAGTTGAATGCCGAGCCAGCCGCGCGTTACCGAGCCGTTTATAATCAGCTGCGCAATGGTGTCGCGCGCGACTTTGGCGGGGATTGCAAAACCGATCCCGACGCTGCCGCCATTGGGCGAGAAGATCGCCGTGTTGACGCCGACAACGCGGCCTTTGAGATCAAAGGTCGGACCGCCGGAATTGCCGCGATTAATCGGCGCATCAATCTGGATAAAATCGAGATACTGGTTTTCACGGTTCTGACCGCCAATCGCGGAAACAATCCCGCTGGTGACAGTGCCGCCAAGACCGAACGGATTGCCGACCGCAACGACCCAGTCGCCGACCCGCAAATTCACATCCTCGGCAAATTCCACAAATGGTTGCTTGGCGTTGGCTTTAACTTTGAGCACGGCAAGATCCGTCAACGGATCAGCGCCAACCACTTCGGCATCAAGCTCATCGCCATTGGGAAGACGCACCTTCACACTATCTGCATCGGCGACAACATGGTTGTTGGTGACGATGTGGCCTTCGCGGTCGATGAAGAAACCGGAGCCCTCCGCCTGCATCCGTCGGGCGCCGTCATCTTCAAACGGATCGCCTTGGCCGCCGCCATTGGGCGCACCGAAACGATTGTTGAAAAATTCTTCAAACTGGCTCGGCAGAACCTGGCGCTGAACTTCGCGCTCCACCAAAATGGAAACCACCGCCGGGCTGACGCGCTCGACGAGATTGGCAAATGACAATGTGCCGTCGGCGGCGACCGGCGGCGCCATCAGCCGCGGCGCTTGCGCCTGCGCGCCGGCGACCAGAACCGCCGCAGCGGCGCCCGCCATCACAGCTTTCGCCAACACCAAACCAGATCGGGAATTTCTCATATACTTCTCACTCGATTTCATATGTTTTACGCCTTCTTTCACTGAAAGCGCCCCAGCCATATATCGGGACCATAGTCCAGATAAGCACCCGGGCGCCCCCCGCAAAGCACTGATTGGCCATTACAATTTGTTAAACATGTCAGGCGAGGCGTGATTGAACCTCCACCCCTTCAGTTAACATTCGGTGCACCGGGCATTTATCGGCGATTTCAAGCAACCGCGCGCGCTGCGCAGCATCGACATCACCGCTGACGCGCAGTTCTTTTTCCAAAAGATGCGGGACATGGCTATCTTCCGAGCGGCCTCGCTTCACGCGAACGTCTACGCTGCGCAGGTCCCACTTCTTTCGCCGCGCATACATCCGCACCGTGATCGCCGCGCAAGCCGCGAGCGCAGCTTCAGCGATCCGCGTCGGGTTGGGGCCGAGGCCGTTACCGCCGTCTTCTTTGCCGCTATCGCTGACCATCTGATAGCCGTCAACAGATAAGGCGACCGCTAACGGCTCGCCGTCGATCGATTGCGCCGCCGCACCGTCTATGAAGTCCGGCGCCCGGTCGCTTCCAGCCAGGGCGCTCACATCCCGGGCGCTTACAGCCAGATCGCCCCCAGCCAGGTCAGGAGCGTCGTCCAGATATCGCCCCGCCCACGCCGCCAGTACGCTCGCCGCATAGCGCGCGTCTTCAGCCTTGGAGAGCAGGTGATCGGCCGTATCGAGACTAATGAAACTTTTTGGATGTTTTGCAGCGGCAAAAATTTTGGTGGCGTTATCGATGCCGACGGTCTGGTCGTGCGGTGCGTGCATTACCAGAAGCGGTTTTTTCAAAGCCGCCGCCGCGTTAAGAACATTCTGGCCGGACAAGTCATCAAGAAACTGGCTTTTAATCGTGAACGGGCGTCCGGCGAGACTGACGCGGGCAAAACCCTGGCGTCTGATTTCCTCGTGCTTCTCACGGATCTGCAACACCACATGATCGGCCTTTGCCGGCGCGCCGATCACCACCACACCCTTGATTTCGGGGATCCTCGCCGCCGCTTCAATCGCCGCCGCGCCGCCAAGCGAATGACCGATAAGGATTGCCGGCGCTTCAAATTCATCGCGCAGAAAATCTGCGGCGCTGATCAGGTCATCGACATTGGAAGAAAAATTGGTGTTGGCGAAATCGCCTTCCGACCCGCCCAGCCCGGTAAAGTCAAATCGCAAAACCGCAAAGCCATTGGCGCGCAAGGCGCGAGCAATCTCCCGCGCGGCTTTGATGTCCTTGGAGCAGGTGAAGCAGTGGGCAAACAACGCATAGGCGCGCGGACGCCCGCGCGGCAATTCCAGCGCCGCGGCGAGCTTTTCTCCGCTTACAGATTTAAATTCCGTCTTTCTTGTTTCGCCGTCCATTAAGATTGTCCTTGTTGTGATGTTGTTGGCGCATGCGGCGGTCCTTCGTGGCGCCGTGCTTCGACCGCGAAGCGAAGGATCGCTGCAAAAATAGATAGGCCTAACCCGCCACCGCCGCAGCCGCCGCGCGATCACGAATGAGGCCGATATCATCACTATCGAGCAACGGCGCTGCAAGGTTGAGGATCTGCTCCAGCATGCGCCGCGCGGCTTTGCGCTCATTGCCTTCGGCGGCGCGGATTTCAACGATCAGGTCCTTGGCGAAGACCGCGCATTTGTCGCGGGCTTCTTCCGTGATCAGCGAGGAAAAATCGGGCCCCGCGCCAAGCCTTGCCGCCAGGTTCGGCGCGGCGGCGATCAACACCGCCGCATCCGCCGCCTGGCCGATGACCGCGGGGCTAAGCGCGCGCGCAATATCCGGGCGCTGCGACATCAGCTGGCTGGAGCCGCCGCCCTGGCGCAGCGGCATCGCCGCACGCAGCGCCGCCAAAGCTTGCTCAACAAACCGGTCAAACGCCTCGCCAGCGACATCGCGGCTGGCTTCCACCCGGTTCAGAAAAACATTATCGCCGATTTTTTTTGCCTGGCGCGCGAGCCCGTCGGCATAGTCGGCAAAGTAACTCACCCGCAAGCGCGCGGTCTCGGCATCCAGCGCGCCGGCGCCGTCACGTTCGAGTGCGCGAGCGAGCGTTTCAAATTCCTCAAACAAAGTTTCCGGCAACACCGCCGCCGCATCACGGGCGGCATCAAGGCGCTCATCTGCGCTTCCGGTAAGATGGTAATAAACCCCGAGCGCGCGCCATGGTTTTTCCAGCCGGCCGATCAGCGCCAGAAGAATATAGGCGCCGAGCGTGGTGGATTGATCGTGTGCGGATAAAAACAGCGAGCGTATCTGATAGAGCTGTTCTTCGGTCAGCGAGGGCGCAGCATTTGGTATCAGGGCTTGCAGCTGATGTAGAAAATCAACGCCGGTAAGGAGGGTGCGAATTTCTTCCAGATCATCGAATATTGCTTCATCCCCGAGCGCCTCGATCAGACGCGCATGCGCGGCGGGATTGGTTTTCGCCTCCTCGCAAATTCGCCCGAACCCCGCCTCGGCGGCGATAAAAACCGCGCGCTCCAAAGCCTCCGACTCAGCGTCGTCGCGGATCGCATCATCGAGCGCAGCGGCGGCGAAGGCGGCGTCGTTGAGCGCCTTTTCGGACATCATCAGCCGCCAAATCGGCTCCAACGAGCTTCTGGCAATCCGGGCGCGGCGTTTTTGGCCCTCGCGGGCGCCGATGAAAAAATCTTCAAACGGGGTAAAGAAAATCCGCTTGGCGTCATATTTGCGCGCCGCCGGAATGCTGCCTTTGGCAAAAAGCTGCGTACGCAGACTATCGAGCAGCACATTGTGCGGCATGGCGGCTTGGTCATTAGCGCCACCGCTGCGACGGCTTGCGGCGCGGTCTGCCTCCAGCCCGGCAAACAGCTTCAGCGCCGCCGCATTGGAAAGGCTTCCCAAAAACGCCGTCAGCTGTTGTTTTTTCTGCGCCGAAATCGTCATGCCCGCGCCTTAAAATCCATTTTCAATTTCTAGTTCAGGCGCGCGTTAAACGCCAGCAAAAGCTTTGTGCGCCTTCGCACTACTTATAATTATGCGCTTTCGCGCACGGCCGCGAAGGCGGCCTTTTTTATTGCGCGTCTTCGCGCACCAACCGCGAAGGCGGTTTATTTATTATTGCGCGTCTTCGCGCACTCTGGCGTCGGCGCCCTTCCACTGCTTGACGAAGTCCTCAAGCTCCTTGTCGCCGCCTTCGGGCAGGACAATTTTTAGCGTCACATATTGATCGCCCGGCGTCGCCTTCTTGCCTCTTGCGACGCCGCGCCCGCGCAAGCGCAACACCGCGCCCGAGCTTGAATTTTTCGGCGCCGTCACGCTGACCTCGCCGGAAATTGTCGGCACCGTAATCTTGCCGCCGAGCACCGCCTGCTTCAGCGTGATCGGCGCCTCAATATAAATGTCGGAGCCTTTGCGCTCGAAAGTTGGATGCTCTTTTATCTTCACCTCGACATAAACATCGCCGGGGCCGGCCGCGCCTTTCTCGCCCTGGCCCTTGAGGCGCAAGGTCTGACCATCACTTAGGCCCGCCGGGATGGCGATATCGAGAGTACGCCCGTCGGGCATGGTGACGCGTTTTTTGGCGCCGATAGCGGCGTCGATAAAATCAACGTCGAGGCGATAACGCACATCGCGCCCGCGCTGTGGCTGCGGCGCTCTTTGCGCGGCGCGCCGGGCGCCGAACAGATCGGAGAAGATGTCGGACAAATCCTCAAACGAGGCGCCAGAGTCCGGTCCGGCGCCGCGAGCTGGACCACGCGCGCCGGGATGACCGCCGGGGGCCCCGCGACCCGAATATTGGTTGAACGGGCTGACCCGCTCGCGGCCTTCTTCGTCAATCTCGCCGCGGTCAAACTTTTTGCGTCGGTCCGAATCGCCGACAATATCAAAGGCGGCCGAGACCTCTTTGAATTTATCTTCCGACGCCTTGTCGCCCGGATTGCGGTCCGGGTGATATTTTTTGGCAAATTTGCGGAACGCGGCGCGAATCTCAGAATCGCTGGCCGACGGCGCAAGGCCCAATACTGCGTAAGGATTTCTCGCCAAAACTCGTCTCTTCGTTCAAATTAACCCACCGTTAAGGCGCGCCCCGGAAACACCCGCGCCGCGCCCATACATAATGAGATAAGCGATTTTCCCCGAAATAGAAGAGTTTACGGTTAATTTTTGCCGGGAAATTTGGGGCGACAATCACCATTGCACTGAATTAGTAGTTGCCTGCTCTCAAATATTTTCTTCCAAATCTTCCGAGTGCGATTGAGCCGGCGCTGTCAGGCTTGAGGATTCAGAAGCTCCATCGATGTATATTTTCTTATCCAGAAGAAGCTCGCGCTCGCCACCAGCGACTGTTGCATATATTCGGAAATTAGTATTCTTCGTAACATTGAAGTCCATTTGCGGAAACATCATCGGAACCGGTGCATTCGCCTTTGTCACACTAATATTCGCAACTCCTTTGGCCGCAGAGGCTTCGTCGAAGGAGAATTCAAGTTCGACTGTGTTTTCACCATCCGTATGCGGAATAAATATTAAAAACAATGACAACCGAAGATCGGCGGGCATTCTGGAAACACTGATGTCGCCACTGTAAATTCCAATTGCGCTGTGCTTATTCTGCACGTCCTGAGTTAGATGGTCGCATAAAATAACGGTAGGAAATTGTTCGGACATCTAAATATTGCCCACCATTTCGATTTTGGTATGCGTGACAGCAGCGGGGCTGTTCGATGGTGTGAGTTTTATTGCCCCAACACAGTCCACATTATCTTGGGCAAACGAAACGACGGCTGAGTGTTGCGGTACAATGATGTGGTGATTGGTATTATTTTCCGACGGGTCAAAAATGTTAATTTTAATGCAATGACCAAGCGCCCAAACCATATCAGCTATGGTTTCGATTGTCATATTCCGTTGGCCAGTCAATCGCTTGTTTACCGTGGAACGATCCACACCTAATCTACGCGCGACGCTAGTCTGCGTTTCACCTTGTTCATGGCGTTTTGCATACGCATCCCTTAACTGGCTTTCAATCTGACTGCTCAGTGCCAGGAATACTTGTCGACGGTTGTCAGATTTTCGCTTGAATGATCGCACGATGATCCCCTCTCAAAACTGTTTTCCCCAAATCATTTTCCGCAATGAACGATCGAACTTCGTCGAGTTTCGCACTGTTCATAGTCTTGTCTTTCTTTGTCTCTTCTTCCAACGCTCCAGCAACAACGACAACGACAAATCTACGTGGCGCACAAAACCAACCATAAATTCGTAGGGCAGGAGCATGCGCCTTCCAGATTCCATGCTTTGTCGGCATTACTCGACGCAAATCCCCAGCCGCCGGATATTTTGCACAACGAAAATCGCAGAGCATCTGCTCAAGATGATCCAGAAGACATCGGCCACCAATAGAGTATCCTTCATCAATCATCTCCGGTTTTTCATCTGCCCAGTCAAAAAAACCCGGCGCAACGCGCAACGGTCGGAGAGGCTCCCTCGCTTCCCATTCCGGCAAAGCGAACTCCTCCAATATTCCATTATTTATCGCACCTGCGATTGTTGCCATATAAGTCAACAATAAAAAAGTTAATAGAGGCTTCAGCAGCATTATTTCTGTGGCGAATCGTCCATAATTAGAAATTACAGCATAATAGATTGTAATTAAACACCTTTTTGTCACTTTATCCCCACCCCTTCCATCGCCTCCACCCCCTCCCCCACCGCATCGGACACCTGCGCCACGGCAAAAGTAATCACCGCACCGGGGCCTTGGCCGCCGAAATCTGCGGTGATGTCGGCGGCGGTGTATAAATAATCCGGCGTTGCAGTCTGGATCACGCGGACTTCCGCGCCGGCGTTGAAAATTTTCACCGTGTAGCGCTCAAAGGCTTCGCCGAGGGGAACCTCGCCTTCCCAGCCATCACCGCCGACCCTTGTGCGTCTTGTCCAGGCGAGGCGAATGTCTGCGCCTTCGCGCGTCGCACGCAGATGCGCCGGCGCCAGGGGCGCGAGCCCGCGCGCATTCATGGTCAGGGTCCTCGCGGTGAAGTTCTCCGTATCGGGAATATCTTGTCCGGGGCCCGCCTGCCAGTCATACAGGACGCCGCGCTGGTTGAGCGAGAAATCGATTTGCGTGACTGCCGGGGTCAGCAAAACAAAGCGCGCGCCGGCGCTGGCCCCGGCTTGGGCCTCCGCCTCGCTGCCGGCCTGACCGCGCAACAGACCGGTAAGCCGCCAGCTGCCGTCGCCCTGCAACACCGCATCGCGAAACTGCGCTACTTCCCAGCCGCCGCCGGCGCTCTCGATCGCGAACAGATTGGCGCCGGTGAAAACTTCCTCCTGCGCGCGCGAGGCCAAGACCCCAAAAGACAGCTTGACGCTCACCGCGCTGTTGTTCCAGCGCCCCGATGCGGCGGGGGCAAGCCCGTCATTGAGCCGGCCGAGCACAGCGCGCGCCGGGGCCGCGCCGGCCAGCGCCGGGGCGCCGGCGCTCTCGCCAACCGCGCGATAGAGCGCGACACCGCCGGGCCAGGGGTCGGCGAAGGCGGCCAACCACGGCGCCGCCGCGTCGTCGCCTTCACGCAATAGCGGCAAGTCCATCAACTCCCATAACGGGCTGGCAAACACCTGCACTGGCGCCGGAGACGTAAAGCTCGCCGGGCCGACCGGCGCTTCATAAACCGAGGGCGAGACCCGCACCAGATCGGCTCGGCGCTCGGTTCCGTCGTCAATTTCGGTGATGCGGTAGCGGCGCTCCGTCCCCAGATCATTCAAGATAATGGCGTCGCCGGGCTCCAGCTCCATCACTGAGGGCGGCAGGGAAAACGACAGCGTCTCGCGCATCACCCAGGCATCGGCAAGGATAGAACGCGCGCGCGCCTCGGCTTCGGCCGGGGCCAGAACCGCGGCGATCTCGGCGCCGATCTCGCGCGCCGGCCGCGCGCCTGGATCACGCGCCTCGACCACGGCGGGAGCGAAATCTTCCTGCTCGTCAATAAAACCAAGGCGGAAGGCGGCGGGAAGATCAAGCTCCTGACCCAGCGACAGGGTGAAGGCGCCAGATTTCCGCGCCGCCAATGCGCTTGCGTCGATCGTCAGCACCGGCGCATCGCTGCGCGGTTGAAAACGGATGACCGACCCGGTCTCGACCATGTCAAACTGGAATACATCCGCCAGCGGATCAATCATCTCGCGCGGGCTCATGGGCCGGTCGACCACATAGCCGGTGAGAACGCCTTCGAGCCGGCCAGTCTCAAGAGCGGTAAAGCCCGCCTCCGCACTGAGCGCGGCGACCAATAAATCCAGCGGCGCGCGACCAAGCCGGCCGTTTAGCCAATGGCCCTTTTCCCAGTTCGCCGCATCGCCCCAGACATCGGACCGCGCCGGAAAATCCGGGAACGGCCGCGCATCATAAGCCCAAATGTAATGCCGGTCGGCCTCGACCATGGGCCCGGCATAGACGCTTGATGTCGGATTGTTCGCCGCATCGCTCCAGAACGCGGCCCCGGCTTCCAGCACCCGGCGCTGGGCCAGATCATCGCGCGCGCCGGTGGAATAATAGGGCAGCGCGCTCTCTGTGCTTTTCGGATCGACGAACACATTGGGCTGGTTCGCGCCCTTGTCGACCGCCGGGGCGCCGGTCTCGGTAAAGACGATTTTCTTTGATTGCGGAACCCAGGCGGTCGGCGTGCCCGCGCGCACGCCGCCGGGGCGGTTGTGATGCGGGTTCGACCACCAGCTCCACAGATCCTTATAACGAAACACCCAAGGCTCACTATAAGTTGTATCGGTGATTGGCGTTCTGATCTGATTATCGCGGTCGGCAGCCGACGCGTAGAACCAGTCAAAGCCCTCGCCGCCATTGATGTTGGATATTAAATAATCCACATCATACTGACTATTGGCGCCGGCCAGCGCATCCACATGACCAAAGCCATCGCGCCAGTCCGCCAGCGGCATATAATTGTCGATACCGATAAAATCTATATTTGGGTCATCCCATAAGTCATCCAGATGAAAGTAAACGTCCCCGGTTCCGTCCGCCGGTTGATGGCCGAAATATTCCGATCAGTCCGCGGCGTAGGAAATCTCTGTTGATGAGCCGAGAACCGAGCGCACTTCCCCGGCGAGGCTTTTTAACGCGGCGATGGCGGGGAAATTGTCGCCCCCATCGCGGGTGCGGGTGATGCCGCGCAGCTCCGAGCCAAGCAGGAACCGGTCGACCCCACCGGCGAGGAAACACAGATGCGCATAGTGCAAAATCATCCGTCGCAAGCCCCACTCAGCCGGCCCGGAATAAACCACCTCGCCGGCGTTAAACGAGAAGTCGCTGGCGCTGGCGGCGCCGAAAAATGCGTTGATGTCGGCGGTGGCCGCAGCGGTTTTGTCGTTGACGCCGGCGTCGATGCGGCCGCGCCACGGGAAGCCCGGCGCGTCGATCAGGATAAATGGATGAAACATCACCTTCAGCCCGCGCGCGTTTAACGCCGTGATCGCCTCGATGACGCTCCGGTCCGACGGCGTACCGCCAAAGGCCGGGGCGCCCTCATAGAGTGAGACCAATCGTGCATTGCTGCGATTCTCGCCGGCGACTTTCCAGTCATAAGGCGCCGTGGTTTTTGTCGCCGTCTCAACGCCGGGGCGCAACGTGACGGCGCCGGCGTTCAAGCTGTCGCCGAACCACGACACCACCAGCGACACCGCGGCAAGGTTTGGCGCCGTCTGCGTCAACGCATCGAGCGAGGCGGTGAAGTCGGCGGCGCCGGAAATATTGTGGATGTTTTCAGATATCGTCACGCCTTCATCGAGTGTGCGCGTGACGCCGGTTGTGCCATATACGAATTCCCCCGAGCCGGGGATCATCGACACTGCTGTGAGGCGATTTTCCAGCGTGTCCGGGTCCGTGTCGGCGAGATTTTTTTCAATCTCGAAGGACAGCTGGGGGATGCGATTGCCGAAATCTTTCAGCGGCAAATCTTCAAACACGATATAGGCGAGCCCGCGAAACGCCGGCGCCGCGCCGGCGCCCTCCACGGTCTCGATCAGCCCGTCGGGGTTTTGCGTCTCGGTCCCGTTATAGATGCGAACATTATGCGCAGACAGATCGAGCGGTTTGCCGTCAGCCCAGACCCGGCCAATGCGTGAGATTTCACCTTCGCACAGCCCGACCGCGAAGGAGATCGAATATAAAAACTCCGTAAACGTGGTTTTCGCCGCCGGGCGCCCGCCCTTGCCGCCCGAGGTCTCGACGGTTTCTGACGTATTTTCTTTAAAATTCGCCGCCCAGATCAACTGACCGGCGATCCGCGCGCGACCATAAACGCGCAACACGGCTGAGCCCTCCTGGCTCGCCTGGACCTGAAAGCTCTCCAGCCGCGGGCCCTCAACCGTGCGCTTGGCCGGGCCGAAAATCAGCCGGTCCACATAGCCGGCCGCGAATGAGGCCGCCGTGGTCGCCGCGGTCTGGGCGATAAACGCGCCAATCCCGGCTCTGGAAACAATCGAAGCCGCGCCCGAGGCGGCAGTGAGGAGCAGTTGGGCCATTAGTTGGTTCCCTGATTATTTATTGTTTGGGTACGATTTGGTTGTGCGAATTGCGGTAATTTCGCGGCGCCGAAAGAGCCCCCTCCGTCACTTCGTGACACCTCCCCCGTAAACGGGGGAGGAATAAGGCCACGCATTATTGCAACCATCTTTCTTCCCCCGCCCGACCGCGAAGGCGGTCGAATCATTATTTGCGCGCATTCGCGCGCGGCGGGGGAAGTGGCCGCGAAGCGGTCGAAGGGGGCTCTTTCGACGCAAAAATAATCCACCACCGTCACTCCGTCCCCGGAAAAATAAACACCCCGGCAAGGCGGGTGCGCCACCAGCGGTTGAGCCAGCTTTGCGTCACCTGGCGCCCGGCATAGGCGTGGATGAACTGGTCCGGCCCGGAGGCGAGGCCGCAATGTTTTGCCGGGCCGTCAGCGCTAACGCGGAACACCAGAACATCGCCGGGCTCGAAGATGGGGGTTTTTTTTTCCGTGGGCGGCGCGCGCCGGACCATATGCCGGGCCGCCGCCGATAACAGCGCTTCGTCGCCGTTGCCGGCCTTCCATTGGCGCTCGTTCCAGTCCGGCGTATAGGCCGGCGGGACCTCCGGCTCCGCGCCATAGATCTCGCGCCAGACGCCGCGAATAAGCCCGAGGCAATCCGAGCCCGCGCCCTTGGCGCTCGCCTGATGCACATAGGGCGTTCCAATCCATGAGCGCGCTGCATCGATAATCTGTATACGGGAGATGGTGGAGGAGAAGGTTGGGATGTTACTCATTTCAGCTTGCCCCCATCATTGTTCTCCGCGCGCAAGGGGTAGGACACCGCGAAATCATTGCCGGGCATCAGCGGGAAGCCGCGAAAATTTATGGTGTTGGCGAATTTGTCGCCGCAAGTGGAAAAGCGCTTGTCGCAGCCGGCAGTGATGGTAAACGCGTCGCCAATGGCGATATCCGCGCCGGCGGGAAGCCACAGGGCAAGCGCGCCGCCCTGCCCCTGGGTTTTGATATGAGCGCTCGCGCCGAGATTGGCGCCGCTGGTCCATGTCAGCAATCCGTGTGCGAACCAGCTATTGGCAAACCCGCTGAACCCGCTGGCGATAAAGCTCTGATCATCGCGCAAGACGGTGACGACGCCGGTGGTCTTGAATGCCGGGTCGCTGAGATCAACGCCGCATTTGGCGCTGCCGAGATTAACGTCGCACAATCGCTGATAGACCCGGCCGGTGGATTGACCGAGAAAATGCGACAGCCCGCGCAGCTCCGCCCGGAACCCGTCGCCGTCACGGCGCACTTCGCCGATAACGCCGGATTTCAACAGCAACCGCGTCTCGGGCTCGGCCCAGTTGACGCGAAAGATTTCAACCGCCGCACTGTCATAGCGTCCGGCCGCAAGGTCTCCGGCGCTGAGCGCGTCGGCCGACAACGCGCCTTCGATGTCGGCATTGTCGACTGCAAGATCAGCCGATGACGTCATCCCCGATCCGGTCGCGCCGCTATCGGGGAGGAAACTTGTGCCGTCAAAGGCGAGTGTGCGGTCATGATCGGTAAAGCCCAGCACCACGCCATCGGTGCGGGTGATGCGCCAGCAGGTGGCGAGCGTGGTGGCGCCGCTGGCGAGGTGGGTTTTCAAATCGGGGTCCAGCGCGCGCATCAGACCAGCACCTCGATAAGCGGGATCGACGGGATGTCGCCGGCCTTGAACGCGGCAAGGCTGATGCGCAATTCATCCGTATCAAAACGAACCGGCGTGTCGAACAGGAAGCCGGCGGTGACGGCAGCGCCGGCGGCGGGCGGCCCGCTCATGGTGATGGCGCCGGTTGTGTCATCGACGCTAAAATCCGCGCCTTGGCTTTGCGCCGCGCCATCAATCGCCACAAGAACCGAGCCGGTCACCGGTTTTTTGATCGCCCGCGAATATGCCGCCGGGCCTGAGGGGTATTGTTTTACCAGCTGGAAAGTGGTCGCGGCGCCGTCTCCGGTTCCGAGCAACTGGTCATTGTTCGCCGGCGCCGCAGCGATCTTGCAGCTTTTGAAATCGAACGGATCGCGAAACCGAAACCCGAACAGGCGCCCCTGGCGGGCTTCGAAAAACGCGATGATGTCTTCAATATCGCCGATCGATTTGACGCCATAGCCGGCATTGAACGACCGGCGCGACCCGGCCCAGGGCGAGTTGCGCTCTTCATGGCCGGAGACCAGCGCGACAATATCGGTGCGCCGGGTTGGTCCGCCTTCGGAGTTTAGCGCGATGTCGACGGGGAATAATGTTTCGTGAAAGGACATGTTTGATACTCAACTTTTTCAATGCCGTCATCCCGTGCGCAATGCAGCGCGAAAGCGCTGCTTTGCAGACACGGGATCTGTAACGGCGTGTTCAGACCTGCTGTGAGCGATCCCGGAACTGCGCAGCAGCGTGGAACGCTGCAGCGCGTCCGGGATGACGGTAATACCGACCATCACAAATTCCGCTGCCCCCGCCCGACGGCTCTTGCCAACGCGGCGGCGATTTGGGTTTCGGAACGGCGGAAGCTGTCGGCGTCGGAAACGCCCGGCAGGGCGATGTTGACGGTGAGGCCGGAAGCGCTCAGGGGGCGGACGGAACCGGCGGCGCCCGGCGTAAACAATTCCGGCCCGCGCTCGCCGACCAGGAACGACTGCCCCGGCGCGACCGGGCCGCCGCCAGCCCTTCCTCCTCCAAATGGGGCGCCGCCAAACGGCGCCGCGAACAAATTCGTCAGGAGATTTTGTACCGGCTGGCGCACCAGACTGTCGATCGCGAAGCGGCGCAGATCGCGGCCCAATGCGCGGGTGAGCTTCTTTAAAGATATCTCGCCGCGCTCGGCGGCGCGCGCCAAATTGGACTGGATCGACGAGGCGGCCTCGGCAAACGCCGCATCGATAAGGGCTGCGGCCGGGGCGATTTCCTCGCGCGCAATGCGCTCGATCTCCGCGCCCGCTTCTCCGAGCCCGGCGGACAATCCGCTGGCGTTGATGTTGAGATTAATATTTTCGTTCATGGGTTTTTATCCGGATAAAGATGAATGAGGGATTGCAATGTTGCGGGGTCGGTTGCCGCGCCGTTTGTATCGGGGCCAAGGCTGGCGGCGAGGAGCCAGCGCCATTCGGCAAGTGGCAGCGCCCAGAAATCGCTCGCGCGAAGCCCTAACTGAAAAACCGCAAAGCTGTACCACTGGCGCCATTTATCTACGCCTCCGCCGACGACGCCGATGGGCGCGCCTGGACCGCCTGGCGCTTTCCCGGCGCCTCCCCATCACCAAGCGCCGCAAACGCTAAAGCAATGGCGCGCGCAGCTTGGGCGAGGTCCACATCGCTGGCTTTTAAAAGTTTCAACGACAACTCGGCGCCGCCGCCGATCAACAGCGCATGCAAAATTAAAATCACATCGCTGATGCGCGGGCTTTTAAGCCGCGCTTGCAACGCATCGAAATCACCACCAAGCGCTTCCTCGATTTGCGCCAGGGCGCCAAGCGTCAGGCGCAGCTTCATGGGCTCGCCATTGACGGTGATTTGCGCATCACCGGGACGATGGGTCATCACACACCCTCCGGCGTGAAGCTCAACGCGCCGGCCGATTCCAGCGCCAGCGACATCGACGCCTCGGCGTCATGATCGCCGGCGTAATCGAGATTGGAAATCTGGAACGCGCCGGCGATCTCGCCGAAACCGGGGACGATCACCTGCCAGTTTCTGATCTCGCTGTTAAAGAACGCAGAGCGGATGTCTTCGGCCGCGCCGGCGCTTAAAAACACGCCCGCCCCGGCGATTGACGCCTGGCGTACGCCGGCGCCGGCGAGCAATTCGCGCCAGCCGCCGACGGAGTTCGAATGGGTGATGTCAACGCTCTGCGCATTGAGCGACAGGGTTCGGGTGCGCAGCCCGCCAATGGTGGTGAATGTTTCCGGCGCACCATTATCGCCGAGCTTTAACAATAGGTCTTTTCCTCTTTGTGCGGACATGATTTGTGTTCCTTTACTATACTACGAATGTCGGCGATGCTTGTGTTGCAAGAGCCCCCTCCGTCAGCTTCGCTGACACCTCCCCCGTAAACGGGGGAGGAATAACGTTGAGCATGACGCGGGGTCTTCTTCCCCCGTTTACGGGGGAAGTGTCGCCAGAGGCGACGAAGGGGGCCCTTACGCCAAGAAAATAGATTTCACCCAACACCCCCATCACTCCGGCTCAGTGACGGCGCGAAAGCGGATGGCGCCTTGATAGGTTTCTCCGTCCTGGCGGCGAAAGGCGTCGCCAAAGACGAAACGCATATTGACCAGGCGATGGCCAACCAGCGTCAGCGTTGCGTCGTGGAGCGCGTCATAGACCGCGCCCATGATGCGCTTGACCTCGCGGCGGCCGGCATAGCGCGAGAACACATGGAACCGGATCTCGTGCTCAAACCCGCCATCAACACCGCGCCAATCGCGCGCACGCGCCTCGCCCAGCGTCATATAGGGGAATGCCGCATCATCGGGCGGATCGTCATAAATTCGTGGCGGGTCGCCAATTTCGGCCTTGACAGCCGCATCCGCAGCAAGCGCCTGATAGACCGCGCGTTGCAGCTCCCATTGCGCATTGGTCATTGGCTGACCTCCTCGCAAATCAGCGTGATGCGCCGGCCCTGCTCGTCTTCGCTCTCGATACTGACGACTTCGAAATTGTCATTATCAAATTTAAGCTGTTGGCCGAGGCCGACATCGGCGCGGTAGCGGATCGAGGCGGCAATGCGCATCAGCCGATTGTTGCGGTCGCCGGCGAAGTCACGCGTTGAGGTCAGCCGTTCGACCCGCGCCCACAGCTCCGGGCCCGGCAGCCAACTCACTACCGCGCCGCCGGCATCATCACTGAGCCGTAACTCGCTCAGCAATTCGATTTTATGCCTTAATGCGCCGATCATAACCGCACCTCGCGATAGGGCGCGATCAGCGCGTCCACGCTTTGCGGTACAGAAAAGATCCGCTCGTCGCTCGTCGCCTCGCGGGATTCATAAAAATGCGCGGCGAGAACTTTCACCGCTTGCTTGAGCGGTTCCGGCGTTGATGCGGCGTCGGCGTAACCAGCGGTAAAATCAATCCGGACGCCATCAAGACGCGGGCCGGGATTGGGCCAAGGCCCGGCCCGGCGCAGCCGCCCGGGCGAGCCGGGGGCGCCTTCATAGAGCGCCGGGGCAAGGGTTTGTGGCGCACCGGCGGCATCGATCACAGTGACCGCATCAATGCTGGCGACCGGGCTGAGCGGCAATATGACGGTCTCGTACGGAACCGTGTCGAGCGTTAAGCTCCATTGCTGCGCCAGCAACGCCAGGCCGCCGCGCGCCTCAACCGCGCGCACCGCCGCGACCAGGGCGCCATTAATCAGCGCGTCTTCATTAGCGTCAGTGATGCGCAGATGATCTTTCAGCTCACTGAGCGTTATCGGTTCCGCTATGGGCGGAGATATTTGGGTCAGGGACATTACGCTACTCATCCTCATGGTTCATTTTCATCCACCTCCCCTTTTTCAAGGGGAGGTGGAACGCGGCGCCTTGGTTAGCTCAGCGAAAATTTCAGGAACTTGATCGCGTCAAAATCCTGGACGCCGCCGCCGACGCGCTTGGTGGTGTAGAAAAGCACGAACGGTTTGGACGAATAAGGATCACGCAACACCCTCACGCCGACCCGGTCGACGATCAGATAGCCGCGCCGGAAGTCGCCAAACGCAATCGCGTGGCTGGCGATGGCTATATCGGGCATGTCTTCGGCTTCCGACACCGGATAGCCTAAAAGCCGCGCCGGCTCACCGGGCCGAACATTGGGCTGCCACAGATAATTGCCGTCGGCGTCCTTGAACTTTCGCAATTGTCCGAGAACGGAGCGATTAAGCACGAACCGGCCATTGGCGCGGAACGCCTGTTTTGGCGTATAGATCAGATCGAGCAATACGTCCGACGGATTAGCCGCCGGAAAGCCGCCGTCAACGCCGGTGGCGATATAACCAAGCTCGCCCGCCGCCTTCACTGAGTCTTCAGCAATCGTGTAGGACAAAAAACCCTTCGGCTGATTGATCCCGTCTCCGTTCACAAACGCCGCCGATTCCTGCACCGCAAATTCACTCTGCACTTCATCAGCCAGCCATTGGTCGATATCGACAACCGAATCGTCGAGCAACGTCTGGCTCGCGGCCGGCATCGCGTAAAGCTCCATGGTCGGGAAGTCGATCGCGGTGATCGACGGCGATGTGGTTTCAACACGCGCGCCGGTCTCACCAACCCATCCCGCCGCGCCGTCGCCATTGGAGACCGGCTTGCGAAACACATTGGCGCCAATTTCACGTATGGACGCAATCTGGCGGATCGGCGAGATGTCTTTGACCGCCGCGGCGATGATCGCCTCGGTCTGTTCCGGCGCCAGATAACCGCCCTCGGGATCGGTCCCGGTATTAAGTGATTTTGCCTCCAGCGTCGTGATCGCGGTGGCGTCGCCAACCCGCATATAGCGCTGGAACGCGGCTTTGGTCTCATCGGATTGAATGCGCGCCGCACCATCGAGGCGCGGGCGCTGGCCCTTCAGCGTTATACGGTCAACAGCGGCTTTTTGTTCGCTGACCGCAGTGTTGATACGGTCGATTTTGTCGCGCAGGACGACGTCGTCTTTGCGTTTTTTCTCCAGCGATTTCAGGCGCTGGTCATTGGCGTTTTTGAACTGCTCAAAAGCGCCGAGAAACTCACGCATGGCGGAGCGCACATCCGCGCCGCCTTCGGTTCCGGCTTTGGTTTCGATACTCATTACTCATTTACTCCTTATACCGAGGGCTCAGCGCCCTCAAAGATTACTAAGCTTAGATCGTCATGGTAGAAGCGATTTTTGCCGCGCTACGAAGAGCGTCGGCGAAATGGCGGACGTCTGTTGGGGGGAGGACAGACGCCCGCCCGGGCCACAAGGGTGGCCCGTTTTCTGTTTGCGCGCCGTCGCGCGCGGGCCACAAGTATGGCCCGTTTTCTGTGTGCGCGCCTTCGCGCGCGGGTCGCGAGCGCGACCCGTTTTCTGTGCTTACGCCTTGGCGTGGGGCGCCGACATGGGTGATGCGCGCGGCCTGGGCCATGGGGAAGGTGACGATAGAGACCTCCCACAGATCCGCCTCGGTGATGCGGCGTCCGCCAAGCTGGCTTTTGCGGGCCTTGGCCGCCTGATAGCCGATCGACAGCCCGTCCAGCGCGCCGCCGCGCAGCAGCGCATGCACCTCGCGCGCCTTTGGCGACGACAGGATAATCTCGCCACGGACGAACAGCCCGCGCCGGTCTTCGACAAAAGACGTCCAGCGGCCAATCGGCGTGTCGGCGGCGTGCTGGTACAGCATGCGCACCGGCGCCGCGCGACGCGTGAGCGAGGCTTTAAACGCGCCCGGCGCGACAATATCGCCATTCAAGTCGCAAGTGTGAAACACCGATGCGTAGCCTTCAATATCGGCAATGAGCGTGGTGGTGTTCATGACCCATTCTCCATGCTCGTGCGGTCAAGCTTGGTCTCGATGCGCACCAGTGTTGCCGAGGCAAAACGGATCTGCTCTTCGAGCCGCGCGGTGCGTTCAATAATTTCGGTATTTTGCAGCGCGCGTCGCTCTAGCTGGGCGAGGCGTTCAGACGCGGCGCCGGTCCACACCAGCGCCAGCGCCGTCTGCACCACCAGGGCTGCGCCAATCGCAAACGTAATGCGCAATTCCGGCGGCCGCTCGATCGGTAATCTTGGCAGTGTGACCCTATGCATGATCGCCTCGCTGGTCTTGATCAAAACCCGGCTGATCCAGCGCCGGAAACCCGAGCGCGGCGCGTTTTTCATCATCGGTGAGAAAATCAGCGCGGGAAATACGCGCCCATGCCGCATCACGTTCTGCGGCAAGCGCATCAATCTCCGAGGTCTGACAAATAATTTGCGCGCCCTCATAGACCGGCGCCAGCCAGCCGGTCAGCGCCGCGGCGGTCTTCTTGACCAGCGGCAGGACGGTCTGTTTCCAGAAGGCGAGGTTTGCTTCTTTGTAATTCGAATAAGTATTGTCGCCGGGAATGCCGAGCAACATCGGCGGCACGCCGAAGGCCAGCGCAATCTCGCGCGCGGCCATGTTTTTTGCGTCGATGAAATCCATGTCTGACGGCGACAATGACATCGATCGCCATTCCAGCCCGCCATCGAGCACCAGCGGGCGCCCGGCATTTGCCGAGCCCTGATAGGCGTCTTCAAGTTCGGATTTGAGCCGTTCGAACTGTTCACCGGAGAGGTTCTCGGCGCCTTCGGGCCCCTTATAGACCAGCGCGCCGGACGGTCGCGCGGCGTTGTCAAGCAGCGCCTTGTTCCAGGCCGAAGCGGCGTTGTGAAGATCGACCGACGAGGCCGCAGCCTCTAGCGGCGACAGGCCATAGTAATCATTGGTCGGATGAAATAGCTTAAGATGCAGGATCGGCGAGGCGCCGGCGCCATCGTCGGGCTTGGCGAACACCACTTTACGGCCGCCGGCGGAATATTCGTAGCTTTCCGGCCAGCCGGACTTGCCGGGCCGGGCTTTCATCCGGTCGGGACGCAGCGCATATAACTCGCGCGGGGCCCCATCGAGGGCGACCGCTTCGAGATAGGCGTTGCCGGCGGTCTGTAAAAACCCATAGAAACTTTCCAGCAACTCAGCGCCGGACTGGGCCGGGTTCGGCCGGGCCAAGAGGTCAATCAGTGGATGATCGCAAAAAACGGCGCCGGCCTCGACCACTTTGAGCGGCGCGGAGGCCGCCGCTTCCGACACCAGCCGGACGCAGCGATACGCGATGACGTTTTTCTCATAGCCCTGGCGCGCTAGCGAGGCATAATCGCGCGGCGTCCAGGCCGGGGCGCCAAGCCGGTGCAGCGCGATCAACCCTTTGGCGGCGGAGGCTTTCGCCTCGGGCGGCTTGGGCGTGAATAAGTTGGGGATTAGCGGCATGATGAATCTCCATGTGTCATCCCGTGCGCGATGCAGCATGCCAATGCTGCTTCGCAGGCCCGGGATCTTTTGCAAACGATCCCGGACCAGCGCTGCAACATTGCATGTTGCAGCGCATCCGGGATGACGGCTAGATAAATGTTCAGCATAACAATCATTCCTAACTTAGCCGCCGCACGCCGGGTCGCGGGGCTGTGGGGTTCAAC
Source organism: Hyphococcus sp. (assembly GCA_021776415.1). Taxonomy (GTDB): domain Bacteria; phylum Pseudomonadota; class Alphaproteobacteria; order Caulobacterales; family Parvularculaceae; genus Hyphococcus. The sequence continues at coordinate 84,699 of JAJFFY010000055.1, forward strand.
ATCAAATCGGTGAGCGCCCAGACCAGCGCATCGAGACGGTCGGGGCTTTTGCCGCCCGCGCGAGGTGCGCCCAAATAAGACGTCATCTGGTCTTCAAGCGCCGGGAAGGCGCCGACATGGCGCACGCGTCCCTGCTCATAGAGCGCGGCAATGGGCTCAGCGCGCAGGCGCTTGCCTCTCGTCGCGTGAACGCTTTTGACCGGTGCGGCGGCGTCAACCTGGGCGATCACCGCCTTGACCATCTCGCCGCCCTGATTGACTTCAACGACGATCCGGTCGGCTTCATATTCATGGAAGGCGGCGACGGCGCGCTCCGCCCACTGGCGCGGCGACAGCCCTGGTGCGGAACGGTCAGCGAGCACATAAGCGACGCGCTGGTCATTCACCCCGTCCCCGATATCGCCAACACCGGCGACAATGATGCCGCATTCGTCGGCATCGGGTCCGCTCGTCGCCGGCGGATCAACCGCGACGACAATGCGCGATAGCGGCGGGTAATGAGAGATCCTCGACGCCTCGATCATGTTCCATGACCACAGGGCGCCGACCACATCATCGACCATCTCGCCGAGCAGCTCCTGTCGGCCAAGCGCGGTGCCCTCATAGGCGGCGGCGATCTCAGTAAAGAACGCTTCCGACAGATGCGCCCGATTGGCGTAACTCGACGCGCGCGTCAGCTTCGTTGTCGCGGCGGTGATCAGGCGTTTGATCAGCGCCATAGGCCGCGGCGTCGTCGTTGCGATCTGGCGCGGGCGTTTACCGAGCCGCAAGGCCAGCTGGAGGTTTGACCAGGTTGCTTCGGGATAGCGCCATTTACACAATTCGTCCGACCACGCAGCATCGAACTGATAGCCGCGCAAGCCATCGGGGTCTTCCGCCGAAAATGCATAAGCGACCGCGCCATTGGGCCACACCAGACGGCGGCGCGAGGGCTCATAGGTCGGGCGTGAAAGCTCTGAAGCGACGGCGCAGAGGCCAGAGGGGCCCTCAATCATGACTTCCCTCGCATCGGCATATGTCTCCGCCACCAGTGCGATGGCGCGGGCGTTATTGCGATCGGTATCGTCGTCATTGGCGGCGCCGTCGGCGACGATGGCGCGGATCCATTCCGCGCCGGCGCGGGTTTTGCCGGCGCCGCGACCGCCGAGAATGAGCCATGTGGTCCAGTCGCCGACGGGTTCGAGTTGATGGTTATGGGCATGGCTCATCCACTCCTGGTGTTTTTGCTGTTCCAGCACCCGCGCAATCATCTCCCGCACTACCTCCGACTTGATCAGCGGCATGTTCTTGTTCTTCGCGTTCAACTCGCTCGACCCGGGCGACGATGTCGCGGTAGATTTTTCGGATATCTTCGTCGTTATAAGATGGCGTTTTGGGTGCTCCGTCATGGAGGTCTGTTTCCTTTTCGTCCTGAGTTTTCATGCGCCGGGCGATTTCCGCCGCGCCCATAAGCGTGCGCAGCGACCGCGCGCCGCGATCAATGGCTTCGTCGACAACGTCCTCCTCCATGAGGGCGGACGTCCGGCGCAGCGCAATGACGCGAATGCGTTCATAGAGCGGCTCCCAGCTCATATTTTCATCTGTGTGCGGTGGGTTCTCCGCAATTGGCCCATCAAAGCAATTTTTCATCATGAAAAGCATGATAGGACCGCCCAAACCCGTGAGGATAACTTTTCACCAAATATAGGTTTTATGGCCAACTACCCTCTCAGGGTTGTATTTTCGAAGAATCGACTCGCCTTATTGGGGTGCGATTTTGGGTGTTTTTTGGATTTTTTGGAGGGGCGGCGCTGATACGCAGAAATACGCCGCGATTTTGTGGATTTCACGACTTTATCAAGCGCGGAACGGTGTTTTTATGTATCGATCTGTAGGCTGACTATTGAGCCAGCGGCGCGCAATGCGGCGATCCTTCGCGACGGCCCTTCCGGGCCTCCTCAGGATGAGGATGGTGTTTGTTGATAACAAGCCACCCTCATCCTGAGGAGCGATGCGTAGCATCGCGTCGCGAAGGATAGCCTCAGAGCGCCTACCGCGTCTTGGTAATCCGCGATTCCAGCAACCCGTCGTCAATATCATCTTCGGAAATCAAATCCGGCGAGACCGCGACGCCGGCGCGCTTGACGCTGGTCGGATCGTCGGATCGCCGGTGATTGTCCGTTCTCGTCCGAACAGAAAAAGGCGGGGTACACAAATACCCCGCCCTACTTTTTCAGCAACAAGCCTTCGGCTTAGAAGCGCCAGTCGACGCTGAGGCGGCCGTAATGCTGGTTCAACGGACCGCGATCAACATCGGCGCCGAATTGCAGATTCGTAACGAGATTGCCGCCGGCTGAATAGGACATCCCAAGCGCTGCGGAATACCACTCGCCGTCGAGCACGCGCTCAACGGTGAAGCTGTTTTCCGGAGAGAGGGCGAACGCAGCCGTGATCGCCTCGGTCCGGTCGCCAACTTCGTAGGCGGATGAGAAGTCACTATAAAAGGAGAACGCTTTACCCTTCTTGGTGACGTGCTGGTAACGCAGATTGGCGCCGAGGGTCATCGCCAGCGAGGTCAGGTTGCGCTCGTCGACAATGAGATTGAGCTCACTCGGCGAGTATTCCTGGAACGCCTTAAAGGTTGCGCTGGAATACGCCATGGTCGCGATCGGGCCGAAGGTCAGCCCTTTGACCGGCGCGAATGTATACCCTGCCCGGATCCCGGCCATGGTCTGAACGCTGTCTGCCGCGCTGCGCGCATTGGCGAAGTCGCTGCTGGAAAGCTCGGACGCCAGATCGCCGGCCGTCCGCTCCAGTTCGAAATCATGGCTCGATATGCCATAATATCCGTCTACGTACCAACGCGGGCCATACTTAGTGGCGTAGATCGCCGCGCCGACATTATTGTTGCTGACCGGCCCGGCGCCGCCGGAGGTCAGGTTCATCGTGCTGGTCGAGAGCGCCATGCCGATCACCATGTCGGAGGCGAGCCGAAAATCCGCGCCAATCGCAATATCGCCGTAAGTGGAGCCGGAATTCTGGAACGGATTTGCCTGCGCCAGCGGATCAAACGCCGTCATAGGATTTTGAAAACCCGCACCAGGCGCCAGCTGATCGGCGCCGACATTCTGGAAGCCGCGCGACGACACAAACATGCCGAAACGCTGATCTTTCAATTGTGGTCGCGCCGCGGCGCCTTGCGTCAAGTGCGAGCGCGCCGAAGAGGCGCCCTGAATTTTTTCAGCTTCAACAAACGCCGTGCGCAACCCGTTAAAGGAAACGCCCCTAAGCCCGCTGCGCAATTCCGCGCCGCGCGCCGTAAGGTGGCCAGTAAAGCCGGCATTAAAATTCAGGACCATATTCGATTGCGAGAACGCCGCCGTCGGCGTCAGGCTCATCATATTGGCGCCGAAATTGTCAAAGTTTGACCCGTCGACAAAATCGAAAATGCCTTGCAGCGAATTGAAATCTCCGCCCCAGCGCATATCGTCCAGCGCCTCCCCGAGCGAATAGAGCGAATGACCACCACCGAAAAGATCTCTAAACCGGCGGGCTTTGACGACGATATCCACATCGCCATTCATCTGCACGATGCTGTCGCCGAAAAGAATTGGCGAGGCGAACGCCAAATGCACATCGTCAAAATTGCCGACCACCGTTTCCGCATTCAACACTGTATAGGAATCGCGCCAGCGCGGCCGGGAGAAGAAGCCCCCCGATACAAGCGCGCCGCCTGCAAGGCTCGCCTCTCCGTTGACCTGAATGAAATCGTTCGAAACGCCGCCAAAATACCCGTGGCGACGAATATTGATCATCATCAAGCCTTCCGATGACTGAACATAATCGCCATTGACAGTGAGCTCGCCGACGCTTGTGAGGCCGCCCGCTGTTACAATGCCGTTGATATTGTAAAGAGTGGAGGTGTTGATCGCGCCGTCGCCGCTTAAGAACCCGCCCCAGAGCGCATATTCACGCGTCTCCAGAACGCCGTCGACATCGACAAATCCGCGATATTGATCTACCGCAATCAGCGCATTCAACTGATAGTCGGATTTGACCTTCAGCCTGCTAAAATGACCGCGGACAGTCAGGCGGTCGATCTCCGCATTCATATCGACCCTGGTTGTGCCGAAATTGTTGAGCGTGATGTCGTAGAACCGTGCGACGCCGTCATTCGGGCCGGTCCACGCGCCAAAAGCGCCCCAATCATTGTTTGGCGTGAAACCGGTCGAGCCGGGGCCGGTCGGCGCGCCGTCGCTGGCCGCCGGGCTGGTGCTGTTAGGATTTCCAGACCCGCCGCCATAGTAAAACCCGTCCGGCGCCGCGATGCTCGCGGCCCGGTCGGTGCGGGCGATCCCTTCAACATTCGCCGCAGCGGCCGCGGCGGCCGCAGGCGCGGCGCCGGTCTCGCCCTCAATGTCGCCAGGCACGTCGAGATCAAAGACAGTCCCGAATTTCGGCCTGTCCGCCAGCGCCCCCGGCTCTGGATCGCTCGGCACGCCATTTCGCACAACGCCGTGCTCGTCAATATAGAAATAATTTGGATCGAGCGTCTGCTGCCAGTGCTCGGGATCGCTCCAATTGCCGCTGCCATGTCTTGCGGAGGCGTAGACATAAGGATTGTTTTCCTGGATCCAGTCACGGAACAGGAACAGCGGCGTGTAATAGCTTTCACTTCCATAACCGCCAACCGGATCGAAAACGCCGGATACCCAGCCGCCGCTGAGGACGCCAGTCACCAGCGGGCGCTCGTAAATTTCATCCGCAAACAGACCGCCGCCGGAATCGCCGCCGGCCGTGCCGGCTTCATTCGGCAAGGCGTCGCCCGGGAACCAGTCGATCTGATCATTGACGGTAATCGCCGACGTGCCGTCCCAGGTAATCGGCGCCGTCGTCGGACCGGTGAAGCAGACAATGTCGTTGCCGAAACCGAGGCCAAAGAATTCGCCGCGCACGCAATCATTCGGGTCGCGGTCGGGGCGGTCAAAATCGATATGATACAATAACTGCTCAGCCGATGGATCGCCGAAGCTAACCCCCGGCACGTTGAAGACACCCGCAACGTAATCGTTTTGCGAATATAGGCCGTCGATCATGTTCTCGCCGACGCGGCGCTTGAAATCGATGCCGAGATTGGGGCCCGCAGAGCCGGTCCCCGTGCCGCCATAGCCGACAAGCGCGGCGTGCGTCGGCCCGTCGAGCGGCGAGAACAGCATCCCGTAGGTCGGCAGGTTGTCGATATGGTTCGAGAAGGAAGCCATCGCCACGTCCCCGAGCGGGAAATTTCCTGGCGGCGCGTTCTCTACCGTCTGCACTTGCAGCACGTTATAGAGGTTGAGGTCCGGCTGGGACGCAAATCCGTCATTTATCCAGGTGATAAGATCACCCGGAAAGTTATTTTCCACACTAAAACCGAAAGAAATAGGCTGGCCGCCTGTCAGCGCGCCATAACCCTCATCAGCTGTGTTGTCGACGCAATGCGCGGCGAATATAACCGTACGCGGATTAACTAGCTGGGCGGTGCAAAGACCGACAAATCCGCTGGGAAGCAAATTATACATCTGGCCGACGCCCGCCCAGACATTTTCAGTATCGACCGCGCCCTCTGGCCCGACATCGTCGCGTACCGGCAAAGCATGCGCCGACGACGCCATAAGCGCCGCGGCGATGGCCGTGATGCTAACTTGTCTTGATGTAAAAAAATCCGTGCGTTTAATACTACGCATCGCTCCCTCCATTTTTGATAAGTCCCACAGTCCGTAAGTGCGTTAACGGTAACATTAAGCGCGCAAAAAAGAAACCAAACGGTGGTGCTGGTAATGGTATAACATTGCATTGCACTGCACTGTTTCATGCAAACACAATCCCTGCCGGCGTTGAACGCCAACAAGGCCGCGCGCGTCGGCGCGTTTTATTTTTTGCAACGCAAAATTTTTCCGGCGCCATTGCCCGTGCATGGTCTCAGCGCGCACAACGCCTGCATGTATGTATGTTATATCGAAACAAATCTGATGCGCCGCGCGAAAGCAATTTCCGTTTCAGTGATTCGGTGTTGACGCTTTATCGCGTCTTGGTAATCCGCGACTCTAACAACTCGTCATCAATATCGTCTTCGGAAATCAAATCCGGCGAGACCGCGGCGCCGGCGCGCTCGACGCTGGTCGGATCGCCGGTGATCAACGGATGCCAGTCCGGCAGCGTCTTGCCATTGGCGAGACGGCGATAGGCGCAAGTGTTCGGCATCCAGGACAGCGTCTTGGCGTTCTCCGGCGTCAGCTGCACGCAATCGGGCACCCGCGTCAGGCGGTTTTCATAATCCCGGCAGCGGCGCTTTTTGGCGTCAAACAATGTGCAGCCGACATCGGTCTCAAACACATCGCCGGTCTCTTCGTTGTGAAGAATATAAAGACAACACCGCCCGCAGCCATCGCACAGCGATTCCCATTCTGCCCGGCTCATCTCGGTGAGGGACTTGGTTTCCCAGAAGGGTTTCATGCCTTCCCCTTCACTCGATAAACGCAGCGCCGCGCGCCGGCGAGGATGTGTTCTTCGCGCGCCACGCTTACATCCTTGCCGAGCACATCTGCGAAAACCTTCAGCTCATTAGCGCAAAGGCCGGTGCAGGCTTTTGCCGCCGAACAGATCGGGCAGTGGTTCTCAATCAGCAACCAGTCGCGGCCGTCGCTTCTGGCTTCGGCCATATAGCCTTCGCCCGAGCGCGCGGCGGCGAGACGGCGGACGCGGTCGCCAAGGGTTTTGGCGGGGCTAAGCTTTTCACCATAGGCGATGCGTTGCCTGTCCCCATGTTTTTTCACCAGCTTGGCGAGGCCTTGCGCGCCGAACAATTCTTCAACCGATTTTATCATCTCCACGGCAAGGCCCTGATGCGCATCGGGGAAGACCCGCGCCGCCGCCGCCGTCAGCGACCAGTATTTGACCGGCCGGCCCCTGCCCCTGTTTTGGGCTTTCGCTTCAGAGCGTTCCTCCACCAGACCCTCCGCCTGCAGATCATAAAGATGCAGCCGCGCCGCCATGGGCGTGACGCCAAGCGCCTTGCCGAGCGCGCTCGCGGACTGCTCGCCCTGGCGCTTGAGGAGATCGAGGATCACCTGGCGCGTTGGCGCGCTGGGTTTGTTGGCGGGTTTTCTCGCAGAATTCATACTCATTTACCCTTGCACTTGTCGTTTATCCTTCGCGACGGCCCCCGACCGCAAATGCGGTTGAATTTATGTTTGCGCGCCTTCGCGCGCGGGCCTCCTCAGGATGAGGGTGGAGTTCGTTGCAAAAACATTCCTCATCCTGAGGAGGTTTTGGCGCGTTAGCGCCAAACCGTCGCGAAGGATCGGTTTTGCCGATGGGTTTGATCGATATTTTGCTCATATTTCTTTTATAAAGCTATTGCTTTTAAAAACAAGAGCTATTATTGAAAGGGTATGCTTTCTTAAATAAGATGAAAGGAGACCTAAAAATGCCCAAACTTGAACATATCAACCTGGTGGTGGAGGCGATCGACCCGACGCTGACACTGCTTGGCGCAGCATTCCCGGAATGGCGTCTGCGCGGCGAGGGCCGCGATGAATGGAACGGCATGCCGCGGCGCTGGGTGCATTTCGGCGATGACGACACCTATGTGACGCTCAATGATTTCGGCGAAGGGCCGCAGCGCGACCTTAAAGGCGACCAGCCCGGCCTCGCCCATATCGGCTTTGAAGTCGCCTCCGTCGATCTCATCATTGCACGGCTGAAAACCGCCGGTTTTGAGCCGACCCATTCCGGCACGCCGCACCCCCACCGGCGCAACGTCTATTACATCGACGGCGCCGGACTGGAGTTTGAATTTGTTGAATATCTTAGCGAAGCGCCCGAGGAGCGGAACCTTTATGTCTGATGGTGGTGAACTGGCCGAAGTCTTGCGCCGCATATTTGAGCGACGGCGCGCAAAGGCCGCGTCAAGTGAAATCCTTGGCGTCCTCGGCTCAAGCAACAATGACGGCAACACGGCGGCGCTTGCGCGCGCCGTGTTCGCCCCCCTGCCGAATTCCGCGCTTGTCAATCTTAACGACCTTGCCATCGCGCCCTATGATTATCTAAATCGTCACGATAATGACGATTTCCTCTCCCTGGCGGAACAAATCGTCGCGGCGAAGACTATTGTCTTCGCCTCGCCGGTCTATTGGTATTCCATGAGCGCGCAGATGAAGATTTTTTTTGACAGGCTGACCGACCTCACCAGAACCCACAAAGACCTTGGCAAGGCGCTGGCCGGCAAATCGGCCTTTCTGATCGCTACCGGCGGGAGCCCCGAGCCCCCGGCAAGCTTCGAGCCGCCCTTTGCCGAGACCGCGCGCTATTTCAACATGTGCTGGGGCGGGATGTTGTACGGCCAGGAGGGCGAGACAATGCCGGCCGCAGAGGGTTTCGCAAAACGAATTGACCGCTCTACATATGAGAACCCCGCCTGCGCCGCGTGAAAACCCTTCTCATAGCCAGATATCCCGGCGGCGACTGTTTCGCGCTTAATGACTTTTCAAGCTGTCTCGATATAGGTTGAGGGACCTCAACAAACGCGCGCAACAGGCACAGCCATCACCATGCAAATCAAACCCTTCAGCTGTTCCCTGGATTTCCTGCTTACGCCGGTCTTGCTAAGCGCGCTTGCGGCCTGCGCCGCCACTTCCACCGAAGCCTGGCGCCCGGACGGCGTCGCCTATTCCGCAGACCTGGCGCTCTCGGACGAGGTTGCTGCGCTTGCCGGGCGGCAGGGCTCGCAGGACGAGGCCGCCGCCGCGCAGGAATTTGTCGATTACGTTCTCAGTGACGGCGTTATCGACGCGGCCGAGCGCGAGATCTTGCGCGAGCTTCTCGCCCTGGGCCCGCGCGGCGATCTTCGTTATCTTTACCAATCTACTCCCTATGCAGATCTTGTGGCGCCGTCGCCGGCGGCGCGCGCAATATTAAGTATTATGGATGAGTAAGTCCTCGCGCGCCAGCAAGGGCGTCGCACAGGCCACAACCAGCCTCAGCTCCACCGCCGCCGAGGTTGTTCTGCTCGACCTTTATGACCGCCCGTTTCTGCATGAGCAGGGACAAACCGTGACGCGCGGTTTTGTCGAGTTCTTTGAGATCGACGAAGACGACCGCTGGAGCCTGTTTCTCCGCGATACCGAATACCTCCACAAGGAGAGCGGCGAATGGCGCCCCGATTGCGCCTCGGACGAATATTGCGGCTCAATCGAGCACGCGTCTTTTGAGCGCTACTTTTCCGGGCGCTCGCCGATTTTTGATATCGGGCTGGAGATCACATGTTACGGTATTTACATCTTTGTCGGGCCCTTGTTTGCCGGACCCCAGTTTGGCGGATCCCAGTTTGGCGGGCCTAAGGCGGGCGATCCCTGGCGCAACATCGACTGGCCGGCGCTGGACACCGACGCCCTGCCGCCCGGGCCTATGTAACGCCTGCCCTCGCGCCTTAACCGTTTTTCATCGGCCATAAAATCTCTCTCCTTGCGCCTTGATGCCGCCGCCTTTATCGACGCATATCGGCTGAAAATATGGGCTGTATCCAGACCGGCCGCTGACATAGTATGGGGCGATGACAAAATCTGGCGATCATAGCGATGATGGCGGGCTGCCGGCTCGGATGGGGCCCGTTCGGGAGGAACCCACCCTTGAGGGCCCGGCCCGCAAAGGCCTCGCGGCGGCGCTGCTCGCTGATTTTGCGCGCGGCGCGCGGGCGCTGCCGGGTGATGTGGCGCGACTTTTTCGGCGCAAGCCCAAACCCGCCGCCGGGCCTTATACGGAAAGCGTCAAATATGACCGTGAGCCTGGTCAGGGCCGGGCGTGGCGCGATCTTATGTGGAGCTTTGCCGCGGCGGCGACCTCGCTCAGTTTCTTTGGCGCAATTGCCGGGCTGTGGCTGGCGTTTATCATCATGGCGCCGCGCATTCCCGGCGGCGCCGATATGTGGAACGTCAACCGCCAGTCAGCGATTATCGTCCTCGACCGCAATGGCGAGGAGATCGCCGCGCGCGGCGCGCGCTATGGCGAACAGGTCGAGCCGGAAGAATTGCCCGGCTATTTCATCCAGGCTATTCTGTCTACGGAGGACCGCCGGTTCTATGACCATGGCGGCGTCGATCTGCGCGGCACGTTGCGTGCGGCGATGGCCAACGCCAAATCCGGCAGCGTCGTCCAGGGCGGCTCGACCATCACCCAGCAGCTGGCCAAAAACTTATTCCTGTCGCCGGCGCAAACTTACGAGCGTAAAATCCGCGAGGCGCAACTGGCTTTGTGGCTTGAGGGCCATTACACCAAGAACCAGATCCTATCGTTTTATATCAACCGGATTTACCTCGGCGCGGGAACCTATGGCGTTGAATCGGCGGCGCAGACTTATTTTGCAAAATCGGCGCGCGATGTGAGCCTGGCTGAGGCGGCGATGCTGGCCGGGCTGCCCAAGGCGCCCTCGACCTATGCGCCGACGCAAAACCCCAAAGGCGCGGAGCGGCGCGCCTCTGAAGTGCTGGACAATCTGCTTGAGACCAGCGCGATCACGCCGTTTGACGCGCGCGAGGCGCGCCAGAACCCGGCCCAGGTGGTTAATCAGAATACGGATAGTGATCTTGGCTATTTCTTCGACTATGCGGCGGCGAAAGCCAAAGCGCTGGCCGGCAATATCTCCGGCGATATTGTGGTGACGACGACCATCGACCAGAAACTGCAACGCGACGCGGAAGCCGCGGTCGCCGCCGGACTGACAGTGGAGAACCGGCTTAAAGGCGCCGATCAGGCAGCGCTGGTCGCCTATGACGCCGACGGCGCTTTGCGCGCCATGGTTGGCGGGCGGTCATATAAAGAGAGCCAGTTTAACCGCGCCGTGCAAGCCAAACGCCAGCCCGGCTCGGCGTTCAAACCGTTCGTATACGCGGCCGCCATGGAGGCCGGGCTGACGCCGCAATCGCGCTTCATCGACCAGCCGGTAACTTATGACGGCTGGTCGCCGACCAATTACACCGACGGCTATATCGGTCCGGTGCGCCTGACTGAGGCAATGGCGAAATCGATCAACACCATCGCCGCGCAGGTCTCCGAGCGGGTCGGCCCGTCAAAAGTCGCCACGCTCGCCATGCGCTTTGGCATCCCCAATGTCTCGTCCTATCGCGCGATTGCGCTCGGCGCCGTAGACCTCACGCTTGAAGATCTCACCGGCGCATATTTGCCGTTCGCGCGCAGCGGGCTGAAGCCGGAGGCGTATGCGATCGCCAAGATCGAGACCCTCGACGGCGTCGTGATCTATGAACATCGCCGCCAAAAACCCACACGGGTGATGAGCAAACGCTCAGCCAAACATATGAACCATCTGCTCTATCAGGTGATGCATTCCGGCACCGGCCGGCGCGCCAGCCTTGGGCGGCGCCACGCCGCCGGCAAGACCGGCACTACCAATGATTGGCGCGACGCCTGGTTCGTCGGCTACACGCCACAGATCACCGCCGGCGTCTGGGTCGGCAATGACGACTATCGGCCCATGGACAAAGTCACCGGCGGCGCGATCCCGGCGGAAATCTGGAAGCGGTTTATGATCTCAGCCCATCAGGGGCTGCGGCTGGCGGCGATTGACGGCGCTTATCCCGCGGTCTCTTACGCCGCCGAGCCGACGCTGCTTGATTTCTACACAGATGTATCGAGCGGCTTCACCCGCGTCCGCCGCGACGGCAACGAGCGCCGCGCGAGACGCCGACGGCGGTAAGCGCCGTTAAGCGGCGGCATGGTTTTGCGAGCCTTTATACGCCAATACGATCTGCAAGGCGTCGCGCAGATTGTCGGCGGATATCGGTTTCGGCAGAAATTCATCAAACCCGACAGCCAACAGCGCCTCACGCTCGCCGCCCATGGCGTCGGCCGTGCAGGCGACAATCGGCATTGCGCCGAGCGGGGCCGCCATGGCGCGAATTTTTGTCGTCGCCTCAACTCCGTCCATGACCGGCATGTGTTTGTCCATCAAGATCGCGTCGAATGTGTGCTGTTTTATAATGTCGAGACATATGCCGCCATGTTCCGCGGTCTCGGTTACAACGCCCAGGCTCGATAACAGCTTCTCGGCGACCATGCGGTTGACGATATTGTCTTCGACAATAAGAACGCGCCGTCCGGCTAACGCCGCTGCCGCATTTTCAACGCTCGCCTCGACTGGCGCCGCCGCCGGCGCGGCGACGTCAATCCGCATGGTGAGATAGAATGTCGTGCCTTTGCCCATTTCGGTTTCATAATGGACTGCGCCGCTCATTAACATCGCCAGCCTTTGACAGAGAGCCAGCCCCAACCCGACCCCGTCCTGGCCTCGCGACAATCCCTGTTCGGCCTGTTCAAAGGGGGTGAAAATCCGCTCGCCGGCGCCGTCGGGAATGCCGGGGCCAGTGTCCTTGACAGCGACCTGCAATGTTGCGCCATTGGCGTCACTGTTAATAACGTTCGCAGAAATCACGACGCCGCCTTGTTGGGTATACTTCACCGCATTGGAGACAATCTTGGTGACGATCTGACGTATACGGAGTCCATCGCCGACGAGGCTTTGCGGCGCATCCTCGTCAATGCTGAACTCTAGTGTCAGTCCTTTTTCCATGGCTGGCAAGCGCCATGCGCCAGAGACGTCGTTGACTAAATCATGCAAGTCAAACGCTGCCGGCTTGATTTCAATCTTTTGAGCATCGATATTCAACATATCCAGAATGTCGTTCAAAATGCTCAGCAGTGAACGGCCGGAGCCTTCGATGTCGTTCATTAATTTCGCCTGCTCGTCATCGAGCGATGTTTTTTGCATCACCTCGGACAGCCCGAGCACGCCGTTTAGCGGCGTTCGCAGCTCATGGTTCATGGCGGCGAGGAATTGCGCCTTGGCCGCCTCCGCCTCCCGCGCACGCCCAACGCTGGCCTCTAACTGATCAAACGCGCGGAAGATGTTGGTGCTGAAAACCGTTGAAACGATTGTCACCATGATGATGACTAATCCGCTCTGCACCGCTCGCTGAAGGTCGCTCGCCAAATAGATGGCCGCGCCGTTCGCGTCATGGGCCGCAGAGCAATAGTAAAGCATGCCGACCGCGCCAAGCATCAAACCTCCTGTCGCCAGCGCGACGCGCGGACCGGAGATGAAGCCGTTAAGCATTGGCGTCATAATCAAAATAGGGAGTAAGGCTGAATTGATTCCGGTATGACTCGGCAAAGCAGAGGCTAACACGCCAAAAACTGCGAGCGCGGCGATATATATGCCGTACATGGCGTAGTTTTTATAATAACGAAAAATGTGGATCGCGAACAATAACATGACGATTACCATCACGCCGATCATATGGCTCGAAGTCCACTCGCCATAAGTCAACGTTAGGCTCACAAGATTTAGGAGCTGGAGCAGCACATATGCCCAGCCGAGCCAGACGAGGGCGCGCGCGCGGACCAGATCCTTCGCCTTGCCGCGTGGATCAATCCTTAAAAAAGCTTCGTATGCAGCAAAAGCAGTCCGCAGCACTGCGCATCCCTCCAGCCTACCCGCATTATGTGTTCTATTGTTAATGATTGCGCAAATTGCTTAAGAATACCC